>NZ_JBIAUK010000003.1:0-498754 GCF_042892775.1 Streptomyces sp. NPDC001717 | reverse complement strand
GGAAATCCATGAGACATCGGGAAGACTCGTTTCACTCGAAGCCGATTAAACCCATCGATTCACCTTGCCACGCGCTTTCTACCCTCTCCAGCACAACAAGCCATTCGAGTGAGCGACTACGCCAGAAGCCGCGCCGAGCACCCCGGCGTGTATGGCATGGGGCCGCGGCGGGCCCACCCAGCCCGGCCCAAGGCGGGTTTCTTCCTTCGCCCCGCAGGGGCGGGCCCCGGCGAAGCGCCTTCAAAGGGGCCCGGGAGCGAAGCGACCTGCCCGAAGGGCAGCTCTTTTGCCCGCCCGTGCCCGAAGGGCACATAGGGGGCGGGCCAGCCCGCAGGGCTGTCCATCAACCCCCATTAGGCATACAAAAGGGGCGGCGAATCCGCCGCCCCTTTCACCTATCCGGCCTATCGGCCCGCCTCTCACCGCTCCCACCCCGGGAGCGCGCCCGACAGTTCGCAGGCCATGTCACCCCACCTGCAATCCGCGCTCGCGCACGACGCCCAACCCCGACTCGCGAGGATCACCCCGCCCCCGCACACCGGGCACGTGTGCTCCGGCGCCGCAGGCCGCACCCGCCATCCGAAGCGGGCCGCCATCTCCGGGGCCGGGGACTCGAAGCAGGACCGGGTAACGTCGTCGAGGGTCGCGGCGGGGTTCTCCAGCGTGGTCAGGACCGCGCACACCGCGAGCGCCACCGCCCGATGCTGAACTGGCTGCCCTGGATCCATACGTTGCCCTCCACGACCGCGTCGCGCAGGTCGAGGCTCGGACAGCGCAGGGCTTCCGCACTGAGCTCGGGCAGGTGCGACTTCTGGAGGTAGACGGCGAGCGCCGAAGCATGACGGAGGCTCAGGACCTCGGCGAACGAACACGCGTCGAAGTCGATCTCGCAGTCGACAGTCGCCGACGTGAGGTCGAGCGCACCGGTCACTCGCGCGCCCGTGACACGAAGCGCGCGCACCTTCCCGGGACGGGCGGGCGGCCCCTCCAGCAGGAGCTGTGCGATGACCAGGGCCCTGATCTGCCGCTCCGGGCCCCACGCCGCCCCGCCGGCGGGGTCATCCTCGGACGCCACTCCCGTACACAGGTCCAGCACGCCGCCGTCACGGAACGCCGACCACAGACGGCGCTCCGGATCGCTCCACTCTTCCGGTGCCGGCAGGTCGTCAGGAGCAAGGCGGCGATTGGCCATGGTCCGTTGTAAGGGAAGGAGCGTCTCCTGCGCCAGGGGGCCTGGCCTGGATCGGCCTGTCCGCGGACCGGCGAGTCGGCATACTCGGAGATTCCTGAGACCGGACAGCCCTCGGCCCAAGCTGCTGCAAGATCGGCCACGCCGACCGGCGCCGGTCAGGGCCGCCTCACGAGATCGGCCCAGGTGACAACAAGCCTGCGAACGGCGAGTTGGTGACAAGTAGCGTGCGCACCTGGTGAAAACAACCGTGCTCACGCCGACGAGGGACACCAGGTCGCGCCTGGGTGCTGGTGACAACCAGCGTGCTCAGTCGCACTGGATCGCGTACGCCTCGTACGGCACGGCGGACCCGTCGCCGGCGGGCTGGTCGGTGGTGCCGGTGCGGTTGAAGCCGGCCTTGGCCAGGACGCGGCCGGAGGCCGGGTTGTCGGGGTGGTGCATGGCTTCGACCCGGTCCAGGCCGGCGGTGGTGAAGGCGAAGGCGACGACCTGCTGTGCGGCGTCGGTGGCGTAGCCGTTGCCCCAGGTGTCCTCGCGCAGGATGTAGCTGATGGTCCCCATGACGGGCGAGCGGCGGCGCAGGGCGATGAGGCCGATCATCTCGTCGGCGGCGAGGATGCCCCAGCTCCACTGCGCCCTCGGCGTCTCGGCCGCCCGGGTAAGGGCGCTGCGGATCTTCTCCTGGGCCTGGTCGAGGGGGAGCGCGCGGCCGGTGGTGTAGCGGACCGAGGCTCCGCTGTAGATGCGGGTGAGGGCGGGGGCGTCGTCGAGGGTCAGGGCGCGCAGGGTCACCATGCTGCGATCAGTTCCTTGGCGGTGGGGCGGTCGGCGGGGTCGGGTGCCAGGCAGGCGGTGATGGTGGCCGCGAAGGTGGGAAACGGCCAGGGCCGTACGTCGGCCAGCGGGGTGGTGCGGCCTTGGGCGATGACGGCCAGCTTGTCCGGGCGATCGGTGCTGTCGTCGTAAGGGACGGGGCGGTGACCGGTCCAGCACCAGAACAAGGAGGCGCCCAGGCTCCACACGTCAGCGGCCGGTTCCGCCTGAACGTGTGTGTCCGCCGGGGTCGCGAGGACGGCGGCGGCGATCTCGGGGGCGGTGGTGTGGGTCAGGGCACCGCGGTACGGCAGGCGCCCATCGGGGTCGGGGCCGCAGGCGAGGGCGTAGTCGATGACCTCGGCGCGGCCGCTTTCGGTGATGAGGGTGTTGGTGGGCTGGACGTCGGCGTGGGCCCATCCGGCGGCGTGCAGGCCGGCCAGGTGCTCGGACCAGGTGCGGGCGATCTGCTGGAGCCAGGGCCTCACCGAGGGCCGGTCGCCTTCGGGGCCACGGGCCAGGGCGAGCGCCCGCCACAGCGGGACGCCGTCGACCCAGCGGACCGCGAGCCACCGGCCACCGTCCCAAGGGCCGGCGTCGACGCGGTAGCCGGGCCGGATCACCCCGGCCGCGGTGAGGCGGAGGAGGTGCTCGTCCTCCTGGGCCATCTCGGCTGTCTTGTCCCGGGCGGCGGCCTCGTCGGGGCTGTTCGCCTTCACGGCCACGGCTCCCCGGGGCCCTTGGATCTTCCAGGCCCGGGAGCCGCGCCGGTCGCTCAGGAGCCTTGCGGTGAGGGGATCGAGCTGTTCGGTGAGGCGGGTGAGGGCTTCACCGGGGGGAGGAAGCGCTTGGCCCATGTCTTGATCTCCTTCCACTGGTCGGGGACGTGCTCGAGGAGGTCGCGGCCGTCGTCCTCGGCGACGGCGAGCGCGGCCGCCAGGTCCGGGGTCTCGGTGAGGAAGCGGGGGTCGCGGCGGCGTACGGCGGCCCTCACAGGGAGGAACGAGACAGGGGCGGCCGGGATCCGGGCGCCGGCCCGGGTGGTTTCCTCCTCGCCCGCGTGGAACTTGCCGAACATGATCCCGACGGGGCCGTAGAGGTTCTTCAGGACCCAGTGCGGCCAGGCCAACAGGTCACGATGCCGTGCCCCGGGGACATCGCCGAGGAGGACGATGTTCTCGCACCGCAGCCCGCCGTGCGGCCGTTTCAGCAGCGGGCGCAGCCACTCCGCGGCCTGGACACCAGCGTGGAACAGCTCCGCCTCCACCGCCGCGGGCTCGCCGTCGGCCCGATACACGGTCCAGCTCGTCAGGCTCTGCTGGAGGGAGGGAGCCAAGTAGGGGCAGTGGGCGGTCATCTGCCGCACGTACGCGCTGATGTGGATCGTGGCCGGAGCGGTGGTGCTGGCTTCGACGAGGCGCAGCGCCCCGGCGGTGGGCCGGGGCGCCGCGCTGGGACGGGTGCGGTTCACGGGCGGTGGGTCGGGGGCTGCTCGGGGGTGAGGTCGTCGCCGTCGCCGCCGGCGGGGCCGCAGTCCCACTCGGCGACCACGGTGCCGGTCTCGCGGTAGCGGGCGATGGCCGTCTCGTCGAGGGTGCCGTGGGTACCGACGGGACAGCCGGCGCCCCCGTCTACGGCAGCATCTACCTCGCCGTCGAACGCACCCGCAAGGAGTGCGACAAGCACGCCCCGCCGGAGTACGCCTGCCAAACGGTTCGGTCGACCATGGACGAGCGGATCTTCCGCGTCGAACGCTTCAGGAATGGCTTCAACTGCCGCACCCCCAGCGGCACCTGCTACCCCGCCGAATACGAAAACAAGCTCCAGTCCATGAAGACCATCACCATCCCCGTGCCCAGCCTCGACGACGGCGACGCCGTACTCAAGCAGATCGTCGTCAACCTCGCCAAGACCAACGAACAAGGCACCGGCAACACCCTCGGCACCGGAACCCTCAACGTCACCCCGGGGCACAACACCTACACCTTCCCCGGCGACGGCCAGGCATCCGTCACCATCACCCGCACCACCAGGTAGCAAACATCCGCCCCACGGCGCAGAGCAGCCATGCCTACCCCAGATCGAGGAATCCGTCAGACAGGCGCCACCGGCGGAATCAGCTCCGCCAGCACCCGAACCGCCACGGAGAGCTCTGGTGCCGCCGCCATCGCGCACGCCGCCGAACACAGCGCCGCCACCCTCATCACCTTCGAGGACGGCGACGAGCACTTCACGCCCGGGTTCACCACCCGCACCCTCACCGGCCGCCAGACCGTCGTGGGACGCCGTTGGCGCCAGCCGGCGCCCACCCTCGCCGAACTCGCCGCCCGCGCCCGTCGTGCGCCCCGCCCCTGAACGGACCGTGCAAGAACCCCGTCACCCATGGTCTGTTCAGGGTGAACGCACCTGGCCTGGGGCGGGTAGGTCAAGAGTGTGAGCCACACCCCTACGGGTTCGACGCGGCCCGCTTCCGCGCCGCCCGCACCGCCGCCGCCGCCGGCACCACCGTGCCCCACACCACCCTCACTGCCCAGGTGACCGAGCGGGCCGTGAATCTCTATGAAAACAAACGGGCGGGGCCCCGGGATCACGGTCCCGGGCCCCGCCCATACCCACCTGCGGCTATGGGTGACCGAGTCAACCGGTGATCGTTGCACCGACTATGACTTCTCTTATACAACGCGCCGCTATGACGGTCACCCTGCTGACAACTGTTCTGGCTGTCGCCGCCCCCGCCACCACCGCTGCCGCCACCGACTGCCGGGGCGTGAAGGGGTGCATGAACAAGAGCATGGCCAACGGCAAGGCGTCCTTCTACAAGGGCGGCATGGCCTTCATGGACGGCAACCAGGCGGGAGTCAACGGTTTCCAGCAGGGCCTCAACAAGGGACAGAACGGGTTCCAGAAGCAGATGGGCCCGAAGAAGGGCGGGGGCGGCGGCATGCCAGGCATGCCTGGCATGTAACCAGCCGCCCCAAGCGACCCAGGCGTGAGCGGCTCAACTCCGGCGGCAGCGGTTCACCGCACTCGGAGCACCGCCGGAGATCCGCGCCCCCTCCCCCGTCCTGGGCGAGACAGAGAAGCGGGCCAGCGCCTGGCGCCGCTCCAGGCCGCGCTCCTGGAGCACGCCGCGGCGTACAACCTGCGCACGGTCATGACGTTCCACCAGAAGGTGGAGGAGGCGGCCGCGTTCGCCCACTGTTGGGCCACGTTTGTACAGGTCAGGGGTGCAACGCGCAGTCGTGTTGCAGCGTCGGTGTTGCACGGCCCGGGTGAGTGCGTTTGACCCGTGCCAGCGAGAACCTGGACCGGTTGCCATCGAAGTTGGACCAACCATATTTCGTGTCGGCGAACCTGGGCCGCCGCAGGTCAGCCACCGTGACCGCAACACTTGCCGCTCTGGGTCCACCGGATCGAATGACCTTCCACGCGGCACGTTGCGCAATAGGTCCATCACCCTGTGTGCTTGACGACACGGTCGAAGGACGACCGCCGACCGGTGCCGGTCCGGCGAATCCGGGCTCGTGCCCGACCGCCCGAGAAAGGACCGGTGCAAACCATGCGCCTCTTCATCGACACCATCAGCGGCGACGAGCTCTTCAGCGACGCCTTCCCGGTCAAAGAGATGGAGGGACGCTACGAGGTTGAATCCCAGATGATCTCAGTGAACAGAGGCGTGGAGGTCGACCTCGGCGAGGAGTCGGACACGGCCGCCGCGGCGGAGGATTCCGCCGATTCCGAGCAGGTGCTGAACGTGGCGCACGCCCACCGCCTGGTGGAGACCTCGTTCGACAAGAAGTCGTACACCATCTACATCAAGGGCTACCTGAAGCACCTGACGGCCACGCTGAGCGAGACGAAGCCGGAGGCCGCCGAGGCTTCGAGAGGGAGTCGGCCGCCCTGGCCAAGGAAGTCCTGGCGAACTTCGACGACTACCGCTTCTATACGGGCGCGGGCATGAACGTCGATGGCATGGTCGCCCTGCTGAACCACCGCGACGGCGGCACCACGCCGTACCTCACATTCTTCGAGCACGGCCTCCGGGTCGAAGACGTGTAGTCCGCAGCACGACGCCAGTCATGCTTCACACCGCTCGGGCAGGGCGCGCAGCGATCTGGCCTGCTCGGGCAGGGACCAACGACAGAGAGACCCAGCAAGTGCGCCGCACAGCGGCGGTCCAGGTTCGCCGACACGAAGTGCGCGGTCCAACTTGGATGGCAATCGGCGCAGATTCGCTGTCACAGGTCAGGCGAGGCCATGTCGGCCGAGGTCACCGCTGCCGGACGGTGTCGGCGGGGGCCGGCTGTTCGCTCATCGAGGGCTCCAGATCGCGTAACTGGCGGGCCTCACCACGGCATCGCCTGTCCTGTGCCAGTGAAGCTCGACCGTGCACCACCGATTCCTAATGCCGTTCGTCAAGCCGTGGCGCACGCTTGAGATAGCGGGCAGGAGGTGTCGGAGGTGCGCGGTACAGTCCGTTCATCCGACTGGGGAGGGCTCATGGCGACAAAGTGGAGCTTGACGATCGACTGTGCGTACCCGGGGAAACTGGCCGCGTTCTGGGCGCTGGCGTTGGGCTACGCGGAGAAGCCCGCGCCCGCAGGGTTCGGGAGCTGGGAGGAGTGGTTCTCGCATCATGAGGTTCCGGAGGACGAGTGGGATGACGGGGCGTACCTCTCAGATCCGGACGGCGTGGGCCCCACCTTGTCCTTCCTGAAGGTGCCGGAGCCGAAGGCGGCGAAGAACCGGCTGCATATCGACGTCCAAGTTGGTGGCGGCCGTGAAACCCCGTGGGAGGTGCGCTGGCCGCGCGTGGTCGAGGCGGTCCAGCGGTTGACCACTGCGGGCGCGACCGTGCTCCGCGAGGACGAGTTGCAGGGCAGGCCGGATCACGTGGTGATGGCAGACCCGGAAGGTAACGAGTTTTGCCTGGTCTGACGAGGTCGGTCAGGCCAATTGGCCGCGCGCAGCGTGTCGCCTCCCTTCCTATGCGGCAGCCCTTGTCGGCGGAGCTGGCTCGTAGCGCCGTCCGTCGCGGAGGAGGGCCCAGAGGACGTTGACGCGGCGGCGTGCGAGGGCAAGGACGGCTTGCGTGTGCCGCTTGCCCTCGGCGCGTTGCGGTCGTAGAACCGGCGGGATTCCTCGGACCGTCGGATGCTGAAGAGCGCGGAGGTGTAGAGGACGCGCTGGAGCCAGCGGTTGTAGCGTTGCGGACGCCGCAGGTTGCCGCTGATCTTGCCGGAGTCACGCGGGACCGGGGCGACGCCGCCGAAGCCAGCGAGACGGTCGGGGGTGCCGAAGACGGCCATGTCGCCGCCGGTGGCGGCCAGGAACTCGGCGCCCGGTACTCGTAGCTGATCCAGGCCGTCCTGTCACCTCAGCGCTGAAGCCTGGACGAGGTGCGGCCACGCCGGGCCACGGCGTTGTCCAGGGCCGTCACGGCGATGGACGACCGAGCGCTGTACCGGGCCTGGGAGGAGTCCGGTGCCAAGGCCGCCGTCAGCGGAACGACCGACCCGCGCGTTCGCCACACGTATTCGCGCCGACGCGCCCGCGTCCGGGACCAGCGTTCTCACTCCCGGATGCGAGGGAGCGGTAGTGGCGAAACGCCGGCCCGCCGATCCTGGACCAGTCACCAGCAGGCGACCAGCGCCACACCGACTTCCCGTCCGCCGCGGCCAGCGAGGACGGCGTCGGCCACCGGCTTGTCGAGCCAACGGTAGTACGGCTGTCTGGCGAGCTTGAGCACCCGGCACGTCACCGAGACGGGTGTTCCGCACGCAGAGCCGAGTTTCGAGAACGCCCCGGTGCTTGCTTCGGGGCCTTGGTTGTGCTCCACGCGGCTTGTGCCGGAAGGGCCATGCTGACCGATGGTGACTCTGCTCAGGGTGGCCCTGGAGGGAGCTCCCCGGCCGTAGCCCAGCCAGGCCGGACATCCGGTGAGGGGATGCGCCGGTTGTGCCGTCCGGGTCATGATCTCCTTGCGCCGGTTCGCGGCGCGAGGCGGGGCGAGGTCTGTGGGGACGGGGGAAACGCGGCCATGGAGGGTCATCTTCTGGGCGGCCGATACCGGCTGGGGCGCCGGCTCGGTGAGGGCGGAATGGGGCAGGTATGGGAGGCGCGCGATGAGACCTTGGACCGGCCTGTCGCCGTCAAGGTGATCTCCCTGCTCGCCGGTGGTGGCACCCGCGGAGACGAAGCGCGCGCCAGGTTCCTGCGCGAGGCACGCATCACGGCCCGCCTCCAGCACCCCAACATCGTGACGATCCACGACCTCGGCGAGTCCGGCGAGGGAGAGGACAAGGTTCCGTTCCTGGTCATGGAACTGGTCCAGGGCGAGGGTCTGGACGCGTCGCTGCGCCGGGGCGCCGTCGCGCCGCCGCTTGTGGCGCGGTGGAGCGCCCAGATATGCGACGCGCTGGCCGCAGCGCACGACGCCGGGATCATGCACCGGGACATCAAGCCGTCGAACGTGCTCGTCACGCCGTCCGGCATCGTCAAGGTCCTCGACTTCGGCGTCGCGCGGGCCGCCGACCCTGCCGTGACCGGCGACCGCCTGACGCGGACCGGCTTCATCGTCGGCACGCCTCCCTACATGGCCCCCGAACAAGCGCGCGGCGTCCCGGAGCTGAGCAGCGACCTGTACGCGGTCGGATGCCTGATCTTCGAACTGCTCACCGGACGCCTGCCGTTCCAGGCCCCGGACACGGTCGGCTACCTCTCGGCGCACCTCACCGAGGAACCCCCGGCGCCTGGTTCGGTGTCATCGGGCATCCCCGCGGCCTGGGACGACCTCGTGCTGACCCTGCTGCATAAGGAGCCGGCCCGGCGCTACCGGGACGCCGCTGCTCTCGCCCAGGCCCTGCGCCGGCTCGACGTACCGCCCGAGCCCGAGCTCCCGGTGCCCGCCCCCACGATCCCGGCCACCATCCCGGCCACGGTCGCGGCCGTCGCCCCGGCCCCGCCCGCCCACACGGAGGCGGACCGCTACGAGGCGGTGAAGCGGTTCGGACCCTCCGTACTCCTGCTCGCACTCACGCTCATCGCCTTCCCCGACTGGGGCCCCGGCTACCCCGCCCTCCCCCTTCCGGTGGCCCTTCTGGGATGCGCCGCGGCACTCACACCACGCTCCGGGCGCCTGCTCCGCACCGTGGGCTACGCGGCGGCCGTGCTGGAGATCGGCCACGTCGTGGGGGTCGCCCAGGGAATCGCCGCCGGCGCCCTGACCTACAACCAGGTATGGGGGTACGGCACGGTGGCCGCCTTCGCCATCGCCACGTACGTCCACCGCGACATCACCACCCGCCGACGTGTCACGCCCACGCCATAGTGGATCGGAGAGCGCAGTCATCGCACCCGCAGCCGACCGCATTCTCCGACGCACTCAACAACCTCCGTGCAGCCCAAGGCATCCCCTGGCGGCCGTCGAACTGCCCCTCTGAGCGGCTGACCGTTCCTACTTCTGACCGACAAACCCAGGGCTCTCGGGGGCCAGAACCGTTGCCAGTACTCGCCCGCCGCCCCGCTGCGAGGCGGACTTGCCCTGCGTGGAGCTGCGGCTGGACGTCTTGCTCTCCCCCGACCGCGCGCGCTCCTTGTTCACCGTGCGAGAGGCCATCTCCTTCGCACGGCCCTCGGACATGCCGCGCTTCTCACCGGACTCCTTGATGTGCTCGTACTGCCGCTCACGCTTGGAACTGGAACCTCTGGGCATGACACATCCCTGTCTCGACGGTGTCGGGTCACGGTCATGCTGAATGCAGCCAGAGCATCCCGCCCCTCGTCCGGGGCCGGGCGAGGAGTCGTCGAGCACGGGGTCACCCAACCGCCCCACTTGGTTACTCAAATAAAGCGGGGTGCTACTTTCCGTGTCAGGTTGGCGTGGAGGAGTCTTCCGTCCCCCGCGTCACTGAGGGGTCGCCGTCACGGCCGGCAAGCAGAACAAGCGCCAGGGGCCGGGCAAGGGCCGCGAAGAGCAGGAGCGCCTGCGCTCCGGCCAGGACCCCGCACACCCCGGGACCGAGCAGGAAGGCGCCCGGGGCAAGAGCCCCGAGGAACTCAAGCGAAGCAGTCAGGACCAGGGCAAGCGCGACCGCGGCGAGGACGAAACGCGCGGCAAAGACCGCTGAGAGCAGCCACCGCCACACCCCACGCACCCAGGAACCCGCCGGGCCGGTAGTCACCCGGCGGGGTCCTGTCATGCACTTGGCCTCCCCGGCCATGCAGGCGAGCGAGTCCTGGACCTGTGGTCCGAAGGGCCGTCGGTCGAGCCTCGAACCCGCGCTGCGCGAGGCCGCGGAGGCGCCGGGGGAGCCGGGCGAGCACGCATCGAGCCTGACCCGAGCCTGCGCCTTCAGCATCACCGTCAGGCGGTACAGCCCGACCCTGCACGTGACCCGCCGGACCGATGAGCCGACCTCGTGTCAGCGTGCGGGCTCGGCCGGGGTGGTGTCGCGGACGAAGACGGGCTGGAGGCGCTTCTCGGGCAGGGCTTCGGGGAGCTGCGCTCCGGGCAGCTTCAGGTCGGGTCCATGCATCGCGGCCCGCTTCCCGGGCAGTGGCGGGGCATGACTCCGATTCCTCCCGACGTCCACCGGTCCTACTGGATGCAGACAGCCGACATGCCCTCGTCCGCGTCCCTGACCAGCGACGCCGAGGCGGACGCGGCCGTCATCGGCGGCGGTATCGCCGGGCTCAGTGCGGCCTGGGAACTCTGCCGCGCCGGGCTGAGCGTCGTTGTCCTGGAGGCGCGCCGACTCGCGGGCGGCGTGACGGGGCACACCACCGGCAAGATCACCGCCCTGCACACCACCGTCTACGACAGGCTGCGCACCGAGCACGGGGAGGATGCCGCCCGCCTCTACGCGGCGTCCCAGAGCGTCGCCCTGCACCGCATCCTCGAGGTGGCCCGGGATCTCGGTACGGACTGCGACCTGGAACGCCGGCCGGCCCTCACCTATTGCGAAGAGCCCGACGGGGTCGAGGCACTGCGCGCCGAGGCCGAAGCCGCGCGGGCGGCGGGTCTCGACGCCTCCTTCGTCACCGAGACCGGCCTGCCGTACCCGGTCGCGGGCGCCGTCCGGGTTGAGGACCAGGCCCAGTTCCACCCCCTCGCATACCTACGCGGCATTGTGGAGGACCTCATCGCACGTGACGGCCGCATCCACGAGAACACGCGGGTCACCGAGGTGGACAGCGGCGACCCCTGCCGTCTCACCACCTCCGCCGGCCACACCGTCTCCGCCCGCCACGTGGTCGTGGCCACCCACCACCCGGTCTTCGACCACGCTGCCTTGACCACCCGGCTCACGCAGCACCGCGACCTGGTGATCGCAGGACCGCTACCCTCCCGCCGGGATCCGGAGGGCATGTACATCACCCGGGAGGGCGGTAAGCGGTCCGTCCGCACCACGCCCCTCGGCGACGGACGGCGGCTCCTGATCGTCACGGGAGAGGCCTTCACGCCCGGCACAGGTGAGGACACGGAAGCCGGGTATGCCCGTCTGCGGTCCTGGACGCAGGAGCGTTTCCCCGGGTTCGAGGAAAGCCACCGATGGGCGGCACAGGACAACAGCGCCACCGACGGCCTCCCGCTCATCGGTCGGATGCGAGCCGGCGGCGAGAACGTCTACGTGGCCACCGGTTTCGCCGGGTGGGGTATGACCGGCGGGGTCCTGGCCGGACGGCTGATCGCCTCGCTCGTCACGGAAACCGAGGAACCATGGGCGGCCCTGTACGACCCCGGCCGCTCGGGTGCCGCCCTCGGGTCGGCCCCCGCTTTCCTCAAAACGCAGTGGGACACGGCCAAGCACTTCGTCAAGGACCGCCTGGAGACAGTCGGGGAGGGTACGAACGGTCCCGTCGGCGCGCTGGGGGCGGGCGAAAGCACCGTGGTCCGGGCGGGAGGCGGGCCCTGCGCCGTCCACCGCGACGATCAAGGAGGGCTGCACGCGGTGTCGGCCGTCTGTACGCACATGGGCTGCCTGGTCGCATTCAACAACGGCGAGCGCAGCTGGGAGTGCCCCTGCCACGGCTCCCGCTTCGACGTCGACGGCGAGGTCCTGCAGGGCCCGGCGATGCGACCGCTGGAACGGCGGAATCCGGCAGACCTGGACCTGGACGGGCGCCCCGACGCGTGAACGGCCTCAGAGGACCGGCCCGCGACGAGGTGACGCTCCAGCCAGTCCGCAGCGGCACGTCAGCACCGGGGCCCCCAGCCGGTCGATCTGTCGAGGGTGGCGTGCGGGGAATGGGCGGTACGGCCGGGTCGGTGCGGAAATCGATGACGAAGGGTCGGTCGGCGGCCAGCTCCTGCCGTCCGAACGAGACCGCTCCTTCGCCTTCCCCGCGGCCGACGCAATCACCACCGCCCTGCTCGCCCTCGAGGCCCAGCAATCCCCCGGCGAGGCGGCCTGGCTTGATGCGGCCGAACGCGACCACGAGGAAGTCCACCAGGCCACCGGCATGATCATGGTGTTCCTCGACTTGGACGGCCCCCAGGCCCTGGCCCGCCTGCGGGCCCACGCCTTCGCCCAAGGACAGAGCGTCACCGAAGCAGCGCGTGACGTCCTCGCCGGAAGAGTCAGGTTCGATGACTAGGTTCAACCCGCACGGCTGGGGTGACGACGGACATGAACCGCGAGCAGGCGATCACCGAGGCATTCGTCAGCCTCACCGATACCGTCGCCGACGACGTGGACCCCCTCACGCTCCTGCGCCGCCTGGTCGAACACTGCGTACGCCTCGCCGGCATGGACACAGCCGGAGTCATGCTCGTCAACGCCCGCGACCGCCTGCAGTCGGTGGTCGTCACCGAGGACCGGGTCGAGCTGACCGAAATGTTCCAGACGCAGGTGTCCGAAGGATCGTGCATCGATGCGTACACCACCGGCCGTCCGGTCCACGCCGACGACCTGGCAGAGGACGGGGACCGCCGGCCCGTCTTCACCCCCCCTGGCCCAGGCCGCCGGCTTCGCGGCCGTCCACAGCTTCCCCCTGCAGTTGCGCAGCCAGACCATCGGCGCCCTCAACCTCCTCGCCCGGACTGCCACCCCCGTCCTGCCGGAAGACGCCCGCCTCCTGCAGGCACTGGCCGGCACGGCCACCACCTCCGTGCTGACGTGGAGCCGTGAACCCCTGCGCCCGTACGACATCGTCACCCGCACCCAGGCGGCCCTCTCCGCGAAAGCCGTCCTGGACACCGCCGCCGGCATGCTCGCCGCCACCGCCCACATCACCCCCACCGAAGACATAGAGCGGTTGCACACCTACGCGGCCGACCACCACCAGCGCCCCGCCGACGTCGCCGAAGACCTGGTACGACGGCGCCTGACCCCACACGCCGTACTCACCGCGGCACCCTGAGCTCCCGGCCAGTCGGCGCCCCGCTGCGCTCGGGCCTATCGTCGCGGGACGCCGGCCCGGCGCGGGTCGTCCTGTCGGGCCCTTGCTGCTCCGGCCGTCCGGGCGGCAGCGGCAAAGTCCTGCAGACGGCGCAGCAACCGGGTGGGCCGGCCACCCGTGTCGTCGGGCGCGTACAGCTCGTCGAGGAGGCCCAGGAGGCGGCGCGGCTGGTGCTGCCAGTTGTAGGCGAAGAACGCGATGCCCCGCGCGTCCAGGCGGCCAGCGAAGTCGAGCAGGCTGTTCAGGCCCACCCCATCGAGGAAGGTCAGGTCGCGCATGCATCTGGTTGTGGTGGGTGGTGAGGTGCTCGTCCTCAGCCCGCTTGGCCTTTGGGAACGGGTTGAGCAGCGGCCGTCCGTGCATGTCACGGTGGTACTCGTAGAAGCTGCGGACCACCGCCCGCGCGTGCCCCGGGTGCGGTGCGCGTAGTTCTCACCCGCGTACCGCTTCCCGGTCACCGGGTTGACTGACCCGGGGGCCGGAGCATCCGGCCGTCGCGGCCGCGGTGGCTTCTTGACCAACCTCAGCCACAGCGCGAAGTCCCGGGCCTCCCCCCGGCCTGCCCGATCCCACGGCACGTCGACGGCCCACAAGAACCGGAACCACGCCAGCAGCTCGTAAGCGTACGAGCGGAGCGAAGCCGGGCTGTCGTCGTTAGCGAGCATGTCGAGCAGAAACTCGCTGACCGCCGCCACCTCGACACCGTCCCCATCGAGCAGCCGGAACGGCAGGGCCGGGTCGCCAGTCTCCTCGACCCGACCGATCCTCGGCACCGCGAGTGCTGTGACATCCCGTAACTCCGTACGCTCCTGCACCTGATCCTCCACGAACCGCTGTGGTCTCCAACGACTCGTGATGACAGCACATCAGGACGGTTGTAGGGGACGGCTTCGAGGGGGTGTGCGCTCAGCCGACAGGCCGATCTCGTCACCGTGCGTCGAACTGCGGGGAGACTCCAGCTCACCCCTCGGTAGTTCGGTCAACAGGTCCTCCATGCCGTCGCGGTACGCCTGGTGGATGGTGCCGCGCTTGCCGTGGGCGAAGCCGGCGGAACCTGGAGCCGGTATGCGCCGGGTGACCGCGAGGAGTTCCCCGGGGCCGGCCGCCTCACGGGCGAGCCCCTGCCGGTGGCACTGACCGACCCCCCCCCGTGGACGAGCTCCTCGGCGCCGTGCGCGAGTACTACACCGGCACCGAGGAGGACGCCCCAGGGGAACCTGCTCTTCGGCGATCTCTGCGCGGCCCGGGGCCGCACCCCCGTTTCACATTCTGGACGGCTTGTCCACGGCGCCGCCCAGTGGTGCTACCGTCCCGGCCATGCAGCACACCTTCCGCCTCGCCATGATGCGAATGATGCCCCCGCCTTCGGAGGCGCTTCGCTAGCGAAGCCGTGTGCGCGCACGAGATGCGACGGACCCTCCGGACACGGAGGGTCCTTTTTTGTTGCCCGGATCCGTCATCCGGCACCCCATCAGACCCCGACAGAAGGCGAAGAACCGCCATGACCCGTGTACCGGTCGTCTCCCTCACCGACTGCGCGGACCCCAACGCGCTGGCCCGGCAGTCCGCACGGATCGCCGCGCTCTTCGGGGCCACTCCCACCGTCGTCCCGCTGGACGGGCCGGACCCGGAGGGCGCGGCCGCCCTCACCCTGCTGGACCTGCTCCGCTCCACGGACCTGACCGGCGGGCCGACGCAGCCCCTGGTGGTGCTGGTCAACATCGCCCCGCGTGACGGCCACTGGCCCAACGGCGTGCCGTTCTGCTACTTCCGCCATGGACAGCACCTGATCATCTCTACCCTCAGCCACCGGGTCCTCGCCCCGCTGGCGAACTACCTGGGGCTGGCGGAGGTCCAGGTCACCGATGTGCGCGAGGTGCTGGAGGCGGGCGCCGCCGGATGGGCCGATCTGGCTCCGGCCGAGGTGGAGGAGATGGTGCGGACCCAGTTCCGCAGCCTCTGGTACGTGCCGCTGCTGGCCCGCTGGCTGGCGGACGGTCGCCCGGTGCCCGCCGAGCCGGCACCGGTGCCGTCCCTCGCCGCGCAGGAGGTACGGGTCGCCGTCGTGGACAACTTCGGCAACTGCAAGTTGGACCGCCCCGCTGCCGACCTGCCGGGCTACGAGCGGACCGGCGCCGCGGCCGGCCTGACCGTCCACAACCGGCGCGAGCGCCGCAGCGTCACGGTCCGCTGCTACGACAGGCTCCCGGACGTGCCGCTGGGCGAGCCCGGGATCACCGTCGGGAGCTCCGGTGTCGGATTCGCCGAACTGGTGGTCCGCGGCGGCTCCGCGGCGGAGCTGTTCGGCCTGAGCCAGGGGGACCGGGTTTTCCGCCTCACCAGCTGACAAGCCGTCAATTCGCAGCAACGACGACGCGGTCCGCATTGACACCGATACCCGCCAACCGGAATACTGAACGCGTGTTCGGAAATATTCCCCTGGTACGCCGCCGCCACGTGGACAACGTGCGCTGCGCCGCCGACCTGTGTCGTTGACCACACAGCGCCGCCCCTTTCCCGTACCCCTTTGCCGAACCTTTCCCGAAGGACCTCCGATGTCCCGCACTCGTATAGCCCTGGTGTTTTCCGCTGCCGTCGTGCTGACGGCGGGCGCCTGCGCGCCACAGCCCGGAAGCACTTCCTCCGCAGGCCCTTCTTCCGCCGGCTCCGCCGCTCCCAACTGCACCGTTGACGGACTCGCCCTCCACGAGAAGGGCAAGCTGACGGTCGCGACCGACTCCCCCGCCTATGCTCCGTGGTTCGAGGACAACACTCCCGCCAACGGCAAGGGATTCGAGAGTGCCGTGGCCTACGCGGTGGCCGAGAAACTCGGCTTCCAGAAGGACCAGGTGAAGTGGGTCGTCGAACCCTTTGCACATTCCTACGCACCCGGTGCGAAGAACTTCGATTTC
Source organism: Streptomyces sp. NPDC001717 (assembly GCF_042892775.1). Classification (NCBI taxonomy): domain Bacteria; kingdom Bacillati; phylum Actinomycetota; class Actinomycetes; order Kitasatosporales; family Streptomycetaceae; genus Streptomyces; species Streptomyces sp. NPDC001717. Next base: position 482,434 of record NZ_JBIAUK010000003.1, on the reverse strand, counting down.
GACATCAACCAGATTTCCATCACCCCTCAGCGGGCACAGGCCGTCGATTTCTCCAGCAGCTACTACAAGGCCGACCAGGCCATCCTGACCCTGGACAATTCGAAATTCGCGAACGCTGACTCGCTGGCCGCGCTCAAGGACGCCAGGATCGGCGTACAGGTGGCCACCACCAGCTATCAGGCCGTGCTCGACCAGCTGAAGCCGTCCCGGCAGCCGAGCGTCTTCAACACCACCAACGACGAGGTCAACGCACTGAAGAACGGCCAGATCGACGCGATCGTCACCGACCTGCCGACCGTGTTCTACCTGGCCGGCGCGGAATTGAACAACGCGAAGATCGTGGGCCAGTTCGGGTACGCGGGCGGTACCCCGGAGGAGTTCGGGCTGCTCCTGTCCAAGGGCAGCAAGCTCACCCCGTGCGTGAACAAGGCCCTGGACGCCCTCACGTCCGACGGCACCCTCGCCAAGCTGACCTCGCAGTGGCTGTCCGCCTCGGCGAACGTTCCCGCGCTGAAGCCGTAGCGGGCGCGCCGTGGACTTCACGAAGACCCGCGCACCGCACGGGGCGGCCGCCGCCGCCCCCGTGGACGACACCTACCGGCCCAGCGAGCGCGAGGTGGAGCGCCGGCACTTCCGGCGCGCCCGCAAGCGGCGGCACACCTGGACCTCCGCCGTGTGCACCGTGCTCTTCCTGGTCGCGGTCGGAGCGGCCGCGGTCTCCTCACCCGGCTGGGAACGGGTCGACTCCCTCTTCCTGGACGGCGCCGAGCTGCGCAAGGCCTTCCCCGACCTCCTGCACGGATTCTGGCTCAACATCCGGATGTTCGTGGTCGCCGAGGTGCTGATCCTGGTCCTCGGGCTGCTGACCGCCCTCGTGCGCGTGACCCGCGCACCGGGCCTCCAGCCCCTGCGGCTGGCCGCGACTCTCTACGTGGACGTCTTCCGCGGCATACCGACGCTGCTCCTGGTGTTCCTGGTCGGATTCGGTCTGCCCGCGCTGCGGTTGCAGGGCACCCCCTCCGAGCCCTGGGTGCTCGGCGTGATCGCCCTGGTCCTCTCCTACGGCGCGTACGTCGGCGAGGTCCTGCGGGCCGGGCTGAACTCCGTCCACCCCGCGCAGCGCTCCGCCGCGCGGGCGCTGGGGCTCAGCGAACGCCAGACCCTGCGGCACGTGGTGCTGCCGCAGGCGGTGCGCAACGTGCTCCCGCCGCTGCTCAACGACTTCATCGCGCTCCAGAAGGACACCGCGCTGGTGGCGGTCCTCGGCCCGCTGGAGGCGCTGCGGCAGGCCCAGATCAAGGCGGACTACGACTTCAACTACACCCCGTACCTGGGAGCAGCCCTCTTGTTCATCGCCGTGACCATCCCACTCACCCGCTTCGCCGACCGGCTCCAGCGGCGGGCGGCGCAGCGCACCTGGGCGGAGGCCGGCCGATGATCGAACCCCTGCTGCGGGTCCGGGGCCTACGCAAGCAGTACGGGCCGCGGGTGGTCCTGCGCTCCATCGACCTGGACGTCTCCGAGCACCAGGTCGTCTGCCTCATCGGCGGTTCGGGATCGGGCAAGTCCACCCTGCTGCGGTGCGTTGACATGCTGGACGTCGTGGACGACGGCACGATCCACCTGGCCGGGAGCGAGCTGACCGACCCACGGCTGGACACCGATGCCGCCCGCAAGCGGATCGGCATCGTCTTCCAGGCCTACAACCTGTTCCCGCACCTGAGCGTGCTGGACAACATCACCCTGGCGCCCCGCCGGGCCCACGGCGTCCCCCGTAAGCAGGCGGAGGAGACGGCCCGCGAGCTCCTGGCCCGGTTCGGGCTGGCGGACAAGGCCCGAGAGCACCCCGACCGGCTGTCCGGCGGCCAGCAGCAGCGCGCCGCCATCGCCCGCGCGCTCGCCACGGACCCGGAACTGCTGCTCTTCGACGAGATCACCTCGGCCCTCGACCCCGAGTTGGTCGGCGAGGTGCTGGAGGTGGTCGCGGACCTCAAGCGGCGCGGCCTGACCATCCTGATGGCCACGCACGAGATGGAGTTCGCACGCCAAGTCGCCGACCAGGTCTGCTTCCTGGAGAACGGCGTGATCGTGGAGCAGGGCACCGCCGAGCAGGTCTTCACCGCCCCCCGGGAGCAGGCCACGCGGCGCTTCCTCTCCCGGGTCCTCGACCTCCCGGGACGGGACGGCACGGTCGTCGTCTAGAGCCTGGTCCCACAAACGGGCGCTACGCCGCCGCAGCCGCCTCGTCCTCGCCCTCGAAGGTGCGCCACAGGTCGGCGTAGCGGCCGCCGCGGGCCACCAGTTCGGCGTGGGTGCCGTCCTCCGCGACCCGGCCGTGGTCCATGACCACGACCCCGTCGGCGCGCGCGGCGGCGCTCAACCGGTGTGCCACGACCAGGGTGGTGCGCTTACCCGCGAGCCGCTCGGTGGCCTTGGTCGACGCGGACTCGGTGGCCGGTCCAGGGCGGCCGTGGCCCCGTAGCCGATGTCCGCCCGGCGCATCCACTTTCCACAACGTCATCGGATGGACGCCGAAGTCAGTGGCCACCTGCTCGACCGTCACACCCGGACCAAGGTTCCTCACGACCCGCACGACGTCCTGGCGGAACTCTTCCGAATAAGGCTGCGGCACAGCGACATCCTTCCCCTGCCCACAAGGCAGGCCAGCCCCACCGCACGGTCACAGCCGCGGTCAGTTCCTCGGCCTTGGCCTGTTCCCGCTCGGCCGGCGTGTGCCGGGCGGGGTCTCACTGCTCCCGTACGACTCCTTCGCTGCCAGGGCCGCCGGGCAGCCCACATGCGACTTCCCTCACGTGCCGTTGCCAGGCCAGCGCGTTCTCGCGTGCCGTGGCAGGGGCGGTCTCGAACAGCCCCCACTTCGGGGCCGCCTGGGGCGCGTCGGCTCTGATGACGGTGAAGCCGGGGTCGGCGCACAGGTACCCGGCGAGCACGGTCTCACCGCCGTCCGGGCCGACGAGGCGGATGTCCCGCCCGGACAGGGCGACCACCTGCCACTTCAGTCCGCGGAACCGGACATGCGCCCCGACTTTCACGGCCGGCCGTGCATTGCGCTTTGTGGTCACCGGGTACCTCCCGTTCTGCCGGAGCGGCTGAAGCGGTGTCGTCAGCTGTCCATGCCATGGGGCGTGGAAGACGGCGGGAAGAACCTCGATGGGGTCGCCGGCTGCTGCGGCGTCTTCGATGAGCGGCCGGGGCTGCGCGAACGCGCCCGGCACGGCCGCCATCAGCTCGGCACTCCACTGGTTCCGGGGGTGGCGGTAGCCGGCCGGCCATGTCGCCGACAGGCAGGCGTGCCCCTTGCCGCCGTGCTCGCCCCTGCATCCGCGCGAGGGCCTACCGCCGAACCGGATGTGTGGCGCCAGAACGTCGGCACGGACCGGGAGGCGGGCCATGGAGGGACGGGACGCGCGGATTCCGGTGCCGGGTGCCACAGGTCATCGGGGCGGCGCCGGCCGCAGGGCCGCACGCCCCGGACGGTGTCGTCGTGCGCGCCGGGCAGCGGTGCGGCGCTCGGCGCGGTGAGGTAGGGCGGACATGTCGAGGAGACGTCCCGGGTACGGACCTTCGTCCCACGGCGCCCGGCCCGCGGAGGCGTTGACAGCGCTGGCTCCGCGTACGGTCCGGCGCGTGCTGTTCCGGCAGCGCTGGCGGGACCTGGTGTTCCTGCACTGGCCGGCCGACCCGTGCGAGGTGGCCCGGCTGCTGCCGTACGGCACCGTGCCCGACCTCCACCGGGGCCGGGCGTACGTCGGCCTGGTCTTCTTCCGCATGGACGACCTAGCCGTCGGCCGGATGCCGGCCCTGCCTTACCTGGGGAGCTTCGGTGAGGTCAACGTCCGCCTGTACAGCCGCGACGCCATGGGACGTCGCGGGGTGGTGTTCCGTTCGCTGGACTGCGACCGGCTCCTGCCCGTGCTGACGGCCCGCGGCGCCTTCGGCCTGCCCTACCGGTGGTCGCGCATGTACAGCCGGTGGTTCGACAGCCGGCTGCTGTACCGCACGAGGCGGCGCCAGGGCGCGCGGGCCGGGGCGCGGGTGTGGCTGGACGTGGCGGACGAGCAGGTGACCGCCACGCCGCTGGAGGAATTCCTCACGCAACGCTGGGGACTGCACGAGCGGTTCCTCGGGCGCACCTACTACCTGCCCAACGCGCACCCCGCCTGGTCCTTCCGCAGGTGCACCCTGCTGGGCTGGGAGGACGGCCTGGTCGCGGCGGCCGGGCTGTCCAGGCCCCAGGGCGAGCCCGTGAGCGTGCTGTACGCTCCCGGCCTCCCAGTGGTCTTCGGCCCCCCGGTGCCCCTGGCCGTACCCGGCACGTGGCCCGGCTGACCCGCCCGAGCACGGCGGCGCCAGGATCAGCGCGCGGGCTTCCGCCGGCCCATGGCGTACAGCAGCTCTCCGGCCGCCCACCCCGGCCCCCGCCCCCGTACCGCCTCGGCCAGGCCGGGCATGCTCGGGCTCACGCTCCGCCACAACGTCCCGAGCGCCGCGGGGACGTCGCCCGGCGACAGCCCGTTCGGGTCGAGCACCACACCGGCACCCGCGCGTTCCGCGTCCCGGGCCACGGAGAACTGGTCGCTGGAGAAGGGCAGCACCACCGCGGGCACGCCCGCCCGAAGGCATTCGGTGAAGGAGTTGCCGCCCCCGTGGTGCACCATCGCGTCCACCCGCTCCAGCAACGCGCGCTGGGGCACCGACGGCACCACCACGGCCCGTGCGCCCGCGAGATCGGCCAGCGCGGCCGTCCGTCCTCCGGCCGCGACGACGACCGACACGTCCGCCATGCCGTCGAGGATCCCCGTGACGACGGTGCGCAGGACGTCGTCGCGCGCGGACAGGAACGTACCGAGCGCGACGAGGACGACCCGCTCACCGCTCGAACGCAGCATCTTCAGGCGCGCGTCCCACTCCGCGTCCAGGGGGCCCGCACCCGCGGCCATGTGCCCGGCGAACAGGCGGACCGGGCCCGGCGCAGGCGCGGGCAGCCAGGGGAACGCCGGGTAGGCGTGGACGACGGCGTGCGGCGAGCTGAGGGCGAAGGCCCGGCCCGGGGCCGGCCGGGAGGGCGCGTGCCGCCGGGCGAAGGCCGCGAACAGGGCGGTGAAGGCCTCGTCGTTCTGCCGGGCCGCGGCCCTCAGCTCCCCCAGCCGCTCCGGATCGGGCCGCAGCGCGTCGGGCCAGGCTTGCGGGAGGCCGAAGTAGGCGTCGGGGCCGGAGAGCACATAGCTCGGGTGTCCGGGGCAGAAGGTGGCGTAGGGCAGGCCCAGGCAGTGCAGGGCCAGGGTGACCGGGTAGCTGAGCTGGTCCACGACGTACCAGTCGGGGCGCAGCCGCCGGTGGGCCGAGCGCAGCGCGTCGAGCACCCTGTCCGGGTCGGCCAGCAGGTCGGCCCGCCGGTGGCGGGCCTGGGCCAGCAGCGCCGGCACGGCGCCCTCGCGGGTGGCGTCCAGGAACTCCGCCAGCCGGGCCGCCTCCCGGGCGTCCTGCACGGTCGCCTCGGCGACCCCAGTGTTGGCATTGCGCGTCACGGACAGCGGCTCGAAGCCCACCCGGGCCTCCCGCGCCAGGTGCTCGAACGCCGGAGCACAGCAGAAGTGCACGTCCGCACCGCGCCGGCGCAGTGCGCCGGCCAGGACCGACATCGGTCGTGCGTGGGAGACGAAGGGAGGACTTACGACAACGACACGCGGCATGCGAACCCCCGGCCAAGGCGTCTTCGGTCCGCTGTCCGGCAGACCCGGGCCAGCGCATCGTAGCCGCGTCCGGGCAGGTCGGCCGGTGTGGCGATGAACACCGCACGCAGGTGCATCCGCACGGGCGTCACACGGCGAATCACGGAGGTCAGCGCCGTCCCCCGAGACAGGAGAACCCGTGGTCGGCATCGCTTTCGCGCCCCCCTCGGCGGCTCACGACCCCGCACGGCCGGCAGGAGCGGGCCAGGACATCCGAGACCCCTTGGTGGCCGCCCGCACCGCGTTCTTCACCGGCTCCGGCTGGACCGCGCACCTCCCGGGGCCCGGCCCCGACGGAGGGCTTCCGGACGCGCAGGGCGAACTGGCGACACTGCTCGAAGCCGAATACGGCCTGCGGTCGCGGGCCGTCCCGCCCGGAGTGCGATCGGGGACGGACCGCCGGGACAAGGCCGTGGCGGGTCTGCGTCGGGCCGCCCGGCTGGGCGTGCCACTGACGCCGGAGGCCCTGCTCGCCCACCGGGAGGGGGACCCCCGCCTGATGGCCGTGGTGACGGAGCTGTGGCCGGAGACCGTTCGCTGGTACGGCCACGGGCACGCCGAGGAGGTACTGCGCGCCGCTCTCGGCGAGTCCCGCGACGGGCCGGTCGTCGGTCATCTGCTGGACCTCGCGGTGGCCGCCGACCTGCGTCCCCTCACTCCGCTCCAGAGCGCGTCGCTCGCGCGCGCCACCGCGCACCGGGCGGTACGCCACTCCGCCTGGCGGTATCTGCGTCAGCTCCCCGGCGGCCCCGCCCATGCGCCGCATCCTTCCGAGGCCGGGGACGTCTACGAACGGCTCCTCCTGGCTTCCGCGCCACCCGCGTTCGGCCCGGGGACCAAGGAGCCCAGGGGCCGGCTGATCGCGCAGTCCATGCTGCTGGGGAGCCTGGACACCCCGGGGCAGGGGATGAGCGGCGGGCTGGCGGTGCTGCTGGGCGGGCTCGGCGACCGGCTGGCCGCGACCGAGGGGATATCCGGCGTCATCACCGTCGTGACCGCCGGGCACGAGGACCTCGCCGCCGACGACCGGCTCGCCCACGAACGGGCCCCCGGGCACTGGGTCCTGCGGCTCCCCGTCGATTGCCCCTCGACCCCGGCGCAGGTGGACATGCCCCGCCACCGTCCCGCCCTCACCTGGTGGGCGGTCCGCCTGCTCGGTGCCATGGCACGGCCCCTGGACGTCGTGCACGTCCGGTACGCCGACGACGGCAGCCTGGCCCTCGTCGACGCCGCGGAGCGGCTGGGCGCCGCGCGGGTCTTCACGGCCACGCCCGACCCGCACCGCGGACTCGCCGAACGCCATGCCGCAAGCGACCCCGCCGACCCCAGGGCGGCGGACGCCCTCCGGCAAGATCTGCACCGGGTCTTCCTGGCCGACCGGCTGGTCCAGCGCGCGGACAGGGTCGTCGGCATCCCCGGACGCGGCGGCACCCGCGAACTCGTCCGCCACTTCCCCGGGCTCGCCCGGCTCAACGAAGGACGCGGACCCAGCGCCCCGCCCGAAGGCATCGCCCCCTACCGGCCCGCACCCGACGAGGACGTCCGGCGGGACGAGGCGCTGCAGCGGCTCTACAGGGACGGGGCGCGCCCCGACGCCCTCGACCCGGGGGACCGCGAGCTGCCCGTGCTGCTGTGCGTGGGCCGGCTGCACCCGGTCAAGCAGCAGGACCTGCTGGTCCGGTCCTGGCTGGCGACCGGCTCCGACCGCACCACGGCCCTGGTCCTCGTCGGCGGCAGCCCCGGCACCGGCACCGAGGTGGAGGACGAGGTCCGCCGCCGCATCGAGACCCTCCTCGCCCCGTACCCGCAGGCGGCGCGCCGCCTGGCCCTGCTGCCGGCCCTGCCGAACACCGACGTACGCCGACTGCAGCGTGCCCTGGCACAGCGCGGGGACGACTCCTGCTGCTGGTACGTCTGCCCGAGCGCGAAGGAGGAGTTCGGGATCGCGGTCCTGGAGGCGATGGACGCCGGCCTTCCCGTCGCCGGTCCGCGCCGGGGCGGGGTCGCGCACTACCTCCGCGACCAGGTCAACGGCCTCCTGATGGACACGTCCGGCCAGTCGGGCCTGATGCGGGGCCTGCGGCGGGTCGCCGCCACCTCCGCCGACGACCGGCGCCGGTACGCGGCCGCGGGCAGGAAGCTGGTCGCCGAACGGTTCTCCGTGACGCGCATGGCGGCCGAACTGGCAGCCCATTACATCGCCTTGCACCCCGGCTGACCCCTGGGCAGGGTTCCCGGCTCGCCCTTGAACGGCCCGCGCACCTCTCCGAGGTGATCCAGCCGCCGTGGAAGTCGCCCTCCTGCGGCGGTACGCCACGGTCGCCCCAACCCCACCGCATCACGCACGACTGCGCTGGGACGCTGCCCCCGTCACGCACCAGTACCACGGACCACGTACTTGTCTTGGCATACAACCTGGGGATCGTGCGCCTCGGGTTCGCGATGGCCCTGGTGCTCGCTGCTCCTGAGGGCGCATCTGCGGGACACGCGGCGTGCCGGTGGGCGGCCTCCTCAACCGCAGCAGCCGGGGCTGTCGGGGCTGTCGGGGCTGTCGGGGCACTCGAACCGATGCTGCGGTACCACCGGGTCTCTCGGATGCTGTCGCGCGCCCCTGGTACTCCAGCCGGACTTCTTCATTACTGCTGGTCAACGGCTTGGGTGTGGGGAGTGTAGCGGTGTGTGGGCGGGTGCGGGACGGTTCTGGGTGACCGTCCCGCGAACGTATGCCCCCGCCGCATGTAGTGACAGCCTGCGGAGCAGTCCACGAGTGTGATCAATGACGTGCCCACCAGCGCGTGGGGCCACGAACTCGAGAATCTGTTCCTGACGATCGGGGCCCGCTTCGGCCGGATCGAACCACGACGCCGCATGCGGGATTACATCCGCGGACTGCTGGGGCCGGTGGGGCAGCCTCGGCGGCAGCCAACTCACCAGCCTCACCTCCATCCCCATGGGCAACACCGTGCGGGTCTACGCACTCGACGAAGAGGGGACCGCGCTCAACAAGGACGCCAACTACACCACCGGACAGTGGTCCACCTGGGCCCCCATCCCCTGATCGGCACCACACCGGCAGAGCGTGTCACTCACCGGTGAGGTCGCCGTGAGCCCGTGAGCAGGGCGATGACCTGCAGTGGGGAGGTCGTGGTGAGTCACCGGTGACTCACCACGTCGGGTGTTGTCCACCCGTGATGCCGGCGGGGTGGTTGTGGTGATCGGGACGGTGAGGTCGTCGCCGTTTCGCGGGGCTTCGAGTCGACCTGTCGCTCAGTTATCGGTCTCGGCGCCGTACACCGGCCCCGGGACGTTGAGCCACAGGCGGTCCTCCCAGCGACCGTTACAGCTCGGGTGCACCTGGAACAGCGCCGCCGCCGCGTCGAAGTAGAGCGTCATGAGGGCAGCGTACTTTTGCCCGAAGGGCTGAGAGTCGTAGCCTGAGCTTTGGCTGGCACCGAGTGAGCACCCTGTCGGGCCTGGACGACCAAGCTCTGACCTCGAAGGTGCTGACCAGCAGCAGAGCCACATTGGCGCGAGGAACTACTGGAGCAAGATCATTTTTCGGAGTAGTTCGAACCCGGCTCCACCGTAGAGCTGTCGCTTGATCTTCTTGATGCGGTGAGACGGCACCCTCGATGCTGCCGGAGCTCCAGTCGAGGGTGAGGCCGGCTGTTACTGCGTCGAGGTTCCGGAGCATGTGGAGTGCAAAGCCAGTGAGGCCGGGCAGCTGGCCGGCTTCGACTGCGTCGATCCACGTGGGGAGTGAGGAGCCGAGGCGGCCGGTGAGTATCTCCCCGAAGTCCCGGACACGTCCGGCGGCCGTGTCCAGCTCGGGGCAGCGGGCCAGGACCTCAAGTAGGTCTGGCCGCGGCGGATCGCGAAGTCGTCCACGTCCGGAACCCGCGGAGTGCTGAAGCCTGGATGGGGCAGGGCCATGACCCTACGTAACAAGGTCCGCCTCGATGGGGAAGGGATCATCGGTGCCGGTGATGCCAGTCTGATGGCCGACCATGATCGTTCTCGGTGCCAACCACGGTACCGATGTTCCTACCAGTCTCACACCCGGATCAGCGGGGCAGGATGCGCAGCACTGCCTCGCGTTCGCCGCTGAGCCGCAGGCCTTGCCGTACTGCGGCGCTCAGATCGAGGTCGCCGAGCAGGGTCGCGGCGAGCAGGTGCGGCGGTCCGGTCAGGGACGCGGTGGGGTGGTCGACCCGGCCGGCGTGGGTGTGCACCGAGCCGTCCTTGACTTCGATGACCAGGTCTTCGTTGCCGTCGGCGTGCAGTTGCAGGGCGATTGCCGGCTGGTCGGGGTGGTGGTCGGTCAGTGCCCGGGCGGGCATGTCCAGCCAGTGGGTGCGGAAGGTGTCGCTGCCGCCCGGCTGACGCAACAGCGGCATGCCCCACCGGCTCAGCTCCCGCAGCACCGGCTCCAGCTCGCGGCCACGCTCGGTGAGGGAGAACAGAGTGGTGGCCACCGGCGGTGGGGCGGCCTCGCGGTGGATCAGGCCGGCTTCCTCGAGTTCGCGGAGCCGGTCGACCAGCAGGTTGCTGGCGATCCCGGGCAGCCCGTTGCGCAGGTCGGTGTGCCGGCACGGACCCAGGGCGAACAGTTCACGGACGATCAGCAGGGTCCATCGGTCGCCGACGGTGTCCAGTGTTTTCGCGATGCCGCAGTACTGCCCATAGGTGCGCATGCCACCACCCTACAACGTGGCGTTGAGATTCAAAACTTGCTTGTTGACTTTCTCAACAAGGTCGGTCTAGCGTCGCTGCCCATGACCCCAACCCTTTCCGTGCGTCGGCTGGCCTGGGCCGGCGTCGAGATCCGTCTCGGCGACACCCGTCTTCTGATCGATCCGCTCGAGAACGTCGCTCCGCTGGCGCCGGTGATGGGGCCGCCGCACCGGCCGGTCGACCCGGTCGATACCCCGCCCGGCACCCACGCCCTCATCACCCACCTGCACCCCGACCACTACGACCACGACCTGATCGCCCGGATCGCGGCCACTGGCACGATCGGCTGCCACACCCCGAGCGCTGCGGCGCTGCACGAGGTGGGCATCACCCCCGTCGCCCAGGACCTGGGCCAGTCACGCCGCATCGGAGAGCTGACCGTCACCCCGGTGACCTCGCTGGACTGGCGCGGCAACGACTGCGACCAGGTCGCCTGGGTCGTCGAAGGCGCCGGCCGGCGGATCATCCACTGCGGCGACACCCAGTGGCACGGCAGCTGGTGGCAGATCGCCCGCGACCACGGCCCGTTCGACGTCGCGTTCGTCCCGGTCAACGGCGTCATCGCCCACTTCGAGGGCTACGCGGCCAACGTCCCGGCGACCATGACCCCCGAGCAGGGCGTCGAGGCCGCCGTCGCACTCGGCGCCGGCGCCGTCTGCGCCATGCACTACGGCCTGTTCCACAACCCGCCGTTCTACACCGAACAACCCGACATCGAGCGGCGCTTCCAGCACGCCGCCGACGAGCGCGGCATCACCGCGGCCATCGTCGCCGACGGCCGGCCCGTCCTGTGACCATCAGAAACAAGGAGCAACATATGAAGATCGTCCTGTTCGGTGCCAGCGGCAACATCGGCCGACCCACCACCGAGGAACTACTGCGTCGCGGCCACACCGTCACCGCGGTCACCCGAGCCGGCCACGTCGACGGACTCGAGCACAAGGCCCTGACCGTGACCACCGGTGACGTCACCGACGCCGCCGCGGTCGCCGGCCTCGCCGCCTCCCACGACGCCGTACTGTCGGCCGTCGGCCCCCGGATCGGCCAGGAGAACGACCGCGCCACGATCGTCGGTGCCACCCGTGCGCTGATCGACGGACTCCGCCGAGCCGGCGTCACCCGCCTGGTCACCATCGGCGGTGCCGGTAGCCTGCGCACGCCGACCGGCGCCCGGGTCATGGACGACCCGGACTTCCCCGCGCTGTGGAAGGCCAATGCCGAGGCCCAGTCCGAGGCGCTCGACCTCTACCGCGGCGTGCACGACCTCGACTGGACGTACGTGTCACCCGCCGCGGTCATCGGAGCGGGCGAGCGGACCGGGGCCTACCGCAGCGCCGGGGACACCCTGCTCACCGACGACGACGGCAACAGCCGCATCTCGTACGCCGACTACGCGATCGCCCTGGCCGACACGATCGAGAGCGGCACCGCGATCCGCCGCCGCATCACCGTGGCGTACTGAGCCATGAGCAACGACGCCGCCGGCCGGCAAACCCGACTCATCGTCCTGCTCGCAGCGCTCGTGGCCCTGGGACCACTGTCCATCGACGGCTACCTGCCCGGACTGCCGGACCTCGCCGGCGACCTACGCGCCGGCGCCGCGGCCACCCAGCTCACCATCACCGCCTGCCTGGCCGGGCTGGCCATCGGGCAGCTGATCGCCGGGCCGCTGAGCGACACCTACGGCCGGCGGCGTCCGTTGCTGGCGGGCCTCGCCCTCTACACGATCGCCAGCGCGCTCTGCGCGGTGGCGCCCGACGTCCGGACCTTCGTCGGCCTACGCCTGGTTCAGGGCATCGGCGGGGCGTTCGGCATCGTCATCGCCAACGCCATGGTCCGCGACCGCACCTCCGGAACCCGCACCGCACGTCTCTTCTCCGCACTGACATTGATCACCGGCCTGGCGCCGGTGTTCGCGCCGGTCCTCGGCGGCCAGCTACTGCGCGTCACGGCCTGGCCGGGGATCTTCGTGAGCCTGGCCGTACTCGGCGCCGTGATGCTGGCCGCCTCCGCCGCAGGACTGCCGGAGACCCGGTCCTCCGCGTCACGCCAGCCACTGCCGGCTGTCGTCGGGCAGCTGCTCAGTGACCGGGTCTTCACCGGGTACGTCCTGGCCAACGGCCTGGTCTTCGCGGCGATGTTCGCCTACATCTCCGGCTCGCCGTTCGTCCTGCAGGAGATCCACGGCCTGTCACCGCAGCAGTACAGCGCCGTGTTCGCCGTCAACGCCGCCGGACTCATCGCAGCCGCCCAGATCAGCGGCCGGCTGGTGGCCCGGGCCGGCGCTCGCGTACTGCTGCTCGCCGGTCTGCTGGGCGCGACAGCCGGTGGTACCACGGTCCTGGGCGCGGTGCTGACACGGGCACCCCTGCCCGTGCTCCTGCTCGGCCTGTTCGTCCTGGTCTCCAGCGTGGGCCTGGTCATGCCGAACGCCGCGGCCCAGGCCCTGGCCGACCACGGCGGACACGCCGGGTCGGCGGCCGCTCTGCTCGGCTTCAGCCAGTTCATGTTCGGCGGGGCACTTGCTCCGCTGGCCGGCGCGGGTGGCGCCACCGACGCCTTGCCGATGGGAATCATCGTCGCCGTGCTGCCGGCGCTCGCTCTGCTCACACTCGGCGTCCTCACCCGGTCGATGCCCGGTGAGCACACTCGCAGGCCGGCTCGCCAAGGACGTGCCGGCCACCGGCGACCTCGCCGGCACATCGATCGCAGACGAGCCGACATCCAGTGAATCGGGCCAGCGTCTGGCGAACAGGATGATTCCGCGATCAGCGTGCCAGACGTACCACGACGGTCGGGTGCAGCGACGCCCCTCACTCCTCGGGGCCGGTGAGCTTGGCGGCCTTCCGAGCCGCCGCTTCCGCCTTCGTCCGCGCCTTCGCGGCCGCTCGGCCCGCCTCCTTCAGGCCGGCGGCCGCATCCACGCTCGCAGCACGCGCCGTCTCCAGCCGCTCCCCCGCAGCCCGTGCGTCGTCCTCGGCCGCCACCACGTCCACGCCCGCGCGGTCCGCCGGCTCCTGCGCGGCAGCCTGCGCCGCCTCCAAGCGCTCGGCCTCCGCCGCCGTCTCGGCTGCCTCCGCCTGCGCCGCCCTCGCACGTTCACGGCGCGCCTGCGCCGCACGCCCTTCGGCATCCGGTTTCGGCGGCTGCACTTGCTCCTTGGCCGGTACGGCGGGCCGGACCGTCCGCCGAGGAAAGGCAGCGCCGGGCGCCGACTCCAGACCGGTGAAGCCCACCGCGGCGTCCGGGGCCTTCACCAACCGGCCCGCCTCCCACAGGGACGCCGTATCAGCGTCGGCAAGGACCGCGTGCAGGATCTGCTCGACCTCGTGCAACACCGGCTCACTCACCGCCTGCCCAGCCTCCACGGCCAGAGCGCGCGCCGTACGCGCGAGGCGCCCGATCACCACATGCTGGTCATGCGACAGCTTCCGCAACTGCTCGGCATCCAACGTCTGGTGCGCGGTACGCAGCGCCTCGCCGGGCTGGACAAGGCCGGCCCCTGCGGTCAATACCTGCGGCGCCGGGGCATCCGGCACACGATCCCGGAGAAGACCGACAGCCAGGCCGCCCGCCTACGCAAAGGCTCACGCGGCGGACGGCCACCCGGCTGCGACCAGGACCGGCACAAGAAGCGCAACACCGTCGAACGGGCCATCAACCGGCTCAAACAGCACCGGGCGGTGGCCATCCGCTACGACAAACGCCGTTACGTCTGCCTCGGCACCGCAACTGCCAAAGCCCTCATCAGCTGGCTCCGAACATGATCGGCCGGACACATCCTAGTAGGGCTTTGTTAGCTGGTCTTGTCACGGTGGGTGTCTGGTAGTTCGCTGGTTGTATGAGGGTTGGGGAACTTGCCGCGTGTCGGGGCCGGTTGGAGGAATTCGCCTCCGAGGTGTTCGCGCCGCTGGTGCGGCGGGATCAGCGTGAGAAGGGCGCCTTGTATCTGCGGGGGCTGCTGCTGGACGGCCGCCGCAAGTCGATGCAGCCGATGGCCGAGCGCCTCGGGATCGATCACCAGCAGTTGCAGCAGTTCATGACGACCTCGACCTGGCCGGTCGGGGAAGTCCGGGCCCGCCTGGCCTGGCGGGCGGTGCGGGCGGTGCGGCCGCAGGTGTGGGTGGTGGATGACACCGGTTTCCCCAAAGACGGCCGTTCCTCGCCCGGGGTGGCCCGGCAGTATTCCGGCACTCTGGGGAAGGTCGGCAACTGCCAGATCGGCGTGAGTGTTCATGCCGCTTCCGACACCGCTTCGTGCCCGCTGGCCTGGCGTTTGTTCCTGCCCGAGTCATGGGACGGCCCGGAGGCGGCCGGACGTCGCCAGGCATGCCGGATCCCCGAGGGCGAGCATCACCAGCCGAAATGGCGCCTCGCCCTGGACATGCTCGACGAACTCGCCTCGATCGGGCTTCGGCCCGCCGTCCTGGTCGCGGACGCGGGTTACGGCGCGAACGCGGACTTCCGCCACGGCCTGGAGGACCGCGGTCTGGCTTACGTGCTGCAGGTCAAGGGCGAGATGACGGCCCACGCGCAGAGCGCCGAACCTCACCAGCCCGCCTATGGCGGGCTGGGCCCACGGCCGCTGCCGCGTTACCGCTCCCGCCCGGTCTCCCTGCGGGAGCACGTGCTGGCCGCCGGGCGGGAACACGGGAGGGCCCTGGTCTGGCGCAAGGGCTCCAAAGCGGCCCTGAGCTCCCACTTCGTGCTCCTGCGAGTCCGTCTCGCCGGCCGCCGGCCGAAACCGGCCAAGGACGGCACGATCCCGCTGACCTGGCTGATCGCCCAGTGGCCGGAGGGCGAGGACGAGCCGGTGAAGTACTGGATCTCGAACCTGCCCGCCGACATCCCCGCCAAGGACCTGGTCCGCCTGGCGAAGGCACGCTGGCGGATCGAGCACGACTACCGGGAACTGAAGACCGCCTTGGGCCTGGACCACTTCGAGGGCCGCTCGTTCACCGGCTGGCACCGCCACGTCACCCTCGTCACCGCCGCCCACCTCTTCCTGACCGAACAGCGGAGGAGCCCAAAAGCCCCTGCCAGGGCCTGACCCTCTATCAGGCCCTGGACCTCCTCCAACACCTCATCGCCACCTGGACCGGAACCTGCCCCACCTGCCGACAACCCACCCGGCAGCCCTACGACACGAGCTAACAAAGCCCTACTAGGGCTTGTCCGCCCCCGCACGCAGCGGTTCCCGGTCCAGGACGCTCCGCTCCCGCTCCGTCAGCTGGGGCCCGTCGAGCAGGGGACGGCGCAGGCCGCGGACTGCCGCGAGGAGGACGTCGGGGCTGCCGAGGACCGCGGCCGGCTTCTTCATCGCCATCACTTCCGTCAGCGCCCGGACCACGAGGAAGTTGCCGATCGCGGTGCGGTTCAGGCGCTGGACGTACCGCGCCGCGAGCCGGTCGCCCAGGGTGGGGGCCTTGCCCACCGCGTCCGGGTAGAAGCGGTCCTGGCCCACGGCCAGGAGCCAGGCCGCGGAGGCCGGTCCGGCGATGGCCTTCTGGGCCTGCCGGGCGAATTTCGGCGCGTCGACCGGGGTCTTCGCCGCGGTGTCGCGCAGGGCCAGCGCGCCGAGCGCCGCCGCGGACATGCCGTGCCCGTAGACCGGGTTCAGGCTGGTCGCCGCGTCGCCGAGGACGACGAACCCCGAGGGCATCGGGGCCTTCTCGTACAGTCGCTGCCGGTTGGCCGTCCGGCCGTAGACGGCCACCTCGCCGATCGGCTCGGCACGGGCCAGGAAGTCGGCGGCCAGTGGGTGGCGCACCCCTCGGGCGAACTCCTCGAAGAGCTGCTCGTCGCCGCTCGGCTCCCCACCGCGGGTACCGGAGAGGCTGACGTGCCACTGGCCGTCCTCGATGGGGATGACGGAGACCACCTGGCCGGGCGTGCCGAGCCGCGGGTCCGCCTGGATGTTGACGACCGGCCAGTCGGACCCGGCGCCCTCCGGCGCCCGGTAGCGGCGGCTGGCGTAGCGCACGCCGGCGTCCACGACGGTCTCCTCGACCACGGGACCGCCGATCCCGGCGAGCCACTCCGGGGCCTTGGAGTCACGGCCCGTCGCGTCGACCACGAGGTCCGCGTCGATGACCTCCTCCTCCCGGGCCTCGTCGAGGACCCGGACGCCGGTCACCTCGGACCCGTCGCCGACCAGCCCGGCGATGCGCACGCCGGTGCGGATCCGTACGTTCGGGTGGGCGGCCCGCAGTTCGGTGCGCACCCCCCAGTCGACGAGGTCGCGGCTGGCGCCGATCAGGTAGTGCGTCTCGGTCCAGCGTCGGAACCAGCCGGCCGGGGAGTACGAGACCATCCCGTTCGGGATCGGGATCCGGTGGGCGCCGGCCGCCAGCCAGGTGGCGGTGGTGCCGGGGAGCAGTTCCTCGATGGCGTCGGCCCCGCCCGACCACAGCATGTGGGCGTGGGCGGCCTGCGGCAGCCTCGGTCGGGGGGACGCGGTCTCGGGAAGCACGGTGTCCCGTTCGACGACGAGGACCTCCGCCACGTGCGGCGCCAGGGCCGCGGCGGCGAGGGTGCCCGCCAGTCCGCCGCCGAGGACGACGGCTCGGAGTCTGCCGGAAGGGTTCTGGGTCATCGTGCACTGCTCTCTAGTACGGCTGCTTCACGGGTGGCTCGGACGACGGCGGACCTCGACAGGGCCCGGGACAGGCGCACGAGCCCGCGGGCGCTGTTGGCGGAGGCGAGCAACGGTCCGTCCCCGGCGTGCTCCGCGGGCGCCTCGGACTGTCCGGCCGCGTGCCTGCTCCACATGACCACGGCGTGGGCCAGCACGGCGGCGTCCGCGATGACGGCCGCCTCCTCGTCGGAGGGGGCCGTCTTGCGCGCCTCGGCGAGCGAGAGTTCCCGTACCTCGGGGCTGAGGAAGGGGTGGACGCTGAGGATGCCGTCGTAGATGTCGGATTCGATCTGCGTCACCCGTACTTCGATGGGTGTCGAGATTCCGCCGGCCAGGTTGATGCTGTGCCGGGTCGCCGCCCGCAGCTCGCGCCAGGCGGGCTGCAGCTGGTGGTAGCGGCGCCACATCCCGGCGTAGTCCATGAGACGTTGGGACAGCAGCGGCAGGACGAAGCCGATGCCGATCAGCAGTGCCGAGACGGCGGCGATCGGCGGGGCGATCGGCCAGCTCAGCCGGTCCAGGTCGTGATCGGTCCAGCGGGCGCCGAGCGCGGTGAACTTCAGCCCGTCGTACACCAGGTTGAGGATGTAGCCGATGACGATGAAGATCAGGCCGGCCCGCAGGGGGCCGTGCACCACGCGCGCCCAGCGGGAGCACAGCACGGTCATCGTGACGGCGGCGGTGGTGTGCGCCACCAGGTACAGGACGATCATCTCTCGGATGTAGGGCGTGTTCGCGTAGTACGTGTCGAGGTCGACCAGCCGCTCTCGCGGGGCGTCGCCCAGTACGAAGAGCCCGTTGATCGCGGCGATGACCGCGACGGTGGCCCAGTTGCAGCGGCGGGACCAGCGGGCGGCCCGTTCCGCGTCCTCGGGACCGCTGCTCCAGCGGATGATGAGGACCAGATTGGCCCCGGAGAACCCGGTCAGGATCGTGTACACGACCGGTGCGGCCGCGTTCGGTATCCCGGTGAACCGGTTGATGGCGGCGATGGACGGGACCGCGGCCGTGGCGAAGACGCCGGCGGCCGCGAAGAGCAGCACGCACACGGAACGCAGCAGCTCGTCCTTGGGATTGCGCCACAGCGGGGGCAGCTTCAGGAAGCCCGCGAGCAGCAGCAGCGCCCCCGGGATGTAGAAGGCCGCGCCATTGGGCTCGTTCATGCCGCCGCCCCGCGCGTTCCGGCGGTGAAGCCGGTGCCCGGCCGTCCGGGCACAAGGCTGTTCATGCGCATGACTCCCTCACTGGGCGGCAGCTGCCGCCCGCGGCGTCGCCGGCTCCTCATGGTCCCCACCCCCTCGCTCCCGTTCACTTCTGCTGCTCGTCGTCGCTCATGATGAAATCCAGCAGGTCCCGCATCTTGGCCAGGGTTTCCGGGGCGCCCCGGAACGCGATCGACCGGAGTTGGTACCGCTCCTTGAGTTCCCGCAGGTCCTCCAGTTGACGGGCCTGCTCGCTCGCCAGCCGTTCCTCCAGCGCCCGGTTGAGCGCCTGGGACGGCGTCGCGGTGAGGAAGCCGCGCGGGACCTTGAAGAAGTCCTCGATGCGGGCGGCCAGTTCCAGGCTCGGCACCTTGCGGCCCTTGAGGAGTTCACCGACCCACTGGGGCGTGACGCCCGCGCCGTCGGCGATCTCGGCCTGGGAGTGCTGGAGCCCGTCCGGGCGGCGGCGGGTCTCCCGGAGGAAGTCGAGCCGCTGCGCCACCTGCTGTTGGAAATCGGTCTCGTACAGGGTCTGGCCTCGCAGGCCGGCGCGTACGACGCTCTCGGGCAGGCCGGTGCTCAGCGACAGTGGTGTCGGGTCGAGGACCGCGGCCCCGTCGAGGTCGGCCTTCTCGATCAGCTCTTCGAGGAGTCCCAGGCTCTTCAGGTGCGGGGCACCCTCGTCGGTCACGGATCCTCCTGACGGTGGTGACCGCGGTCCTCGTACGACGGTTCGAGGACAGCACTCGGACCGGACACACCGCCCGGACCTGCGAAACCTTAGATCAGAATGACGATCGATTCCACAGTTGAAACGATCGTTTACCCTCGACTCGTCCGTTTCAGCGGGTGGTTCGGGAGCGCCGGGGCGAAGTCGGGCCGGTCGGGCGGGTCCGCGGCCCGGCGGTCGACGGCCCACAGCAGCGGCCCGCACCGTGCGGTGGCGGTCGCGTGGAGCAGGGCCCGCCAGTCGAGCACCGTCTCGGGTCCGGCGGCCAGGGTGGTGCCGGGGACGACGAACAGCACGGGCAGCAGCCGTGGCCCGGCCCGGCCGAGGGCTCCGGCGGCGGCGGTCCAGGGGCCGCGCTCGCCGTCCGCGGGCAGGGCCAGTCCGACGAGGACCGCCCCGAACACGTCGGTGAGCCCGAACCGTTGGGTGGCGGCGGCCGCCGGGGCCCCGACGGCGAGCACCGCGAGTGCCGTCGCGAAGCCGTCCCGGCCCGGGGGCAGGCCGACGGCCAGGGCCGGCAGGACCCAGGTGACGGCGTCGATGGAGACGGCGGAGGCCGGCGCGAGCCGCCCGGTCGTCGTGTGCCGCATCTTGCGGTCGGCGAGGATCCCGGCGAGCACGATCCCGGGCGGGCCGGTCGGCTGGAATTCAGGACCGGCCCGCACGGGCCGCGACCGCGTGCAGCCACCACCTTCCGCGTGTCGGCCAGTTGTCCTGATTTCGGCTCGTTCGTGAGGAGCACGAAGTCCCGCCCTCCGGGATGATTCGCCCCGTCCGCGCGTGCAACAGGGTGGTGGGACATACGACTTCGCCCTCCAGACCGAAGGGAAGGAACGGCCACGTGCGCATGAAACGCCTCGCACCGCTGCTCGCCACCACCGCTCTCCTCGCCACCACCGTGCCCCTGCTCTCCGCGACCGGCGCCTGGGCGGCCGCCCCCGCGCAGGAGTCCGGGCAGCAGAAGCCCGCATGGCACCGTTGCAGCCCCGAGCAGCCGGCCTCGTACGAGTGCGCCACGCTCAAGGTCCCGCTCGACCACCGGCGCCCCCAGGGGCGCACCATCGACCTCGCGATATCCCGCGTCAAGAGCGAGAATCCGGCCAAACGGCACGGTGTACTGCTGCTCAACCCCGGCGGCCCCGGCGGTTCCGGGCTCGACCTGCCGCTGATGATGGACGAAGCGATGCCCAAGGACGTACGCGACCAGTACGACCTCATCGGCTTCGATCCGCGCGGGGTCGGCGCGAGCAGTCCCCTCTCCTGCGGACTGACCGACGCCGAGAGGCCCATAGACCGCCCCTACCACCCGGAGGGCTTCTCCTCCGACGTGGCGTGGGCGCGGACGGTCGCCGAGAAGTGCCGTGAGAAGGCCGGCGACGTGCTGCCGTACATCACCACCCGCAACACGGCCCGCGACATGGACGTGATCCGCGCGGCGCTGGGCGAGCGCAAGCTCTCCTACGTGGGCTATTCGTACGGGACCTACCTCGGCGCGGTGTACACGCAGATGTTCCCGCAGCGCACCGACCGCTTCGTGCTCGACAGCGGGGTGGACCCGCAGCAGATCTGGCGGGGCATGCTCCAGCAGTGGGCGACGCAGGCCGAGCCCGCCTTCGCCCGGTGGACGAAGTGGGCGGCCGAGCGTTCGGCCGAGTACGGGCTCGGCGACAGCCCGGAGGCGGTGTCCGCCGGCTTCTGGGGGCTGGTGGCGCGCGCCGACCGGGAGCCGATCGAGTTCGAGGGCGTCAAGGTCACGGGCGACGTCATCCGGGCCGCGCGGGCGGTGTTCTTCTACCCGGCCCAGGCCACCCCGATGGTCGCGGCCCTCAAGGCGGCGGCCGAGGGCAAGCCGCTCCCGGCGGGTGCCTCGGCCGCGGAGGTGAAGCGGCTGCTCACGGGCGGGAGCGGCGCCGCCGCACCGGCCTCGGACAACGACGTCTCGGTGTTCTGGTCCGTGGTGTGCGGGGACACGGGCACGTGGCCGCGCTACCCGGAGCAGTACGAGCGTGACGCGGTGAGGGACAAGGCGAAGTACCCGCTGTACGGGGACTTCGCGTCCAACATCAAGCCGTGCGCCTTCTGGAACCGGCCCGTGGAGGCCGCGACCCCGATGCGGACGCGGGCGAACGTGCTGACCGTGCAGAACGAGTGGGACTCGCAGACGCCGCTGACCAGCGGGCAGGGCCTGCACCGGGCGCTGAACGGCTCGCGGATGGTGCTGGTGGAGGGCGGCGAGGGCCACGGCGTGTACCTGGCGGACCCCAACTCCTGCGCCAACGCGCACGTGAACGCGTACCTGGCCACGGGCCGGCTGCCCGACCGGGACGTGACCTGCCGGAACCCGGCCCCGCAGCCGCCGGCCGCTAAAGCCCGGCCCGGTTCCCCGGTTCCGTCGGGTCCGCTGCCCTTCCCCGCCGGACCCGGCCGCTTCTGACCGGACCCTCCCCGTACGGACCCCGCTGCGCATCGGCCCGGCCGCCGCGCAGCGGGGTCAGCAGTGCTCCGCCGAGGATCAGCAGGCACAGCGCGCCGCCGGCCAGGCTGATCGCGGGGACGCCGTGGCGGGCGGCCAGCGCCGTGAGCACGGCCGCGCCGATGGGGCCCGAGGCGTTGTGCACCGTCCAGAAGGCGGAGGTGACGCGGCCCAGCAGGTGGTCCGGGGTGACCTCCTGACGCAGGGTCATGGTGCAGACCCCGCCGAGGGTGCTGCCGAACATGAACACCGCGGACAGCACGGCGATCACCGGCACGCTCCCGCTGATCCCGATGCCGGCGACCGACACCGCGATCAGGGCCGGCGCGGCGGGCCAGCAGACGCCGATGCCGAGGACCCGGCGCAGCCGCCCGGCGGCGAGGGCCGCGACGGCGGACCCCGCCCCGCCCGCGGCGATGACGTAGCCGAGGGTGACGGAGTCCCTGCCGAGGTCCTCCTCGACGTGGAAGACCAAGAGGTCGGTGGCGCCCATGGTGACGAAGGTCAGCAGGGTCAGCTGGATGGTCAGCGGGCGCAGCAGCGGGTGGCCCCACAGGAAGCGGAAGCCGACGACGAACATCTCCCGCAGCACCTCCCCGCCGGCCGCCGGCCGCTTCCCGGACGGCTCCGCCGGTTCCGCCGGCTCCGGCGACCCCAACGGCCCGGACGGCGCGGACGGCCGGTGGAAGGTCACCCAGCGGAGGCTGACGGCGGAGACGAGGAAGGTGGCCCCGTCGACCGCGAGCGCCCAGTCGGGGCCGACCCCGGCGGCGATGAACCCGGCCGCGGCCGGCCCGAGCAGGGTCCCCAGGGCGAAGGTGCCGAACAGGCGCCCGTTGGCGGTGGTCAGGTCCTCGGGGCGCACCAGTTGCGGCACCGCCGTCACGTACGCCACGTCGAAGAGGGTCCTGAGCACGCCGACGACGGCGGTCAGTACGTACAGCACCCAGATCCGGGGCCCCGCCCACCAGACCAGCGGCAGCGCGCCGAGCAGCACCGCCCGCGTCAGATCGCAGACGATCATGAGCCGACGGCGGTCCACCCGGTCCACCACGTATCCGGCGAACAGGCCCGTGCCGATGCCGGTGGCGCCCGAGACGACGGTGATGAGGCCCATCTGCACGATGGACCCGGTGGCGTCGAGGACGAGCAGCGGCAGCGCGAGCAGCGAGATGGATCCGCCGAGGACCGAGAGCGCCTGGCCGAGCCAGAAGACGTTGAAGTTCTTGTTCCCCCGCACACCGGGACGCTAGTGGCCGGAATCCCGGACTGTCACTTGCTTTTCCCCGGCATGCGGAGGGGGCGGGAATGCCCTAGCCGAGCAGCGCGTAGACGGTGGACGCCGTGGCGGCCGGCTCGTCGGAGCCGTCGGGGGTCAGGATGATGTCGGCGAAGGCCATCCGCTTGCCGAGCTTGGTGACCCGTACCCGGATGATCACGTCGGCGCCGACCACCGGGCGTTGGAAGCTGGTCGACTGCTGGACGGTGGTCATCGGCCCGTACGCGCCGCGCGCGGCGGAGATCGCGATGACGGTGGCGGTGTCGGCGGCCGCCATCATGGCCTGCCCGCAGAGGCCGCCGCCGTCCCGGGCCAGTTCGTCGGACCAGGGCAGCCGCAGTACGGCGTGCCGCTCGCCCGTCTCCTGGACGGTGAGGCCGAGGGCGAGCACCCAGGGGGCGAAGTGGTGGCTGAGGATCTTGTCTGCGTCAGCGGGGGAGAACGTCACCGGGCGATTGTGGCGGCCCCGCCGGGCCGCCACAATCCCCTTTCGGCCGTCACGGGTCAAAGCGTGGCGGCCAGCTCCGTGCCCTGGCGGATGGCCCGCTTGGCGTCGAGCTCGGCGGCCACGTCGGCGCCGCCGATCAGGTGCGCCTCGACGCCGGCCGCGCGCAGCGCCTCGTACAGGTCGCGGCGCGGCTCCTGTCCGGTGCACAGGACCACCGTGTCGGCGGGTACGAGGTGCTGCTCTTCACCGACGGTGATGTGCAGGCCCTCGTCGTCGATGCGGTCGTACGCGGCGCCGGCGACGGAGACGACCCCGCGGTGCTTCATCTCGGCGCGGTGGATCCACCCGGTGGTGGTGCCGAGGCCGGCGCCGACCTTGGTGGTCTTGCGCTGCAGCAGGTGGACCTTGCGCGGCGGCGCGGGGCGCTCGGGCTTGGCGAGCCCGCCGGGTCCGGCGTACGAGGTGTCCACGCCCCAGTGGCGGAAGTACACGTCGGGGTCCTGGGAGGCGCCTTCGCCGCTGTCGGTGAGGTACTCGGCGACGTCGAAGCCGATGCCGCCGGCGCCGACGACGGCCACGTGCTCGCCGACGGGGGCGCCGCCCTGGAGCACGTCGAGGTAGTTGACGACCTTGGGGTGGTCCACGCCCTCGATCTCCGGGGTGCGGGGGGTGACTCCGGTGGCGACGACGACCTCGTCGTAGCCCTGGAGCGTCTCGACGTCGGCGCGGGTGTTCAGCCGGACCTCGACGCCGCTCTCGGCGAGCTGGGTGCCGAAGTAGCGGATGGTCTCCTCGAACTCCTCCTTGCCGGGGACGCGTCGGGCGATGTCGAGCTGGCCGCCGATGTGGCCGGAGGCCTCGAAGAGCGTGACGGCGTGGCCGCGGCCGGCGGCGGAGACGGCGCAGGCCAGACCGGCCGGGCCGGCGCCGACGACGGCGACGCGCTTCTTCAGCTTCGTCGGGGAGAGCACGAGTTCGGTCTCGTGGCAGGCCCGCGGGTTGACCAGGCAGCTGGTGATCTTGCCGCTGAAGGTGTGGTCCAGGCAGGCCTGGTTGCAGCCGATGCAGGTGTTGATGGTCTCGGGGCGACCGGCGGCGGCCTTGGCCACGAAGTCGGCGTCGGCGAGGAAGGGCCGGGCCAGCGACACGAGGTCCGCGCGCCCGTCGGCGAGGAGTTCCTCGGCGATCTCGGGGGTGTTGATGCGGTTGCTGGTGACGAGGGGGACGGAGACCGCGCCCATCAGCCGCTTGGTGACCCAGGTGTAGGCGCCGCGCGGGACGGAGGTGGCGATGGTGGGGATGCGGGCCTCGTGCCAGCCGATGCCGGTGTTGATGATGGTGGCGCCGGCCGCCTCGACCTCCTTGGCGAGCCGCACGACCTCTTCGAGGGTGGAGCCGCCGGGGATCAGGTCGAGCATGGAGAGGCGGTAGACGAGGATGAAGTCCTCGCCGACGGCCGCGCGGGTACGGCGGACGATCTCCAGCGGGAAGCGCATGCGGTTCTCGTAGGCGCCGCCCCAGCGGTCGGTGCGCTTGTTGGTCGCGGCCGCGATGAACTCGTTGATCAGGTAGCCCTCGGAGCCCATGATCTCGACGCCGTCGTACCCGGCGAGCTTGGCGAGGCGGGCGGCGCGGACGAAGTCCTCCACGGTGCGCTCGACCTCGACGTCGGTGAGCTCGTTCGGGACGAAGGGGCTGATGGGGGCTTGGATCGCGCTCGGCGCGACCAGGTCCTTGTGGTAGGCGTAGCGCCCGAAGTGCAGGATCTGCATGGCGATCCGGCCGCCTTCGGCGTGCACGGCGTCGGTGATCACCCGGTGTTCGGCGGCCTCGTCCTCGGTGGTGAGGCGGGAGCCGCCCTCGAAGGGCCGGCCCGCGTCGTTGGGCGCGATGCCACCGGTGACGATGAGCCCGGCGCCGCCGCGGGCGCGCTCGGCGTAGAAGGCGGCGAGGCGCTCGAAGCCGCCCTCGTGCTCTTCGAGGCCGGTGTGCATGGACCCCATGATCACGCGGTTCGGCAGGGTGGTGAAGCCGAGGTCCAGGGGGCTCAGCAGGTGCGGGTACCGGCTCTGGGAACTCATGAGGGGGCGCCTCCTCGCGCGGGGGTGATGAACCTGTTCTAGCGAGGGGAGCCCCGTTTTGCAACTAAGTGCAAAACAGCTGGGGCCCGCCTCCCCCGGATTCCCCGGGAAGGCGGGCCCCGGCTGTGGCGGAGTTCACGCCGCCCGTATCGCCGAGATCCGGCGGACGAGGACGACGGGTCGACCCGGGCGGCCAGGGTGAGCAGCCGGGCCGCGGCGCGTACTGTCGGCCGGATGGCAGAACACCACACCCTCACGGTGAACGGCGTCCGGCTGGCGTACCGGGTGGCCGGACCGCCCGGCGGCGACCCGCTGCTCCTGCTGCCGGCGCTGGGCCGGACCTCGGACGACTGGGCCCTGGTGGGCGACGCGCTCGCGCGGGACCGCCGGGTGTACGCCCTGGACCTGCGCGGCCACGGCCGCAGCGAGTGGACCGGCACGTACTCGCCGGCGCTGATGCGCGACGACGTGTTGGGGTTCCTGGACGCCGTCGGCCTGGACCGGGTGGACCTGGTCGGCCACTCGATGGGCGGCGTGGTCGCGCACCTGGTCGCCCAGCACAGCCCGTGGCGGGTGGTCCGGCTGGTGCTGGAGGACACCCCGGCGCCGCTCCCCCGCGAACCGGTGGCCCCGGTGCGGCCCGAAGGCGAGCTCGCCTTCGACTGGGCGATGGTGCTCGCGGTCCGGCCGCAGCTCGACCGCCCCGACCCGTCCTGGCTGGAGGGCCTGTCGCGGATCACGGCCCCGACCCTGGTGGTGGCGGGCGGCCCCGACAGTCACGTCCCGCACGAGGGCATCGCCGAACTCGTCCGCCGGATCCCGGACGCCCGGCTCACGACGATCCCGGTCGGCCACCTGGTGCACGCCGCCGCTCCCGAGGAGTTCACCGCGGCGGTCACCTCCTTCCTGGCCGACGTACCGGACGCCGAGATCGCCCGGCGCCGGCTCGCCGAGGACGGCATCACCCAGACCGGGCCCGACGCCTGGTACGACGCGGAGCCGCCCGCCCGGAACCTCGCCGGGGAGGACCTGTGCAACGATCTCGGTTCGATGGCCTTCACCGACGAACGGCTCGACCTGGCGGGCAGGTTGCGGGTGGCGCTCGGGCTGATGGACCTGCTCGGCGGTCACTCCCTGGTGACCCACCAGGTCCACGCGGCCCATCTCGGGCCCGAGGGACCGTTGCCGGCGGAGCTGCTCTGGGGCGGCTACCGCCGCAGGCTCGAAGCCGTCCGGGAGTACCCCGCGATCACCGACTCCCTCTGGTACGACTGGTTCGAGGTCTGGCACACCTCCGAGGAGGCCTTCGCCGAGGTCCTCGGCAACGACCGCGACCGGCTGCTGCCCGGCGCCCCGGAGCCGCTGCTGCGCCGGGCGCGCCGGGTGCTGGAGTGTTCCGGCCCGGTGCCGTGGAAGGCCAAGGCCGCCACCTACGAGGCGGCGGCGCGGGTGCCCGAGCTGCGCCCTGCCGTCTTCCGTGCCCTGCGTGCCGGTTACCACGACGTCTACGGGAACCTCGAACCGGAGCCCGCGCTGGGCCTGTTGGACCGGCTGGGGCTGCCCGCCGACACCGAGCACCTGCCCGCGCTGCGGCGGGTGCTCGCCGCGGGACACCGCAACCACTACCGCAGCCCCGAGGCCTGGAGGGCGGCGACGGCGCCCGGTGCCTGACCGGTGGATCAGGCGCGACGCAGGCGGACCGTGACGATCTGGAACGGGCGCAGGGTGAGGGCGACCGTGCCGTCCGGGGCCGCGGCCCCCACGGCCGTGCCGTCCAGGGGCCGTTCCAGCAGGTCGCTCTCGACGGCCGCCGCGATGGGGAAGCCCGCCGTCAGGGTGGCCCGGGCGCGGCCGCCCAGGGATTCGTAGAGGCGGACGATGACGTCGCCGCCGCGGTCCTCGGCCAGTTTGACCGACTCGACGACGACCGCGTCGTCGTCGACGGAGAGCAGCGGGGGCACGACGCCCGCGCCCCGGACCACCCGCTCCGGCAGGTTCAGCGCGTGGCCCTCGCGGACCGCGTCGCCGATGCCGGCGCCGGGGGCGAGGGAGAACCGCAGGGTGTGCCGGCCCTGGTCGGTCTCCGGGTCCGGGTAGCGCGGGGCGCGCAGGAGGGAGAGGCGGATCGTGGTGGTCTGGCCTCCGTCGGCCCGTACGTCACGGGTGACGTCGTGGCCGTGGGTGGAGTCGTTGAGCAGGGCCACGCCCCAGCCGGGCTCCTCCGCGTGGATCCAGCGGTGGGCGCAGATCTCGAACTTGGCGGCCTCCCAGGAGGTGTTGGTGTGCGTGGCCCGGTACACGTGTCCGAACTGGGTCTCGGAGGCGGTGCGTTCGGCCTTCACGTCCAGCGGGAAGGCGGCCTTCAGGAACTTCTCCGTCTCGTGCCAGTCCACGTCCGTGACGATGTCCACCGTCCGCGAGCCCGCCCGGAGGGTGACCCTCTGCACCACCGACGAGGAGCCGAAGGAGCGGGTCACGGCGACGGTCGCGCAGGCGGGGCCCGCGTCGTCGAGCACCAGGGAGTCCACGCCCACGAGGTCGGTGACCTTGTTGCGGTAGAACTCGTCGATGTCCCACGCGTCCCACATGTTCGGGAAGTCGGGGTGGATCTGGAGCAGGTTGGCGGCGGCGCCCGGGGCGACCGACTCCCGGTCCGATTCGAGGTCGTACGCCGAGACGATCAGGCCCCGGCCGTCGATCTCCACGGCCAGCCGCCCGTTCCCGAGGACGTACCCGCCACCGGGCCGTTCACCGGACGTGACCGGCGGCTGCCCGTGCCCGGGCGGGCGGCCCGCGCCGCCGGCCGGGATGCCGCGCCGGGTGTGCGGGGCGCAGTTGAAGACCAGTTCCTCCGTGCCCGGCCCGGCCAGCGCCTGCTGGGCGGCGAGGGTGATGGCCCGGAGTTCCTCCCGTACCCGCTCGTACGTCTCGCGTGCCTCGCGGTGCACCCAGGCGATGGAGGAGCCCGGCAGGATGTCGTGGAACTGGTGCAGCAGGACCGTCTTCCAGATCCGCTCCAGGTCCTCGTACGGGTAGGCGAAGCCCGGGACCCGCGACGAGGCCGTCGCCGACCACAACTCGGCCTCGCGCAACAGGGACTCGCTGCGCCGGTTGCCCTGTTTGGTCTTGGCCTGGGAGGTGTAGGTGCCGCGGTGCAGCTCCAGGTAGAGCTCGCCGGTCCAGACGGGCGCGTCCTCGTACTCGGCGTGGGCCTTCTCGAAGAAGGAGTCCGGGCGCTCGATCTCCACCCTCGGGGAGCCTTCGAGGTTCCGCTGCCGCTCGGCGCGGGCGAGGTGCTCACGGGTGGGTCCGCCGCCGCCGTCACCCCACCCGAAGGGGGCCAGCGAGCGCGAGCCCCGGCCCTTCTCCCGGTAGTTGCGTGCGGCGTGCGCCATCTGCGCGGGGCCGAGGTCGGAGTTGTAGGTGTCCACGGGCGGGAAGTGGGTGAAGACGCGGGTGCCGTCGATGCCCTCCCACCAGAAGGTGTGGTGGGGGAAGCGGTTCACCTGCGACCAGGAGATCTTCTGCGTCAGGAACCACTTCGATCCGGAGAGCGCGACGATCTGCGGGAGTGCGGCGGAGTAGCCGAAGGAGTCGGGCAGCCAGACGGTGCGCGTCTCGATGCCGAACTCCTCCAGGAAGAACCGCTTGCCGTAGAGGAACTGGCGGACCATCGCCTCGCTGCCCACCATGTTGGTGTCGGACTCCACCCACATGCCGCCGACGGGCACGAAGCGGCCCTCCCCGATCCTCTTCTTGACCCGCTCGAAGAGTCCCGGCCGGTGGGACTTGATCCAGTCGAATTGCTGCGCCTGCGACATGGCGAAGACGAACCCGGGGTGCTCGTCCATCAGACCGACCACGTTGGAGGCGGTCCGGGCGACCTTGCGCACCGTCTCGCGCAGCGGCCACAGCCACGCCGAGTCGATGTGGGCGTGGCCGACCGCGGTGATCCGGTGCGCGGAGGCTTCGGCGGGGGCGGCCAGCGCGCCGGCGAGGCGTTCGCGCGCGGCGGCCGCCGTGCCGGGCACGTCCGCGAGGTCCACCTCGTCGAGCGCGGAGCCGATGGCGCGCAGGATCCCGTACCGCCGGGCGTCCTCGGTGTCGAGCTGCGTCATCAGGTCGTGGAGCACTTCGAGGTCCTGGACCAGTTCCCAGACCTCGGTCTCGAAGACGGTGAGGTCCATCCGGGCGAGCCGGTAGAGGGGCCGGTCGCCGCAGGTCAGCCGGTCGCCCTCGAAGGTGGCCGTCTGGTCGACCAGAACGGGGTTGGAGGCGGCCTCCACGTACCACTCGACCCGCTCGCCCCCCACCGCCCGGTCGGCCACGCGCACCCAGTCGCTGTACGGGTTCAACCCCTTGATCTCACCGCCGTCGGCCCGGTGGACGAGGCCCTCGCACTGGAAGCCGGGCATCATCCGGTCGAAGCCGAGGTCGAGGACGGCCTCCACGGTGCGGCCCGCCCACTCGGCGGGGACGGTACCGGTGACCTTGAACCAGGTCGTGCCCCAGGCCGGTCCCCACGCGTCGCCGGGGGCGCAGGGTCCGTAGGGCGCCGCCAGGCCCTCGGCCACGGGGACGGGTTCGCCGGGGGCGTCCCACCGCTCGACGGTCAGCGGAACGCGGTGCGAGCGGACGGCGGGCTTGATGCGCTCGCCCAGGACCCTGCGGAGACGGTGTTCGGTGATGCCGCGGTCATCGTGCATGGGGAGTCGGTTCCCTCCCGGATCCGATCCGATACCTCCGAAGACCTCCCCGAAGAGCGGCGTGCGCCGCCGAAGGAGCAGACGGCCCTGATCCCGGGCACCCACGGGGTGAAGCCCTGCCCTTCGCGGGAGTGCGGCTGAACCGCGGGCGGGTGCCCCGCCGGGATCCCGGTTGTGCGAGCGGTGTTCGAACGTCTAGGTTTCCCCGGTAACGGCGTGTAGCTCAGCAGCCAGAGCACCGACTTGCTCAGTCGGAGGGCGCAGGGGCGGAACCTGCCACGCCGACCATGGACACCATCGATCCTCTCGTGCACCTGCCGCCACCCGAGCTCTTCGCCCACTGCCTCACGGACGAAGGCCTCGCCCGGCTGCGCTCCTTGCTGGACAGCGGACGGTACGAGGTGCGCACGCCCGAGGAGGCCGCGCTGCCCGTCGTGGCCTGGCTGCTGCGCGCCGGGGAGGCCGCCGCGGCGGCCGGACTCGTCGACGAGCTGCGGCCCCACGCCCACGAGGTGCGGTTCGCCCCGCGGCCCGCGGAGCTGCCCTCCCCCGGCCCGGAACTCGTGCACCGGCGTACCGTCGGCGAGGCCGCCGCCCTGCTGGCGCGCCGGGGGCCCGACGCCGCCGTCGAGGCACAACGCGAGGCACTGACGGTGTGGCGGCCGTACGAGGACGAGCTGCTCGCCCACTGGCGGCGCGCGGACGCCCACGGCCCGGAGTGGACCGCCGACGGCGCGGCGCTGCTGGAGCGGTACCGGTCCCTCGCGGCCGTGCACACCCGCTGCACCAAGCACCTGGACCCCAAGTCGAACGCCGCCGTCCTGCGCGGCGCCCTGGAAGGGGCCCTCGCCGGGCGCACGCCCTCGCCCCGGGCGGCGGGCCTGCTGCGGCACGCCCTCGGCTCGATGGCCGCAAAGCGGGAGAAGGAGAGGCAGCCGTACCGGGAGCGGCCGGCGCACCACGAGCTGGCCGCACTGGTGCTGCGCAGGCTCTCCGCCCACCCGGTGGACCGGGGGCTGCCGAGGGAGGCGGTCGAGGCGCTCGTCGGCCCCGTGACCGCCGAGGAGTCCCGGGACGGCAACCTGCCCGCCGGGACCCCGATCCCGTCCTCGGTGCGCGCGATCGCCGCGAGCGTCCTCGACGCGCCCGTGGAGGTCCTGCTGGAACGCGGGGCGATCCCCTCCGCCGAGGTGCTCGCCGAGCTGGCCTCCCAGGTGATCGCCGCGTACGACGCGCAGGGCTACGCCGACGCCTCGCTGCGCACGCTGATCGCGGCCGCCCACCGGTCCTCCCGGTCCCGGTACAGGGGCTACTGGATCCCCGCGTACCACGTGCCGGTGTCCGAACTGCCCTGGGTCCGGGCGGTCGACCGGTGGCACCGGCAGGAGCCGGCGGCGCGGGCCCGCGCGACCCTGACCCGGCTGGCCGAGACCTCGCTGGCGGCCTTCCCCGGCACCGGGCTGCCCGTCCTCCTCCTGGGCGAGCTGTCCCGGATCTCGGACCGGGCGGAGCCGGCGACGGAGCTCCTGCTGGAGCCCTTCGCGAACGACTTCAGCGGGGCGGCCTCGCCGGCCCTGCTGGACGCGGCCCGGCACGCCGCCGAGCTGCTGCGCGGCACCGTGTACGAGCGCTACCACGGCATCGACTTCGCCGCGGTGCGGGACATGGCCGAGACGGACGACCTGGAAGGCCTCGCCCAGTTGTGCGCCGATCGTGCCGGCCGTCCCGTGCTCGTGCCGCAGCCCGCCCACTGGCGGGCGCGCCCGGCCCTGTCCCGGGACCCGGCCGTCATCGAACAGGCCCGCATCCTGACCACGTTCAACCTCGCCACGCTGGTCCGCGAAGCGGGCGTCAGCCCGGGGCCCGGCTGGGCGGCGCTGGCCCGGGCCGCCTTCGCCGAGGCGAGCGCCCCCGCCGCCACCGCCAAACGGACCGCCCGCGCCTGGCGGCACCTGCTGTTCCACCTCTCGCTGTGCGACCGCGCCGAGCAGACCCTCGTACTGGCCTGGATCGACGCGGAGGCCGCCCGGCTCCCCGCACGCGCGGCCGCCCGGATCGCCCTGCCCCTGGCCCAGCTCCGGCTCGTCACGTAGCGCCGGGCGTCACGCGCCGGAGGACACCAGGTCCCCGGGGTCGGTGTTGGCCCCGCAGAGGATGACGACGACCCGCTTGCCGGGCGGCTCGGCTTCGGCGCGCAGGGCCGCGAGGGCGGTGGCCGCTCCCGGCTCGACCACGATCCGGTGCTCCTCCCACAGGGCGCGCCGGGCGGCGGTGATGGCGGTGTCCGGGACGAGGACCGACCGTACGTGGTCCCCCTGCGCGGCCTCCAGCGCGGCGGCCGAGACCCGGGTCGCGCCGAGGGAGTCCGCCGCGACCGAGTCCACGGCCACGTCGACGGGGCGGCCCGCCTCCAGGGCCGCGTTCAGGGCGCGGCAGTTCTCCGGCTCGGCCGCGAGCACCCGTACGCCGTGTTCGCGGGCGGCGGTGGCGACCCCGGCGAACAGTCCGCCGCCGCCGACCGCGACGACCACGGTGTCCAGCCCGGGCACGGCGTCCCGGATCTCGTCGAGCAGGGTGCCCGCGCCGGCCGCGATCAGCGGGTGGTCGTAGGCGTGGCTGCTCAGCGCCCCGCTGGTGGCGGCGAACTCCTCGCAGGCGGCGAGGGCTTCGGCGTACCGGTCGCCGACGAGCCGCACGTCGGCGCCGTAGCCGCGCAACCGGTCCACCTTCACGCGCGGGGCGTTGCCCGGCAGGAACACGGTCGCCCGCACGCCCTGGGCGCGGGCCGCCCAGGCGCAGGCCAGGCCCGCGTTGCCGCCCGAGGCGATGGTGACGCCCGCGGACGGGAGGGTGCCGGCCGCGGCGTGCGCGGCGAGGAAGTTGCGGGCGCCGCGGGCCTTGAAGGAGCCGGTGTGCTGGAGGTATTCCAGCGCGTACCGGACGCCGTCGGCGGCGGGGGCCACGGCGACGGGCCGGATCGCGTCGGCGATGCGGTCCGCGGCGGCGCGTACGGCGGCGTAGTCGAGTCGCGGCGTCGGTTCCATGGTCGGTCTCCCCATCAGTCGGTGGGCCGCTCGGGCCGGTCGGGCCGGGCGGCTTCGATCAGCTGGCGCAGGGCTCCGTAGTACACCTCGTGGTCGGTGAGCGGGGGCAGTACGTCGGCCAACGCGCCCGTGAGCACCGGGAACTCGGCCGGGTCGAGCGCGGCGAGGGCGGCCCGCGAGGCGGCGGTGGCGGCGGCCGGGTCGCGGTGGTCCACGAAGGCGGCGCTGCCGAGGGTGAGCAGGTACATGCGGCGGTAGACGGTCATCGCCTCGGCGGGGCTCATCCCGGCGGCGACGCTGTCGGCGAGTGCCGGTTCCACGAGCCGGGCCAGCAGCCGACGGCCGAGCCAGGGACGGCCGCCGCGCAGCACGAGGAGCCCGGGGTGGGCGACGAGCAGCCGGTAGAGCGCGCCGAAGCGCTGCTCGGCGGCCTCGGCCCAGTCCGTGCCGGCGGGGATCTCGGGGAGCCGGCCGGCCAGGTGTTCGGTGCACAGGTCGAGGAGCCCGGCGAGGTCGGTGCAGCGGCGCTGGACGGTGGCGTGGGAGACGTCGAGCCGCTCGGCGAGGGCGCGGAAGCTGAGGTGGCCGGGCCCTTGTTCGTCGATGATCCGCAGGGCGGCGACGGCGATCGCCTCGGGTGTGGCGCGGTCCAGGGCGGTTGATCTTCTCGGCATGAGATACACCGTATCGTACGCCGTATCAGCCGCCTCGCCTTCCGCCGTACCGCGTGCGGGACACCCGCCCGCACCCCACGTTCGCGTGACGGCGATTACGGCCATATTGCTGGTGATCGGGTCATAATCAGCGACTTGCGTTGACAGTGGGTAGTCGCCTCGCTGCACTGGGCGCACGACTGCCCCCACGTCAAGGAGACTCCGTGCCGCCTCGCCTGCGTGCGACGCTCCCCTGTCTGACCGCGGCCGCCCTGTTCGCCCTCGCGCTCCCGGCCGTCCCCTCGTCGGCCGCCTCGGCCGAGCCGAAGGCGACCTCGGACACTCCCCTCGCGCTCACCCCTCCGATGGGCTGGAACAACTGGGCGCACTACATGTGCGACATCGACGAGGCCAAGGTGGTCGCGAACGCCGACGCGCTGGTGACCTCCGGGCTCGCCGCCAAGGGCTACGACACGGTGACCGTCGACGACTGCTGGATGACCAGGAGCCGCGACGCGAACGGCGCCCTGGTCGTCGACGCACAGAAGTTCCCGCACGGCATGGCCTGGCTCGGCGAACACCTGCACGCCAAGGGCCTGAAGTTCGGCATCTACCAGGACGCCGGCTCGCTGACCTGCGAGAAGTACCCGGGCAGCGGTTCCCCCCAGGGCGGCGGCGCGGACCACTACCTCCAGGACGCACGGCAGTTCGCCTCCTGGAAGGTGGACTACGTGAAGATGGACGGCTGCAACCTCTGGGTGCCGGAGGGCAAGACGAAGGAGCGGGCCTACCGGGACGCCTACACGGCGGTCGCGAAGGCCCTGCGCGACGCCGGCCGGGACATGGTCCTCTCCGCCTCCGCGCCCGCCTACTTCCAGCAGGGCGAATGGGGCGGGGCGGACTGGCACAAGGTGCTCGGCTGGGTCGGCGAGACCGGCCAACTGTGGCGCGAGGGAAGGGACATCAAGGTCCACGACCCGGCCGCGCCGGCCACCTCCCGGTGGAGTTCGGTGATGGGCAACTACGGTTACAACCGCTGGCTGGGACGGTACGCGAGCCCCGGCAATTGGAACGACCCCGACTTCCTGATCGCGGGGGCCCCCGGGCTCACCGCGGCCGAGAGCCGCAGCCAGGTCGCACTGTGGGCCATGATGGCGGCCCCGTTCATCCTGTCCTCCGACGTCTCCCGGCTGACCCCGGAGGGGCTCGCCGCCCTCGGCAACACCCGGATGATCGCGCTGGACCAGGACCCGATGGGTCGTCAGGGAGCCGTGGTCTCCTCCAACTCCACCTTCGAGATCCTGGTCCGACCCCTCGCGAACGGCGACCGGGCGGTGGCCGTCCTCAACCGCTCGGCGGCCACCCGGAACATCAGCGTGCCGCTCGACGAGATCGGGCTGCCCTCGTGCACGGCCGACGCACAGGACCTGTGGAGCGGCGAACGCCGCGACGTCGCCGACACGTTGACCGGGAGGCTGGCCGGGCACGACACCGCCGTGTGGCGGCTCACCCCGCACGACCGCTGCGCCGAGGCCGTGCCGACCGGGCAGATCGTCGGCGACGGCGCCAAGTGCGCCGACGGGGCGAACACCACGGGCGTCGGCGCGGTCGTCCTGGGCACCTGCACCGGCGCCCCCGACCAGCGGTGGTCCCTCGGCGCCGACGGGGAAGTGCGGCTGGCCGGCGAATGCCTGTCCGCGGGCGCGGCCGGCCTGGTGGAGCTGGTCGACTGCGCTCCCCCGCAGGCGCAGCAGCCGACGGGCCAGAGCTGGTCGCACCGCCGCGACGGAACCCTCGTGGACGAGGCGAGCGGGACGTGCCTGACGGCTCCGGCTCCGATGACCACGCCGGACACCCCGGCCGGGCGGCTGCACCTGGCCCCCTGCGGCGACCACCGGGTCGACCAGGCCTGGTCCCTGCCGGTCTGACCACCCCAGCGAACGGATGAGCAACCCGATGTCACGAAGCGGGCGCCGCCATGTCGCCCTCGCCGCCCTGCCGGCCGCGCTGCTGGCCCTGACCTGCGCGGCCCCCGCGCCCGGGGCCACGGCTCCGGGCGCGGACGCGCCCGCGCGTCCCGACGTACGAGGGGACGTACGGGCGGACGCGCACCCCGGGGGTCCGGGGGCGCGGGCCGTCGACGCCGCCCTGGCCGCGCGGGCCTCGCTGGAGCGGCTGCTGCCCCGCCACGCGGCGCAGTTCACGCTCGTGGCGGACGCCGGAGCGGCCGCCGACACCTTCACCGTCTCCGGCGGAGCGGGCGCCGTCACGGTGCGCGGGCGCACCGGCGCCGGCCTGCTCACCGGGGTCGGCTGGTACCTCCAGCACGTCGCGGGGGCCGAAATCGGCTGGCCGGGCGACAGCATCGGGATGCTGCCCGACGTGCTGCCGGCCGTGCCCGCGCCGGTCACGCGCAGCGCCCTCGTACCGCACCGGTACGCGCTGAACGACACCGACGACGGCTACTCGGGGCCGTACCGCACCTTCGAGGAGCACCGGCGGCAGATCGACCTGCTCGCCCTGCACGGGGTCAACGAGGTGTTCGTCCAGGTCGGCGCGGAGTACGCGTACTACAAGGCGCTCCGGGACTTCGGCTACTCCGCCGAGGAGCTGCGCCGGTGGATCCCCGGCCCGGGGCACCAGAGCTGGTGGCTGCTGCAGAACCTCAGCGGTTTCGGCGGGCCGGTCTCCGACCACCTGTTGCGCGAGCGCGCCGAGCTGGGCGGCCGGCTCGCCGGGCAACTGCGGTCGCTGGGCATGACCCCGGTGCTGCCCGGCTACTTCGGCACCGTGCCCCCGGAGTTCGCCGCCCGCAACGCGGGCGCGGTCACGGTGGCGCAGGGCGACTGGGCGGGCTTCGACCGCCCCGACTGGCTCGATCCCTCCTCTCCGGTCTTCGGGAAACTGGCGGCCGCGTACTACTCGGCGCAGCGCGCGGTGTTCGGCGACAGCACGATGTACCGGATGAGCCCCCTGCACGAGGGCGGCCGGACCGGGGACGTGGACGTGAAGGCGGCGGCCGGTGCCATCCAGCGGGCCCTGCACGCCGCCCATCCGGGGGCGCTGTGGGCGGTGCTGGGCTGGCAGGACGATCCGACGGCCGAGCTGCTCGCCGGGGTGGACACCTCGAAGCTGCTGATCCTGGACGGGCTGTCGGACCGGTACAACCGCCTGGACCGCGAGACCCGCTGGGGCGGTGTCCCGTACGCGATGGGCTCCATCTACAACTTCGGCGGGCACACCACGATCGGCGCCAACACCTCGGTGTGGATCGACCGGTTCGACGCCTGGCGGGCGAAGGGCGACAGCGCGCTCGCGGGGATCGCGTACCTGCCCGAGGGCACCGGCACCAATCCGGCGGCCTTCGACCTCTTCACCGACCTGGCCTGGGAGCCGGGGCCGATCGACCAGCGCCGCTGGTTCGCGCGGTACGCGGCCCGCCGCTACGGCCGGCCGGACCCGGAGGCGGCAGCGGCCTGGGAGGAGCTGCGCAAGGGCCCGTACAGCACCTCGTCCGGCCTGTGGTCGGAGTCCCAGGACAGCCTGTTCACGGCACGGCCCTCGCTGAGTGCGGTGGGGGCGGCGCACTGGAGCCCCAAGTCGATGCGCTATCCGGCCGATTCGGTCCGCAGGGCGCTGGACCACCTGCTGAGGGTGGATCCCGCGCTGCGCGGTTCCAGCGCCTACCGGTTCGACCTGGTGGACACGGCCCGGCAGGCCCTCGCCAATCACTCGCGGGTGCTGTTGCCGAAGATCAAGGCGGCGTACGAGGCCAAGGACCTGGCCCGGTTCCGCGAGCTGACCGCCCAATGGGCGGATGCCGAGCGGAAGCTGGACGCGGTCATCGGCTCCGATCCGCACTTCCTGCTCGGGGACTGGCTCGGCAAGGCCCGGTCCTGGGGCGCCGACGAGGCCGAGCGCGACCGGTACGAGTACGACGCGCGCTCGATCCTCAGCGTGTGGGGCCTGCGCGGCACGAGCGAGGGCGGCTTCCTGCACGACTACGCGAACCGTGAATGGAGCGGCCTGGTCTCGGAGTTGTACGCCGGGCGGTGGAAGCTCTACTTCGACTCGCTGGAGGAGGCACTGGTGCGGCAGGCCGCTCCCCGGGAGATCGACTGGCACGCGTACGAGGAGGAGTGGGCCCGGCGCACCACCCGGCACCCGGACCGGCCGAGCGGGGACCCCTACCGGCTGGCGGCCGGGATCGCCGCGGCGCTGCCCGCGGCGGCCCCCGCGCCGGTATCGAACTGACCACTCTCCCGGGGGAATCCCGCTACCCGTCCGAGGTACAGGACGGTCGGCTCTCCGCCGCCCGGGACGGCCGCGGAAATCATCGTGGGCATGACCGAGACCGCACAGCAGCCCCCGCCGATTCCGGAGCCGTCGGCCCTCGACCGCTCGGGCCACTGCCCCTGGCCCTACGGGGTGGTGGAGCTGCGCAAGCGCCGGGAAGTCCCGGAAGCCCTTCGGAAGGCGACGACACCGGATGGACCCAGTGAACGCGACGAACCGTTCGACGACGGGCCCTAGACCGGGCCGGCGGCCGCTGGTGGGGGCGGTCACCGGCGTGGTGGCGGCCTTCGCGGGGTTGGCCGTCGCGGAACTGACCGCCGCGGCGGTCCGGCCCGAGGCCGCCCCCCTCACCGCCGTGGGCGGTGCCTTGGTCGACCTCACGCCCGTGGGCGTGCGGGAGTGGGCGATCCGGCTGTTCGGCACCTCGGACAAGGCCGCGCTGGGCATCGGCGTCGTCCTCGTCCTGGCGTCGGTGGCGGCCGGCACGGGAATCCTCGCCCTGCGGAGCCTGCCCGCCGCCATCGCGGTCACGGGCGGGATCGGGGTGCTGGGGGCGGTGGCCGCCCTCAGCCGGCCGGAGGCCTCCTGGAAGGACGCGCTGCCCTCGCTGATGGGCGCACTGGCCTCCGCGGCCGTGCTGTACCTGCTGGTCACGGTGGCGAACCGGCCCCGGCCGGCCGACGGGACGCCGGCCGGGACGTGGCCGCTGGACCGGCGCGGCTTCGGCCGGCTGACCGCGGCGGTCGTGCTGCTCTCGGCCGGGATCGGGTACGCGGGCCGGCGGCTCGGCGCGTACGGCTCGTCGGGGGCGACGGCCTCGCGGGCCGACTTCGTCCTGCCCCCGCCCACGGTGCCCGCGCCGCCGGTCCCGGCCGGGGCACAGCTGCCCGTCCCCGGGATCTCCCCCTTCATCACGCCCAACGGGGCCTTCTACCGCGTGGACACCGCGCTGGTCGTACCGCGCGTGGACGCCGACGACTGGCGGCTGACCATCCACGGCGACGGGGTGACCCGACCCCTCACCCTCGGTATGCGGGAGCTGCTGGCCCGCCCGCTCGTCGAGCACGACATCACGCTGTGCTGCGTGTCCAACGAGGTCGGGGGGCCGTACGTGGGCAACGCCCGATGGCTCGGCGTGCGCCTGGGCGACCTGCTCCGCGAGGCGGGCGTACGGCCGCCGTCCCGGGGCGGTCCGGCGGACCAGTTGGTGGCGCGCTCGGTGGACGGGATGACCATCGGCACCCCCGTGGAGGCGGTGATGGACGGTCGGGCGGCGCTGCTGGCCGTGGGGATGAACGGTCAACCGCTGCCGTTCGCGCACGGGTTCCCGGTCCGGATGGTCGTACCGGGGCTGTACGGATACGTCTCCGCCTGCAAGTGGCTGACCGAACTGCGGCTGACCACCTTCGCCGCGTACGACGCGTACTGGGTGCGCCGGTCGTGGGCGCAGCAGGCCACGGTCAAGACGCAGTCGCGGATCGACACCCCGCGTCCGGGCTCCCGGGTGGATCCGGGCCGGGTGGCGGTGGCCGGAGTCGCGTGGGCGCAGCACCGCGGGATCGCCCGGGTGGAGGTACGGGTGGACGGTGGCGCCTGGCAGGAGGCGCGGCTCGGGGCGGCGGACGGGGTGGACACCTGGCGGCAGTGGGTGTGGCCGTGGGAGGCGACGCCGGGTCGGCACACCCTGGAGGTCCGGGCGACGGACGGCACGGGCGCCGTGCAGACGGGGGTGCGGACGGGGACCGTCCCCGACGGGGCGACCGGGTGGCACACGGCGGAGGTGAGCGTCGGCGGCCTCGGCGCCCTCGGCGGTGCGGGCGGACGGGGGAAGCAGGGGCCGTGGAGCTGACCGCCGCCTCGTTCCTCGTCACGCTGATCGTCCTGACCGTGCTGGCCGTGCTGGCCGCGCTGCTGCTGTGGAACCGGATCCCCGGCCCGGGATGGGTGCGGTGGCCGGCGCGGCTGGTGATGATCGGGCTGTGCCAGCTCACGGCGATCTGCGTGGTGGCCACGTGGATCAACGACAGCTACGGGCTCTACTCCTCCTGGGACGACCTGCTGGGCACCGGCGCGGGACAGGACCCCGGCTCGATGACCGGACCGCCGGTGGGACGGGCCACGTTCACACCGGGCGGCGACGGTACGCGGACCACGTACTTCCGGGGCTCGCACTCGAAGCTCGCCGGGCAGGTGACGGTGTGGACTCCGCCGCAGTACGACGCTCCGGGCGCGGACCGCACCCGGTTCCCCGTGCTGATGCTGCTGCACGGCTATCCGGGCACGCCCCGCACCTGGATCGACCTCGGGAAGATGCCGGGCGCGCTGAACGACTTGGTGGACCTGGGCGCGGCGCACCCGTTCATCCTGGTGATCCCGGAGATCTACCCGGGCGGGGTGAACACGGACTGCAGCAACACCCCGGACCGCAAGGTCGCCGACTGGCTGGCCAAGGACGTGCCGGATCTGGTCGCGCGGAAGTTCCGGACCCTGCCCGCACCGGGTGGCTGGGGCCTGATGGGCGTCTCCACCGGGGGGTTCTGCGCGGCCAAGCTGCCGCTCCAGTACCCGAAGGCCTTCCGGGCGGGAGCGGCCCTGGACCCGGATCCGCTGACGGGCGATCCGGAGGTGCTGTCCGATCCGGTGCTGCGGGAGCACAACAGTCCGATGTGGCTGGTCGAGCACGCGAAGAAGGCGGACGTCGGCCTGTTCCTGGCCACTTCCGCGCAGGACAAGGACAGCCCGCCGCGGCAACTGGCGGAGTTCGCCAGGGCCGCGGCGGGCAGTGGGGTCAGTGTGAAGACCCTGGTCCGGCCGGCGGGCGGGCACAACTTCCAGACCTGGAGCGGGATGTACCCGGACGCGCTGGGCTGGCTGAGCAGCCGGCTCACCCCGCCGACCCAGGGGCGTACGGCTAACCGATGAGGTCCTCGACGGTGGGGACGACGAGACCGAACACGTCCCCGATCGTGACCAGGGCCGCGGTCTGGAGGCCGGCGGCCGGCAGGGCCGTGCCGTCGGGAGCGGTCAGGGACCGGGTGGCGGTGGCCTCGGCGACGACGGTGGGCCGGAAGCCGCGGTTGAAGGCGCCCTGGGCGGTGAAGGCGACGCACATGTGGGTCATGAACCCGGCCAGCACCAGGTCCTGGCCGGCGCCCAGCTCGCGCAGGGTCTTCTCCAGGTCCGTGCCGTGGAAGGCGTCGGGGACCCCCTTGACGACGACCGGTTCGCCGTCGGCGGGGGCGACTTCGGGGCTGATGGCGCCGAGCTCGGAGTCGATGTCGTAGCCCGCGTCGGCCACGTGGACGACCGGGATGCCCGCGGCCCGGGCGGCGGCCAGCAGCCGGGCGCCCGCCGCGAGGGCCTCTTCGGCGCCTTCGAGGGCCATGACGCCGGTGCGGTACGTGTTCTGGAAGTCGATCAGGACGAGGGCGGTGTCGGCGAGGCGGGGCAGCTCGTTGTCGAGGCCGATCACATCGCGCAGGGTGGTGGAAACGGGCATGGCGAAGCACTCCTTGTCGGGATGGTGCGGGAAAAGGGGTGGAGAACGGGCGGAGGGACTCAGCCCGAGGTGCGGAAGCGGCGGCGGTAGGCCGCCGGGGTGATGCCGATCTGCTTGCGCAGCGCCCGGTGGAGGGTTTCCACCGAGCCGAGTCCGCAGGCCGTGGCGACCTCGTCCAAGGGCTGGTCGGTGTGTTCCAGCAGGCGGCGGGCCGCCTCCACGCGGGCGGCCTCGACGTAGGCGGCGGGGGTGGTGCCGGTCTCCTGGCGGAACACCCGGGCGAAGTGCCGCTCGCTCAGGCACATCCGGGCCGCGAGGGCCGCCGCGGACAGGTCGCCGTCGAGGTGGTCGGCGATGAACATCCGCAGCTCGTCGATGTCCCGGCGGGAGGCGGCGGGCCGGCTCAGCGGCACCGAGAACTGGCTCTGGCCGCCCTGCCGCTTGAGGTACATCACCAGCTGCCGGGCCACGCCCAGCGCCACCTCCTCCCCCAGGTCGTCGGCGACCAGCGCCAGCGCGAGGTCCATGCAGGCGCTGATCCCGGCCCCGGTCCAGATGTTGCCGGACCGGACGAAGATCGGATCCGGGTCCACCGTCACCGCCGGGTGGTCGGCCGCCAGTTGGGCGGCGGTCGACCAGTGGGTGGTGGCCGTCCTGCCGTCGAGCAGACCGGCCGCGGCCAGCAGGTGGGCGCCCACGCACACCGACGCCACGCGGCGGGCCGCCGGCGCGGCCGTCTTCAGCCACGCCACCACCTCCGCGTCGATCCGGGCGACCGGGCCGCCGGGGCGCAGGTCCACCGCACCGGGCACGAGGAGCGTGTCCAGTACGCCGTCGACCTCGGCGAACGACAGGTCGGCGACCAGGCGCACCCCCGCCGAGGTGGCCACCACTCCGGGCTCGGGGCCCGCGAGCTGCACCCGGTAGCCCGCCCGGCCACCGGTTTCCCGGTTGGCCAGCGCGAACACCTCGGCCGGGCCGGTGACGTCGAGGAGGTCGACATCGGGGAAGACCGCGATGACGACGCGGCGGATCGTGGACATGCGTCCATCGTCACAGCCGTGCCGGGTGGCGGCAATGACGGTGTTCTGTCACATCCGGACACGGCCCTCTACCCTGGTGGCCGCGAGGTGATCACATGCTGTCGGTCGAGGAACGGGGCGTGCCGTGCCGGGGGAAGAGGCGAACGACGGGGAACTCGTCGGCAGGGTGCTCGGCGGCCGCTACCGGGTGACCGCGGTGCTCGGCCGCGGCGGCATGGGTGTCGTCGGCCGGGCCGTGGACGAACTGCTGGGTCGCGAGGTGGCCGTCAAACTCCTGCGGGCCCACACGGACGCGTCCGCGCCCGAACTCGCCGACCTGCGGGCCCGGATGCGGCGCGAGGCGCAGGCCGCGGCACGGATCCGGCACGGCGGGGTGGTCACGGTGCACGACGTGACCGAGGAGCGGGGCCTGCCCGTCATCGTCATGGAACTGATCGAGGGGCCCTCACTCGACGACCTGCTCGCCCGGCGCGGGACGCTGGATCCGCGGGAGGCGGCGGCCATCGGCGCCAAGCTGATGGACGCCCTGGACGCGGCCCACCGGGTGGGCGTGCTGCACCGGGACGTCAAACCGGGGAACGTGCTGCTGGAGCAGGACGGGGGCCGGGTGGTCCTCACCGACTTCGGCATCGCCTCGGTGGACGCCGCCGAGGAGGAGGCCCAGACCAAGCTGACCCGCGCGGGCGAGATCATCGGCTCCTTGGACTACCTGCCGCCGGAGCGGGCCCAGGGCAGCGAGCCCGGACCGGCCTCCGACATCTGGTCGCTCGGCATGACCCTGTACTCGGCCGTCGAGGGCACCTCGCCCTTCCGGCGCACCTCCGTGTGGTCCACCCTGTCCGCGATCGTCTCCGAGCCGCTGCCCCCGCCGCGGCTGGCGGGACCGCTGGCGCCGGTCCTGCAGGCCCTGATGGCGAAGCGGCCGGAGGATCGGCCCACCGCCGAGCAGGCGCGCGCGATGCTGGAGCGGGTCGCGGCGGGGAGCCCGGCCGACGCGCGTCCGGCACCGCCGGCCCCCGCTCCGCCGCCTCCCGCTCCCGTTCCCGCGTCCGCGCCCGTTCCTGCGCCCGGCCCCGGGGGCCGTCTCGGGCCGCCCGTCGGCCCGCGCCCCACGGTCACCTCACGGCAGGGCGGTGGACCGGTTCCCGGCGGGCCGCGGCGTCGGGGGCGGGCCGTCGTCGTGGTGGCGGCCGCCGCCGTCGTGCTCGCCGGGGGCGGCATCACGTACGCCGTGACGAACGGGGGTGACGGCAAGGGCGGCGGGCACGGGGCGCGGGCCGCCCACCCCGGGGCGGCCGCCTCCGGCCCGGGTGCGCCGGGCGCCTCCCCCCATCCCGCCACCCCGGCCGTCACCCCCACCCCGAAGCCCGGCGCGACGGCCAAGACCGGTGCGCCGCCGAAGGCTTCGGTGAGCCCCGCGACCAAACCGAGCCCCGTGTCGACGGGTTGTACGGGCTGGAGCCACCGCGAAGCGTCCCCCGGCGGCTACGGCTACATGAACGGCGACTTCCGCATCGAGACCGGGCCGTACCAGAACTGTCCCGCGGTGTCGCTCGCCAAGAAGGGCACGAAGCTGGTGTACCACTGCTTCGTCGTCAACGCGCACGGCAACAAGTGGACGTACGTCCGCGTGCCCGGGTCGAACGTCGAGGGCTGGATGTCGAACGACAACCTGACCCGGCAGAGCGGCTCTTCGACACCCTGCTGACCCGGGTGGGGCATGCGTATGATCTTCGCTTTCTCCCACAGCGAAGGCAGCAGAAACCCATGTCCCCCCATAACGCCCGCCGACGGCACGCCGGTTGGATATCCATCGCGGTCTCGGCGGTGCT
Organism: Streptomyces sp. NPDC001717; assembly: GCF_042892775.1. NCBI lineage: Bacteria > Bacillati > Actinomycetota > Actinomycetes > Kitasatosporales > Streptomycetaceae > Streptomyces > Streptomyces sp. NPDC001717. Next base: position 438,024 of record NZ_JBIAUK010000003.1, on the reverse strand, counting down.
CGCGGTTCCCCTGCTCGGCTCCCCCGCCCTCGCGGCCCCCGGCGATCCGGCGACCGCGTCCTCCTTCAACCTCAAGCCCGGCCCGGACCTGAGCGCCCAGGTCGCCGACCTCAAGGCGGCCCTCCCCACGCAGGGCGTCCAGGACCTGCTCGACCAGGGCAACCGGGTCGCCAAGACGGGCGCGTCCTGCACGACCGACCCCTTCGGCACGGGCGACGACGGCAAGGTCCTCGCCCCCGCCCGCAAGCTCTGCTGGGACGCCGGTGACTCCGCCACGGAGGAATGGATACCCCAGGGCATCACCGGCGTCTCCGACGCCCAGGCGGACGAGTTGTGGGGCTCCCGCAAGCCCCTGGTCACCGCCTGGTACGACAAGACCGGCGGCAGGGGCGTGCGGCTGTCGTTCGTCGACCCGGAGACCGCGATACCGGGCGACCCGGACGGCCGCCGGTACCGCCACGTCCTGCTCGTCGAGCCGTACTACAACAGCTACGGCCACGCCTCTTACAAGGCGGTCGACGTCCACGCCGGCGGGATCGCCTGGTACAAGTACCACCTCTACGTCGCGGACACGCTGAACGGCCTGCGGGTCTTCGACATGCGCTCCGTCCTGGACCTCAATCCGGACCGGAACGCCTCGGTGGACGACACCACTCTGGACGGCCTGAAGAGCAACGTCCGGGACGAAACCCAGATCGGCCGGCAGAGCAACGTCTACTACGGGCACACCTACCGGTACGTGATGCCGCAGGTGGCCTCGTACAAGTTCGTCAGCGCCCAGGGCAACTCCGCCGCGGGAACCTGTGCCGCCACCGGCGCGCCCAAGGCGTCCTACATCTCCGTCGACCGCAGCGACACGGCCGCGCCGGCCCTGATCATGGGCGAGTACTGCGATTCCGACGCCGCGCACCCCGAGAAGGGCCGGGTCGGCGCCCTGCCCATCGACGACGGCACCGGGCTGCTGAAGACGGCGGGCGGGGTGGTCGGCGCGACGAGCGCGTTCTACCTGCCGCGCGACCTCACCCAGGGCGCCGCGCGCTACGACGGCCTGTACTACTTCAACCGCAGCTGGACCACCCACAGCGGCAGCCTGCGCAGGGCCACCGTCTCGGGCGGTCGTCTGACCGACTACGGAGCGAACATCACCAACGCGGTGGGCCCCGAGGACCTGTCCTTCGAGCACGGGCAGAGCGTGTCCGGCGGCGGCACGCAGTACCTGTGGTCACTGACCGAGCACCGCGTGGACACCACGGACCCGACCTGCACGGACGCGGGCTCGCCGTGCGGCCGGGTGATCTACGCCCACCGGGTGGCGGACGTCGTGGCCCGGCCTTAGCCCGTCCCGTACCGCCGGGGCCGCCCGCGGGGCGGCCCCGGCGGCCGCGCTAGTCCCGGGTCAGGCGGACCGGCAGGGACTGGACGTTGTTGCTGATGAAGCTTCGCTGGTAGGGGAGTTCGGGCTCGGTGACCGCGAGGTCGAGGTCGGGGAAGCGGGTGAAGAGCCGCTCCAGCGCGATCGTGGCCTCCAGGCGGGCGAGCGGGGCGCCCATGCAGTAGTGGGCTCCGTGGCCGAAGGAGAGGTGGCGGGCGGCCGTGGGGCGGGTGATGTCGAAGCGGTCGGCGTCCCGGCCGTGGAAGGCCTCGTCGCGGCCCGCCGCGGTGTATCCGGCGAGCACCGGGGTGCCCTGCGGGATCACCGTGCCGTCGATGGTCAGGTCCCGGGTGGGGTAGCGGAAGGGGAACCAGCTGACCGGTCCGTCCCAGCGCAGGGTCTCGTCCACCACGTCCGACCAGGTCGCCTTGCCGTCCTGGACGAGGGCGAGCTGATCGCGGTGGGCGCACAGGGCGCGGACGGCGTTGACGACGAGGTTCAGGGTGGTCTCGTGGCCGGCGACGAGCATCAGCCGCATCGTGCCGGTGAGTTCGACTTCGCTGAGCCGGTCGCCGTCGCCCTCGCGCACGGCGATGAGGGCACTGGTGAGGTCGTCGCCGGGGTTCTCCCGCCGGGCCGCCGCGATCGTGCCGATCAGCGCGACGAGTTCCTGGAGGGCGGCCATCTTCTCCGCCGGGGTGATGTCGGTCGCGATGATCACCGTGTTGGTGAGGTGGTGCAGTCGGCTGCGGTGCTCGGGGTCCACGCCGAGCAGCTCGCAGATGACGTTCATGGGGAGCGGCAGGGCGAAGTGCGCGTACAGGTCGGCGACCCCGTCGGGGGCTTCGGCGGCGGCCCGGTCGAGGTCGTCGAGGAGTTCGGCGGTCAGCTCCTCGACGCGCGGGCGCAGTTGCTCCACCTGACGCGCGGTGAAGGCCTTGCCCACCAGGGAGCGGAGCCTGCGGTGGTCGGCGTCGTCGGCCGTGTGCATGCCCTGGGCGTTGGCGAACACGCGCAGCGGCCAGTCCGCGGGGATGGTGCCGTCGTGCAGGGCGGGGAAGTGCCGGGCGTCCTTGGCCACGTCGGGGTGGCCGAGGAACTCCTTGAGGGCCTCGTGTCCCAGGACGACCGCCCCGGGCACCCCGCCGGGAAGCACGACCTCCGCCACGGCGCCCTGCTCGGCGCGCAGCCGGGCGTTGAGCGCGTGCGGGCAGCCGCCGGCGGGGTCGATGACGTGCGGGACCGGTGAAATGTGGGAGGACAAGCCGACTCTCCTGACCTGATGACCGAAACTCGCTCAACAGTGCGGGGTTGGGGTCGTGTTGTACAAGTCCGTCCCGGGGGCGTTTCAGAACCAGTTGACGGTCAGTGCGAAGGACGTGCCCGCGGTGGCTCCGGTGGAGTCGGTCGCGGTGGCGGTGACCGTGACGCCGCCGATCGCCCAGGGCTTGCCGGTGATGCGTCCGGAACCAGGGTCGAGGGTCAGCCCCCAGGGCAGGGAGTCGACGGCGTACTTGACGGGGGCCCTGCCGCCGGTGGTGGCGAGCGCAATGGTGCAGGACTGGTTGAACTTGCAGGTCTGCGGTCCCGGGTTGGTGAAGCGCAGGTCACCCGGGGTGGGCGTGGGCGTCGGAGTGGGCGTCGGAGTGGGCGTCGGGGTCGGCGTGGGGGTCGGGGTCGGCGTCGGGGTCGGCGTCGGGGTCGGCGTCGAGCCGCAGCCCGGGGTGGCTTCCGGCGGGAGCGGCACCCGCCAGATCTGGGTGTCGTTCTCCGAGCCGACGAGCAGGTTCGCGCAGTCGGCGTACGTCACCGTCTCGCCCTGCGACTGCGCCGGCAGGGCGACGTCCGCGAGCTTGGTCCCCGCGGTGTCGTACACCGTGGCGACGTTGGCCCCGATCGGGCCTCCACTGCGCAGGGTGTACGAGGCCCCCGTCGGCGAGAACGCCCCGTCGGTGGCGAACACCGGGCCGGGCCGGACCGCCGTGAGCGTGTTGACCTGCCCGGTCACCGGCGGCAGCGGGGCCTGGTAGAGCTGCCCCGGGGCGCCCACGATCTTGCTCGCGATGTGGATCCGGCCGCTGAGGGGGTCGACGAGGAGGGACTCGGCGTCGTGCCTGCCGTCGGCGTAGGCGAAGCGGTGGGTCACCGGCGTCACCGTGGCGTCGGCGAGTCGGTCGGGTTCGGGGAAGGAGTGCACGACGATCTCGGCGCGGCTGCCGAAGTTGTCCCCGATGTCGCCGACCAGGATGGCGGGGCCGCCCGTGGCGTCCTTGCCCATCGCCAGCCCCTCCCAGTCGGTGTTGCCGACGCCGGAGACCGTGAAGGTGGCCGCGAGTCGGCCGGTGGCGGTGGTGCAGTCGATGGCGAAGACCTGGTTGGTGTTCCCGCTGTCGTTGACGACGTAGAGGATGCCCGGATGTTTGCGGCTCACGGCCAGGCCGCTCTCTTCGATCAGGCCACCGGGAAGGGTGCACTTCTTCTCCGGCGCCAGGGGCGCGGCGGCGGCCGTCGTGACGGCCGGGGACGACGCGGACGCGGTGGCGCTGCTCGTCCAGGCGACGACGGGGAGGACGGAGGCGAGGGCCGCGGTGGCGAGGGCGGCGACCCGGTGGGGTGTGAGGAGTGGGAACATGCCCACAATGTGACGGGACATCAGTTGCCGGTACAGACCCGACCGTCGCCCGCTTGAGCATCGTTCAATGCTCCCGCGGCATGCCGCCTCAGCGCACCGGTTCCCGTACGGGCGCCTTGCGTCCCGTGTGCGCGATGAAGGCGCGGGCCGCGCGGCTCAGCGGCCGCCGGGCGTGCGCGATGCCCACCGGGCGCAGCAGGGGCGGGGTGAAGGAGCGGACCTCGGCGCGGCTGCCGAACGCCCTTAAGACCACGTCCCGGTACCAGATCAGGGAGCCCCGGCCGTCGGTCACGCCCGTCACCCAACCGAGCCGCTCGTCGACCTCCAGGCAGGGCACGGGCCGTACGCCCAGGCAGCTGAACATGGCCTCCATCTCCGTGCGCCGCCCGGTCCCGGGGGTGGGCAGCACCATCGGCAGGCCGTCGAGCATCCGCAGCGGCATCGGGTCCGGCAGCCGGGAGCCCACGGGCGAGATCAGCACCACCTCCCGTTCCTGGATGAAGTGGGTGGAGAGCTCCTTGTCGACCGGCAGGTCGACCAGGGCCAACTCGGCCCGACCCTGGTTGAGTTCCTCCACCAGCGCCTCGCGGCTGTCGTGCTGCTGGAGCCGGACGTCGACGGTCGGATGCCGCTCGGTGAAGCCGGCGACCAGGTCCGTGGCCAGGTCGAGGGCCAGGGTGGGGGTGGTGACGAGGCCCAGCGCGGCCCGGGCGCTCTTGCCGTGCGGCGTGCCTATGTCGTCGATGGCCTCGACCGCGTTCAGCACGGTGCGGGCCAGCCGGACGACCCGGGCCCCCTCCGGCGTGAGGTCCACCCCCCTTCCCCGGCGTGCCAGGAGTTCGACGCCCAGATCGCGCTCCATGGCCTGGACGGCCCGGGACAGGGCGGACTGGGCGACGAACACCGAGGCGGCGGCGCCGGTGATGGACCGGCAGTCGGCGACGGCGACGAGGTAGCGGAGCTGCGCGAGGGTGGGGGTCATGGACGGACGGTAACCGGGTGGGGCTGTACCTGTAAGGGCTCGTCAGGTGAACAAGTTCCCCGTTCCGGCGTGGCGTTCATACCGGGTTCCACGGGTTGGCATGCCGGTCCGGCATGCCCCTGGGGACGCGTGACGAGGACGCGCGCGTCGGGGCCGGCCCCGCCTCGACGGGAATCTCCCCAGGCCACCGGCGCGTCGGCGGCTCCGAGGGGGCGCGTCGGGGGTGCGTGTCGGGTCCGCCGTGGGGGCCACCGGCGCGAAGCAGCGCATTCCGCATGGCTGTTGACAGTGCGGGAAGGCGACCGCACGATGCATCGCGGCGTGAGGGTGTTTGATCACTGTTCAAGCCCGCCTTGTCGGCGGCGGGTCGCCCGGCCGATGTGCGCGAGACGCCGCACCTCCCGCTCCGGCATGCCTCCGCTCCCCGTTTCGCCCGTTCCCCGTTCTTCCGCCCTGTACTGCGCCATGTCACACAGCACTCAAAGAGGAGCGCCCGTGATCCCCCAGCCCCCGCAGTCAGACGCCACCCGCGACCTCGTCGTGGCGGTCACCCCCTTCGAGGAGCCGCACCTGCGGATCGTGGCCGCCGCCGAGCGTGCCGGGGCCCTCGGGCTGCTCGATCTCGGCCGGGACCCGGACGCCGCACGGCGCGCGTTCGCGGAGCTGACCCGCCGGTCGGGCGGCGCCGGCTCCGGGCGGTACGGGGTGCGGGTGCCCGTCGGCTGCCGCGTGCAGCCCGGGGAGCTGCCCGCCGAGGTGGACACGGTGCTGCTCGCGGATCCGGCGTACCACTCCCCGGCGGAGGTGTCGGCCTGGGCCGCGGCGGCGGGACGCCCGCGGGTCTGGGCCGAGGTCACCGGCCCGGAGGAGGCGGCGCGGGCCGTGGCCGCGGGGGTCGGCGGGCTCGTCGCCAAGGGGCACGAGGCGGCTGGCCGGGTGGGCGGGACCACCACGTTCGTACTGCTCCAGCAACTGCTCGGGGACCCGGGCGTCACCGTGCCCGTACGGGCCCTCGGCGGCATCGGCCCGCACACGGCGGCCGCGGCCGTCGCGGGCGGAGCCGCCGGGGTGCTGCTCGACGTACAACTCGCCCTGACCGCCGAGGGGGAGGCCGGGCTGCCGGGGGAGGTCTGCTCGGCGCTGCGCGCGATGGACGGCTCCGAGACCCGGCTGGAGCGCGGCCACCGGGTGTTCGCGCGGCCCGACCTGCCCCGGCCCGAGGGGCCCGTGGCCGCGCTCCTCGGAGCCCGGGACCTGAGGACGCAGCTGCTGCCCGTGGGACAGGACGGAGCCTCGGCGGCCCGGCTGGCCGCGCGGTACCGGACCACGGGGGGCGTGCTCCAGGCCGTACGGGCCGCGATCTGCGAACACCTGGCGGCGGCCGCGCGGGACCGCCCGCTCGCCCGGCCGCTGTCCGTCGCGCAGGGCCCGATGACCCGGGTCAGCGACCGGGCGGCCTTCGCCGGGGCGGTGGCCGACGCGGGCGGGATCCCGTACCTGGCGCTCGCGGTGATGGAGGGCCCGGACGTACGCCGGCTGCTGGCCGAGAGCGCCGAGCGGCTCGGGGAACTGCCCTGGGGCGTCGGTCTGCTCGGCTTCGCCCCGCCGGAGCTGCGGCGCGAGCAGTTGGCCGCCGTCGCCGAGGCCCGCCCTCCGTACGCGATCATCGCCGGAGGCACTCCGGCACAGGCCGCGCCCCTGGAGGCGGCGGGGATCCGGACCCACCTGCACGTGCCGTCGCCGGGGCTGCTGGAGCGGTATCTCGGCGAGGGAGCGCGGCGGTTCGTCTTCGAGGGGCTGGAGTGCGGGGGGCACGTCGGGCCCCGGGCGTCGTTCCCGCTGTGGGAGGAGCAGATCGAGCGGCTGCTGTCCTGCCCCGAACCGGAGGCGCTGGACGTGCTGTTCGCGGGCGGCGTCCACGACGAGCGCTCCGCGGCGATGGTGGCGGCGGCCGCGGCGCCGTTGGCGGAGCGGGGCGCCCGGGTGGGGGTGCTGATGGGGACCGCGTACCTCTTCACGCAGGAGGCGGTGGCGGCGGGCGCGATCGTGCCGGGCTTCCAGCGGGCGGCGCTGGACTGCGACCGTACGGTGCTGCTGCACACCGCCCCCGGCCACGCGACGCGCTGCGCGGCCACCCCGTACGCCGACACCTTCGAGGAGACGCGCCGCCGCCTCACGGAGAGCGGCACCGAGCCGCGCCGCGTCTGGGAGGAACTGGAAGCCCTCAACCTGGGCCGCCTCCGCCTGGCCGGCAAGGGCCTGCGGCGTGTCCCTGCCGGGGGCTCGGCCGGCTCCCTCGCGGGCGGCTCGGCGGGTTCGGACGGGGCCCGGGCGGGCGGCAGTTCAGCCCCTCCGGCGCTTGAGGATCGGGGTCCGGGGCGGAGCCCCGGCGGCGAAGCCGCACCCGATGGCCTCGCCACCGCGATCGGCCGCAGCGCACCCGCCGACGAGCAGCCCCCGTCAGGAGGCGCCCGCCTGGAAAGCGTGGCCGAGGAGGTGCAGTACGCCGAGGGGCTGTTCATGCTCGGGCAGGCCGCCGTCCTGCGGGGCGGAACGACGACCGTGGCCGCGCTGCACGCGCAGGTGACCGAGGGGGCCACGGAACTGCTGGCGCGGCGAGCCCGCGACTTCGCCCCCTCGGCCGAGCCCCCCGCCGGGGACCCGCTCGACGTGGCCATCGTCGGGATGGCCTGCGCCTACCCCGGCGCCCCCGACCTCGCCGCCTACTGGGCCATGGTGCTCGCCGGGACGGACGCCGTCACCGAGGTGCCGGCCGAGCGCTGGGACCCGGAGCTGTACTACGACGCCGACCCGGCCCGGGCCGGCGAGCGCACCCCGTCCCGCTGGGGCGGCTTCCTCGGCCCGGTGCCCTTCGACGCCCTCGCGCACGGCATACCGCCCGCCTCCCTCACCGGGATCGAGCCCGTACAGCTGCTGGCCCTGGAGATCTCCGCGCGGGCCCTCGCGGACGCCGGGTACGGCAAGGGCCGGGAGTTCGACCGTTCCCGGACCTCGGTGGTGTTCGGCGCGGAGGCCGGCACCGAGCTGGCCGGCGCGTACGGGCTGCGCGCCCTGCACCCCGCCTACCTCGGCGAGCTGCCGCCCGCACTGGACGAGCAACTCCCCCGCCTCACCGAGGACTCCTTCCCCGGGATCCTCGCCAACGTGATCGCCGGCCGGGTCGCCAACCGGCTCGACCTCGGCGGCGCGAACTGCACGGTCGACGCCGCCTGCGCGTCCTCGCTCGCCGCGCTCGACCTCGCCTGCCGCCACCTGCGCGACGGGGACTCCGACATGGTGCTGTGTGGTGGCGCCGACGTGCACAACGGCATCAACGACTACCTGATGTTCGCGTCCGTCCGCGCCCTGTCCCCCGGCGGCCGCTGCCGGCCCTTCGACGCGGCCGCCGACGGCATCGCCCTCGGCGAGGGCGTCGGCGCGCTCGTCCTGAAGCGGCTCGCGGACGCGGAACGGGACGGCGACCGGGTGTACGCCGTGATCAAGGCCGTCGGCGCCTCCAGCGACGGCCGGTCGCTCGGCCTGACCGCGCCCCGCCCCGAGGGCCAGCGGCGGGCGCTGGAGCGGGCCTACGCACGCGCCGGGGTCACCCCGGGCCAGGTGGGCCTGGTCGAGGCGCACGGCACGGGCACCGTGGTCGGCGACAGCACCGAACTGGCTGTGCTGAGCGAGGTGTTCACCGCCGCCGGGGCCGACGTCGGGGCCTGCGCGCTGGGCTCGGTGAAGTCTCAGCTCGGGCACACCAAGTGCGCGGCGGGCCTGGCCGGACTGATCAAGGCGGCCCGGGCGGTCCACGCGGGCGTGCGCCCTCCCACCCTGCACATCGACGCCCCGAACCCCGCCTGGGAGGCGGAGAGCAGCCCCTTCTTCTTCGACGACGAGGCCCGGCCCTGGGCGGAGCCCCCGGAGCGGCGCGTGGCCGGCGTGAGCGCGTTCGGTTTCGGCGGTACCAACTACCACGCGGTGCTGGCCGGTTACGCGGGCACCGAGGAGCCCCGGCACGGGCTGGAGGAGTGGCCGGCCGAGGTGTTCCTCTTCCGCGGGGAGGACCGCCGGGCGGCGGGCCGGGCGATGGCGCGGCTCGCGGCCCGCCTGGAGGAGAACGACGCGGCCGGGCGTCCGTGGGCGCTGCGCGACCTCGCCGCGGAGGTCGCCGCCGACGCGGGGCCGGTCCACGTGGCCGTCGTCGCCACGGACCCGGACGAGCTGGCGGTCCGGCTGGGGCAGGCCCGCGCGTTCGCTCCCGGCACGGGGGTCCACGTACGGGAGGAGTCGGCGCAGCCGGGACGGGTGGCGTTCCTGTTCCCGGGGCAAGGCAGTCAACGGCCCGGGATGCTGGGCGAGTTGTTCATGGCATTCCCGGGGCTGCGCGGACTGTTGGACGAAGGGCCGGAGCCGGTGGTCTCGGCGATGTTCCCGCCGGCGGCGTTCACCGCCGAGGAGCGGGCGGCGCGGCGGGCGGCGGTCACGGACACCCGGGTGGCCCAGCCGGCCCTCGGGCTGGCGGGCGCGGCCGCGCACCTGCTGCTCGGGGAGCTCGGCGTCCGGCCGGACTGCGTGGCCGGGCACTCGTACGGGGAGCTCGCCGCACTGTGGGCGGCCGGGGCGTACGACACGCAGAGCCTGCTGCGGCTCAGCACCCGGCGCGCCGAGGCGATCCTGGCCGCGGCCGGGGCGGATCCGGGGTCGATGGCGGCGGTGTCGGCGGCGCCGGACGAGGTACGGGAGATTGCCGAGCGCGCCGGATGCGTGGTGGCGAACCACAACGCGCCCCGGCAGTGCGTGATCTCGGGCCCGACGGATGCCGTCGCCGCGGCCGTGTCGGCGCTGGGCGGGGCGGGGCTCTCGGCCCGGCCCCTGCCGGTGGCCTGCGCGTTCCACAGTCGGGTGGTGGCGGGGGCCACGGACGCCCTCGCGGCCGAGCTGGCGGCGACGGAGGTGTCCGGGTTGGACGTCGAGGTGTGGTCGAACGCGACGGCCGCGCCGTACCCCGCTTCCGCCGATGGGGTACGGGGCCTCGTCGCGAGCCAGCTCGCCCTGCCGGTGCGGTTCGTGGAGCAGGTGGAGGCGATGTACGACTCCGGCGTCCGGACCTTCGTGGAAGCGGGCCCCGGCCGGGTGCTGTCGGGGCTGGTCGCCGGTGTCCTCGGCGACCGCCCGCACACGGTGGTCCCGCTGGACGTGCCCGGCGAGCACGGGCTGCTCCGGCTGGTCACGGCACTGGCGGAACTCGCGGCGGCGGGCGTGGAGATCACCCCTTCGGCCCTGTTCCGGGGCCGTACCTCCCCACTCCCGGACCGCGCCCCACGCCGCCCGGGCTGGTTGGTGGACGGCCACCTGGTCCGCACGGCCGACGGCACCCCCGTCAAGGGCGGCCTCCAACCGGCCCGCCGGGTCCCTCCGGGGGGCACGGGTCTCCAGGATGCGGCCCGGACCACCGGCCCCTGGGCGGCCCCGACCACCGCTCCGGGCTCGCCCCCGGACGCCGGGGCGTGGACACCGACCGCCACCGGTCCCGGCACGGGCCGGGACGGCGAGGCGTGGGCGACTCCGGCTTCCGGTCCGGGCTCGGCCGCGGACCCCGGCCCCGGCGCGGCCCGGCACGGCCGGGCGTGGGCGCCCGGGTCGGCCGGCCCGGCTCCTGCCCCTGCCCGCGAAGCGGGGGCGGCCCCCGCCGCCGAGCGGCGCGAGGAGGCCGTCCTCGCGTACCTGCGCGCTTCGCGTGAACTGGTGCGGGCACAGCGGGACGTCCTGCTGGGCTATTTGGGCGCGGGTGCGGCCCCGGCGGGGTCGTACGCGTGGGGGCTTGGGGCCGTGGCCCCCGGCGCGCCCGCACTGGACGACCAGGGGGGCGGGCCGGGCGCGGCCACGGCCGGGGCGGAACGAGGCGGGTGGATCCCGGCGGCGAACGGTTGGGCGGATCAGGGTCCGTGGCCCGGTGTCCACGCCGATGGCGCGGGAGCGGGCATGCCCGGCGGCCGGGAGGCCGCGCCCGGACCGTGGCCCGACGCGGCGGCGGGCGCCGACCGGGGCACGGTCCCGGCCGGCGGCGCGGCAACCGCGGCCGGCGACAGCGACCCGGCGGGTGGCGCGGCCGACGGCGGTGGCGGTGGCGGTGGCGGTGGCGGTGGCGGTGGCGGTGAACGGTCCGCCGAAGCCGTCATGGACGTCGTCCTCGAAATCGTGCACACCCGGACCGGGTACCCGCGGGACATGCTCGACCCCGAGCTGGACCTGGAGGCCGACCTCTCGATCGACTCCATCAAACGCGTCGAGATCATCGGCGCCCTCGCCGACCGCATCGGGCTCCCGCAGGGCGCCGGCGGGACCGCCGAGGACGCGGTCGAGGAACTGTCCCGGATCAAGACCCTGCGCGGGATCGTGGACTGGGTCGTCTCCCGCGCGGGCGAGCCCGCGGAAGCACCGGCAGGGGTGACGGGGGCCGGGCCGGAGCCCGGTGCCACGCCCGCACCCGCGTCCGGCGGCCCCGCGCCCGCGCCCCTCGGCCGGCTCGTCGTCACCGCCGCGCCCGTGGCCCCCGCCGACGGACGTCCCGCGCAACTGCGCGGCCTGCGCATCGGGGTCGTCGAGGACGGGCAGGGCATCGCACCGGCCCTCGGCTCGGCCCTGGCCGCGCACGGCGCCCAGGTGACCGTGCTCCCCGAGCTTGAGGGGAGCGGCGCGGCCGTGGCCGCGTGCGACGGCCTCGTCGACCTGTCCGCGCTGCGGCCCGGGGCCGAACCCGTGCTGCCCAGGGCCTTCCCCGGGCTGAGGCAGGCCCTGACCGGCGGCGTCCGGCGGCTGCTCCTGGTCACCGCGCCCGGCACCCCCGGCGCCGGCCTGCACGGCTTCGCCCGCAGCGCGGCCCTGGAGTACCCCGGCACCCTGGTCCGCGCGGTGGAGGTCCAGCCCAAGGAGGACCCCGACCGCATCGCCGCGCAGCTCGTGGACGAGCTGGCCGACGCGGCCGACGCGGACGGCGTCGCCGCGCACGCCTCCGTCGGCTACACCGCCGAGGGCGTACGGGTGGCCCGCCTCCCGGTGCCGACCCCGCTCGCCGAAGGGGACGGGCGGCCGCCGCTCGACCCCGGCTCCGTCGTCCTGCTCACCGGCGGCGCCCGGGGGATCACCGCGCGGACCGCCCTCGCGCTGGCCCGCGCCACCGGCTGCCACGTCGAGTTGATCGGCCGCACCCCCGCACCGGACCCCGCCGGGGACCGGTTCGACCAGGCCCACGACCGGGTCGCGCTCCGCGCCGCGCTGATCGCCACCGGGCTCCGCAAGCCGGCCGAGATCGAGGCGGCCGCCTCCCGGGTCCTCGCCGAGCGCGAGGTACGGGCCACCCTCACCGGGCTCGCCGGCGCGGCGGCCTCCGTCCGCTACCACTGCGCGGACGTCACGGACGCGGCCGCCGTACGGGCCGTGGTGGACGACGTACGCGCCCGGCACGGCCGGCTCGACGGGATCGTGCACGGCGCCGGGGTCCTGCGGGACGCCCTGCTGCGCGACAAGCGACCGGCCGACTTCGACGAGGTGTTCACCACCAAGGTGGCCGGCGCCCGCCACCTCGCCACGGCGGCCGCCGAGCACGGTTCGACGCCCCCGCCCCGCTTCCTCGCCCTGTTCGGCAGCGTCGCCGGCGTGTACGGCAACCGCGGCCAGTGCGACTACGCGGCGGCCAACGACGCCCTCGACGGCCTCGCGCACACCTGGGCGGAGTCCTTCCCCGGTCGGGTGCTGGCCGTCGACTGGGGTCCGTGGGCCTCGGACGCCGGCGGGATGGTCACCCCGGAGCTGGAGCGCGCCTACGAACGGCGCGGGATCCCGCTGATCGCGCCGGAGGCGGGCACGGCCGCGTTCCTCGCCGAGCTCGCGCACGGCACCGACGTACAGGTGGTCCTGATGGCCGACGCGACGGAGGAGGGCGGCCGCGATGAGTGAGCGGGAGCCGCGCCGCGGACCGCGCCCGACCGACGCCGCCATCGTCGGGATGGGGGCCGTCTTCCCGGGGGCCGGGGACCTGGCCTCGTACCGGCGCAATCTCCTCGCCGGTACGGACTCCATCGGCGAGGTCCCGCCGGGGCGCTGGGATCCGGAGGTGTACTACGACCCGGACGGCGCGTCCGGCCCCGTCTCCGGCGACCGGTTCTACTGTCGGCGCGGCGGCTTCGTCGACGGACTCGCCGCCTTCGACCCGACCCGGTTCGGGATCATGCCGGCCGCGGTGGAGGGCGCCGAGCCGGATCAGATGCTGGCCCTGCACGCGACGGCCGAGGCCGTCGCCGACGCGGGCGGCGAGGACCGGCTGCCGACCGACCGCTCCCGGATCGGGGTGGTGCTGGGGCGAGGTGGTTTCATGGGGGTGGCCACCGCACGTCTGGACCAGCGGGTGCGCACCGCCCACCAGTTGGCCCAGACGTTGCGGGAGCTGGCGCCCGAGTTGGGCGAGCGGCGGATCGCGCGGGTGCGGTCGGCGTTCCAGGAGGCGCTGGGCCCGGAGCGGCCGGAGGCCTCGATCGGGCTGGTGCCGAGCTTCACCGCCGCCCGCACCGCGAACCGGCTGGACTTCCGAGGACCCGCCTACACCCTGGACGCGGCGTGCGCCTCCTCGCTGCTGGCCGTGGACCAGGCGGTCGGGCTGCTGGCGGCCGGACGCTGCGACGCGGTGGTCGCGGGCGCCGTGCACCACTGTCACATCGCCACGCTGTGGAGCGTGTTCACGCAGCTGCGGGCGCTCAGCCCGAGCGAGCGGATCCGGCCCTTCGACCGGCGGGCGGACGGGACCCTGCTGTCCGAGGGCACCGGGGTGGTGCTGCTGAAACGGCTGGCGGACGCGGAACGCGACGGCGACCGGGTGTACGCGGTGATCCGCGGCACCGGCGTGGCCGGCGACGGGCGGGCGGCGAGCCTGATGAGTCCGCTCGTCGCCGGTCAGGTACGGGCGCTGGAGCGGGCCTGGCGTGAGGCCGGTCTGGATCCGCGGGCGCCGGGCGCGCTCGGGCTCCTGGAAGCGCACGGCACGGGCACCCCGGTCGGCGACGCGGCCGAACTGGACACCCTGGCACGGGTTTTCGGCCCGCCCGAGCCGGCAGCCGGGGGGCGCGGGATCGGCTTCGGATCGGTGAAGTCCATGCTGGGGCACACCATGCAGGCCTCCGGCATGGCCGGACTGATCAAGGCGGCTCTCGCCGTGCACGAGGGGGTGCTGCCGCCGACCCTGCACCTGGAGGAGCCGCACGCGGAGCTCGTACGGACCCGGATGCGGCCGGTGACTGCGGCCGAGCCGTGGGAGCGCGGACCGGCGCCGCGCCGCGCCGGGGTCAACGCGTTCGGGTTCGGCGGGATCAACGCGCACGTGGTGCTGGAGGAGGCTCCGGCGGCGGCCCGCCCGACGCCGCCGGGGCGGCGGTTCCTGCCGCTGGGGCCCGCGCCCGCGCCGGTGGGGCCGACCCCCGCCCGGGAGGACGTACTCCTGCTGGCCGCCGGGGACCCGGCGGAGCTGTCCGCGCTGCTGGCCGCCGGGACCCCGGCATCCGGGGGCGCCGGGCCCTGCCGGCTGGCGGTGGTCGGGCCGACCCCGCAGCGGCTCGCGCTGGCCGCGAAGGCGGTGGCGCGCGGCCGGGCCTGGCGCGGGAGGGGGGACGTGTGGTTCGCGCCGGAGCCCCTGGGTGGCCGGACGGCCTTCCTGTTCCCGGGTCTGGAGCCGGAGTTCGCGCCCGTGGTGGACGACGTGGCGGACCGGCTGGGGGCCGCCCGGCCCCCGCTCACCCGGGGTTCGACGCTCATCGAACGGGCCCTGGACGCGATCGCGACGGGCCGGTTCTTCGCCGGGCTCATGCCGGGTCTCGGCATCGAGGCGGACGTGCTGGCCGGGCACAGCCTGGGCGAGTGGGCGGCGATGGTGGCCGCCGGCATGTACCCGAAGGAGGCGGCCGACACCTTCCTCGGCTCGCTGCGGCCGGGCGACCTGCTGGTCCCGGACCTCGTGTACGCGGCGCTGGGGTGCGGTGCGCGGCGGGCGGAGGCGGCCTTGCGCGGGCTGGACCGGGTGGTGGTGAGCCATGACAACTGCCCGCACCAATCGGTGGTCTGCGGCGATCCGGAGCAAGTGGGCGCGGTCGTGGCCCGGTTGCGGGCCGACGGGGTGCTCGGACAGGAACTGCCGTTCCGTTCGGGCTTCCACACGCCGATGTGGGAGCCGTACCTGGGGCAGGTCCGGGCCGCGTTCGGGCGGCTGCCGCTGACGGCCGGGGCGCTGCCCGTCTGGTCGGCGACGACCTGCGCGCCCTTCCCCTCCGACCCGGGTGAGGTGCGGGAGTTGGTGGTCCGCCACCTGCTGGAGCCGGTCCGGTTCCGTGAGCTGACCCTGCGGCTGTACGAGGAGCAGGGCGTGCGGTCCTTCGTGACGCTGGGCCCCGGAAGCCTGCCGGGCTTCGTCGAGGACACCCTGCGCGACCGCCCCCACCTGTCGGTGTCCGTCTCCTCCCCCCGACTCGGCGGCCTGGCGGCCCTGCGTCGTGCGTGCGCCGCACTGTGGGCCGAGGGCCACGCCCCGCACTGGGACCGTCTGTCCCCTGCCGACGGCCCCGCGGGCGGCTCGGCGGTCTCCCTGCGCCCGTCCCCCGGCACCGCGTGCGACACGACCGTCGTGGCTACGCGCGGCCCGGCGGGGCCGGACGCGGGCACGGCGGACGCCCCCGGGCCGGGCTCGGGCAGCGGATCCGGCGCCCGCCGCGGGCTCGGCGTGCCCCTGGACCTCGGGTCGCCGCTGGTGCGGCTCGGGGAGGAGGCACGGGCAACGCTCGGCGGGCTCCTGTCGCCGGCCGCACCGCACGTACCGGCGGAGCCGACCGGCCCCCGGCCGGTGCTGCTGTCCGCGCTGGACGCCGTACTCGCCGACACCGGCACCGCCGCCCGGAGCGTCACCGAGGCCTGGGCTGCGGTACGGGCCCCGCTCGCGCCCGCCGCGGATGCCCGGCCGACCGCATCGGGGCCGGAACGCCACGGTTCGGAAGGGGCCGCGGGGAAGTCCCGCCTCCGGCTCTCCCTCGCCACGCTGCCCTACGTACGGGACCACTGCGTGTACCTCCAGCCCGACGGCTGGCCCGAGGACTCCGACCGGTTCCCCGTCGTACCCATGACGACCATGCTCGAACTGGCCGCCGACGCCGCCCGCCACCACGCGCCGCCCGGCCTCGCCGTGGTCGGGTACGAGGACGTACGGGCCCTGCGCTGGCTCGCCGTCGAGCCCGCCGTGGACGTCGAGGTCACCGTCCGGGACGCCGGGCCCGGTCGGCTGCGCGTCGCTCTCGGGGAGTACGCGAGCGTGGTCGTGCTGCTCGGTGCGCGGTACGAGCGACCGCCCGCGCCCGACCCGACGCCCCTGCGCGAGCCCCGTCCCGCCCCCGTCAGCGCCGAGGCGCTGTACCGGGACCGGTGGATGTTCCACGGCCCGCGGTTCGCCGCGGTGCACGAGGTGCGGACCGTCGGCGAGGACGGCATCCAGGGGGTCCTGCGAGCCCTGCCCGATCCGGGTGCGCTCCTCGACGCGGCCGGGCAGTTGTTCGGGCACTGGATGCAGTTGCGGCTGCCGGTGGACCGTCTCGTCTTCCCCGCGACCGTGGACCGGATCCGCTTCTACGGACCCCCGCCGGCCGGGCGGGAGCTCGTCGCCGCGACGGCCCGCATCCGCGAGGTCCGCGACATCAGCGTGCGCGGGGACCTCGAACTGCGCCGGGCCGACGCCGACGGCCGTGCCACCGGCCCGGTGTGGGCGCGGATCGAGGGGTGGACGTACCGCCGCTTCGGCGCCGACGAGCGGGTCTGGCCGATGAAGTTCACCCCCGAGGTGTGCGGCATCGGCGAGCCCCGGCCCGAGGGCTGGTGTCTGGCGCGGCGGCGCTGGACCGATCCCGCTTCGCAGGAGCTGGTGATGCGCCGCTACCTCGGAGCCGCCGAACGGGCGGTGTACGAGGCGCTGTCACCCCGCGCGAAGGCGCCGTGGCTGCTGGGCCGGATGGCGGCCAAGGATGCCCTGCGCGGCCTGCTGTGGGACGCAGGGGCGGGGCCGGTGTTCCCCGTGGAGGTCCCGATCGGCAACGACGCGGCGGGCCGCCCGCTCGCCCTCGGACCGTTGACCGGCGGCTTCCGGCTGTCGATCGCCCACAAGGACCGGATCGCGGTCGCCCTCGCCCACCCGTCCCGGCCGGTCGGCATCGACGTGGAACCGGTGACCGCCGACCCGGACGCGCTGGTCCGCATCGCCCTCGACCCGGACGAACTCCGCCTGGCCGAGCGGCTGGCCGCCCTCGACGGCACCGGTCTGCCGGCCGCGCTGACCGCCCTGTGGTGCGCGAAGGAGGCCGCGGCCAAGGCGGACGGCAGCGGGCTCGGCGGCCGGCCCCGCGCATGGCGGGTGACGGCCGAGGATCCCGGGAACCCGGACCCCGGCGCCCTGCTGGTGCACTCGCCCGGCGGCCGGCCGTACCCGGTCCGTGCCACCCTGCTCGACCTCGCGCCACCGGGCCACGTCGTCGCCTGGACCGCCGACGCGGCGGACCCGACGGACCCGGCGGACCCGTCCACCGTCCCCTTCCAGCTCACGGAGACCCGTCATGGCACCTGACATCCTCGCCGAGATCACCTCCATGCTCGTGGAGATCGTCGGCGACGAGTACCTGCTCGCGGAGGAGGTCACGATGGAGACGACCTTCAACCAGGATCTCGCGCTGGAGAGCGTCGAGTTCGTCGCCCTCGCCGAGTTGCTGCACCACCGCTACGGCGCCGATGTGGACCTGATGGGGTTCCTGGCGGAGAAGGACATGGACGCCATCCTGGCGATGTCCGTCGGCGAACTCGTCACGCACATCGGCCGGATCACCCACGCGTCCCTCGCCCGCACGGCGACGACCACCGCCGTCGCACCGGCATCGGCCGTCGCACCGGCAACGGCCGGCTGAGCCCGCCATGGCCGTCGTCCTCGCGGACTCGCTCCGCTTCCACGTCCAGCGGCTCCCGGCCGACGCCGCGGCCGCCGGCCCCGACCGGCCCGTCGTCGTGTTCCTGCACGGGCTGGTCGTCGACAACCTGTCCTCCTTCTACTGCCCGCTGGCCGTACCGGTGGCCCTGGCCGGGTACGAGACCGTCCTCTACGACCTGCGCGGCCACGGCCGCACCGAGCGCCCGCCCGCCGGCTACGACAGCCGCACCGCGGTGCGCGACCTCTTCGCGCTGCTCGGAGCCCTGGACCTCGGCGGGCGCCCGGTCCACCTGGTCGGCAACAGCTACGGAGGGACCCTCGCCCTGCACGCGGCCCTGGCCCGGCCCGACCTCGTCACCGGGCTCACCCTCCTCGAACCGCCACTCAGCGGCGGCTGGGTGGAGAACATGGTGGACACCCTGTCCGCCGCCGCGCTCAGCCTGGAGGACAGCCCGGTCCCGACCGAGCTGCACGGCCTGCGCCTGCGCAAGGCCGCCAACCTGACGGCCATCGCTGACGCCCTCCTCAACCGCACCACCCTGATCGACGACATCGCCGGGAGCCGCACCTTCACCCCGGCCGACTACGCCCTGCTGCGCTGCCCGGTGCTGATCGTCTGCGGCGAGCACTCCGAACTCGTGCCGGGGGCCCGGGAACTGGTCCGTCACGCCCCCGAGGTCGCCTCGATCGAGATCCTGCCGGGACTGGGTCACGACGTGCTGAAGGAGAGCAGCGGGACGCTGCGCAAGACCGTACTGGCCCATCTCGACGCCACGGCCGGCGCGGCCGGGCACCGCGCCCCGACGGGAGCTCTGGTCCCATGAGGGTGCTCTTCGCGGTTCCCCCGCTCGCGGGCCACGTCAACCCGACCGTGGCCGTCGGGGCCGAACTGGCCGCCCGGGGGCACGAGGTCGCCTGGACCGGACCGGCCTCCGCCCTGGCCGACCTGCTTCCGGCCCGGTCCCGGATCCTGCCGGCCGGCGAGGGGGAGGACGGCCGGGAGATCGGCGGCGCCTATGCCGGTCTGCACGAACGCTGGCGCGATCTGCGCGGGGTCGGGGCGCTGCGCTTCCTCTGGGAAGAGGCCCTCGTGCCGCTGGCCCGGGCCATGGTTCCGGGGGTGACCCGGGCGGTCCACGCCTTCG
Organism: Streptomyces sp. NPDC001717; assembly: GCF_042892775.1. Lineage (NCBI taxonomy): Bacteria > Bacillati > Actinomycetota > Actinomycetes > Kitasatosporales > Streptomycetaceae > Streptomyces > Streptomyces sp. NPDC001717. Next base: position 418,896 of record NZ_JBIAUK010000003.1, on the reverse strand, counting down.
AGCCGGACCTGCTGGTCGCCGACCAGCAGGCCCTGGCCGGGCCGCTGGTCGCCCGGCGGCTCGGTGTCCCCTGGGCCACGTCCGCCAGCACCTCGGCCGAACTCACCCGGCCCTTCGCCGACTTTCCCAGGGTCGGGGAGTGGGTGAGCGGACAGGTCGGCGGCCTGCTCGCCGAGTTCGGGGACGACGGGGAGGGCTGGGACCCCCGGTTCTCGGAGCGGCTGGTACTGGTCTTCTCCACTCCCGAACTCGTCGGCCGGGACGCGGACTTCCCGGCGCACTTCGCGTTCGTGGGGCCGGCCTTCGGGGCCCGCCCCACCCTTCCCGGTTTCCCGTGGCAGCGGCTCGACCCGGCGCGCAAGCGCGTCCTGGTGTCGCTCGGCACCCTCAACCAGGAGGCGGGAGGCCGCTTCTACCGGTCGGTGCTGGGGGCCGCCGAACGGCTCGCCGATGAGGCTCAGCTGATCCTGGCGGCCCCCGCCTCCCTGATCGGGGATCCGCCCCGCCACCTCCTGCTCCAGGAGCGGGTCCCCCAGTTGGAGCTGCTGCCGCACCTGGACGCGGTGGTCTGCCACGGCGGCCACAACACCGTCTGCGAGTCCCTCGCGCACGGGCTGCCCCTGGTGGTCGCCCCCATCCGGGACGACCAGCCGATCGTGGCCCGGCAGGTCGTCGAGGCGGGGGCGGGGGTCCGGGTGCGGTTCGGCAGGACCCGGCCCGAGGAACTGCGCGACGCGCTCACGGCCGTACTGGACGACCCCGGCCCCCGCCGGGCCGCCCGGCGGATCCAGGCCTCATTCGCCGCGGCGGGCGGGGCCGCCGCCGCGGCCGACCGGTTGGAGAAGCTCACATGACACCGACCCCGCTCCCCCGGATCCCCTGGGTCCCGGTGCTGCTGCTGGCCGCGCTCGGTGCGGGCACCGTGCGCACCCGTCGGCGGCTGCGGGCGGTCCACGTGCTGCCCGTGGTCCCGCCCCCGGCCGCCGCCGTGCCGCGCCCCGCGGGCTGGCGGCTGTTGACCGCCCGGGGCGTGGAGCCCGACGCGGCCACCTTCCTCGCCGCCTGCGCGCACGCCGAGCGTGAGGGGCTGCGGGTGCTGGACCTGCTGCCCGCGGACCTGCCGGCCGAGCGGGCGCTCGGGCTGCTGCGGCTGGTGGATCCGGCGCGCTACCGGGAGGACCGGCTCGGCGAGGGGCGGGGGGCCGGGTTCGCGGTGCTGGTCGCGGACGAGGTGCGGGCCCGGGCCGGGGTGGACGCGGCCGGGCCGTACTCGACCCCGGCGGAACTCCTCACGCTCACCCGCCGGTTGAAGGAGTACGCGCCGGACGCGACGGGGCTCGCGATCGCCCCCGCGCTGAGCTGTGGGTCGTTCGGGGTGGTGGGGGGAGCCGCGCGGGCCGCCGAGCTGCGGGCCCAGGGGCTGCCGCCGGGGGCCCTGGCCGCGGCGCAGCTGGCCGGGCTGGCGCTGCTGGCGGCCACCGTCGGACGCCACGGCCGGTGGGGTGCGGCCGCGGCCGGGCTGTACTGCCTTCAGCCGTACCTCGCGCTCGGCGGGCCGGACTCCCCGCTGCGGCCGGCGGATCTGGCCCGGGCGGGCGCCACCCGGCCGTTGCGGTCCCTCGGCGCCGCCCTGCGTACGGCCTCGGCGGCGGCCCGCCGCCGGGCGGACGCGGACCCCGCCAGGGCCGCGGCGTACCGGTCCGATCTCGCCGACGGCACCGAGCGGTTCCTGGAGCCGCGCCGCCCCGACTGCCCGTGGTGCGGCTCGCACCGGCTGGCCGTGCGGGTGCGGGTGCCGGACCTGCTCCAGGGCAAGCCGGGCCTCTTCACGCTGGAACGCTGCGGGGACTGCGGACACGTCTTCCAGAACCCCCGACTCAGCCCGGAGGGGCTGGAGTTCTACTACCGCGACTTCTACGACGGGCGTGGCGGCGAGGGGGCGGGCACGGTCTTCGGGAGGCTCGGCGCGGCCTACCGGAGCCGGGCCGAGATGCTCCGCCCGCACGCCGTCCCCGCGTCCTGGCTGGATGTCGGCACCGGGCACGGGCACTTCTGCAACGCGGCGCGGGCGGTCTGGCCGGCGACCCGGTTCGACGGGCTGGACATGGGCGAGGGGGTCCGCGAGGCGGAGCACCGGGGGTGGGTGGACACCGGGTACCAGGGCCAGTTCCCCGAGTTCGCGTCGAAACTGGCGGGCCAGTACGAGGTGGTCAGCATGTACCACTACCTGGAGCACACCCGGGATCCGTTCGCCGAGCTGGACGCGGCGGCCGCGGTGCTCGCGCCCGGCGGGTTCCTGACGATCGAGCTGCCCGATCCGCAGTCGCGGATGGCGGGGCTGCTCGGCCCGGCCTGGCTGCCGTGGTTCCAGCCGCAGCACCAGCACCTGATCCCGGCCGCGAACCTGCGGGAGGCGTTGTCCGACCGGGGGCTGACGGTCCTGGCCGAGGAACACGGTCCGGCCCACCAGGGCAACGACTTCTTCGGGGCGGTGGCCCTGACCGCGACCCGGCTGGCCCCGGACCCGGACCGGCCGTGGGGGCCCGCGCCGACACCGGGCGCACGGGCCCGGGCGAGCGCCGTACGGGTGGCCTCGCTGCCGTTCTTCGTGGCCGCGGCCGCCCTCGACGCCCTGCGCACCACGGCCGCCCACCACTCCGACGGCGGCAACGCCTACCGCCTCCTGGCCCGCAAGGACACCCGATGACCCACCCCGCCACGGGACTCCCGTACCCGTCGACCCCTGCCGACCCCGCCGCCCCGGCCCGTACGGGCACCGCCGCGCCCGGCCCCCGCTCCGAGCGGGGCACCCTCGGTGCGGACGCGGGCACCGCCCGGACGGGCACCGCGAACGCGGGCACCCACGCGGTGCCGGGCGTCCCCGGTACGCAGCGGGGCGCCGCCCGCGGGGGTGCGGCCCGGACCGCCGACCGAGCCGAAGGCGACCCGGCCGGGGGCGACCCGGCCGGAGGCGACCCGGCCGGAGGCGACCCGGCCGGGGGCGGCCTGGCCCGCAGGGCCACCGTCGATCCGCTGTTCCGGCTCGTCGCCTATGCCCTGGAGGCCGCGCACGGGCGGCGGCCGACCGCCGTGTGGAGCGCCCCGTACGCCTTCCACCTCGGCTCCCCCGGGCTGGTCGCGGCGGCCGGTTGGCCCACCGCGGCCGCCGCGGCCCCGCGCACCGACGGGTTGGTGCGGCTCAGCTCCCTCGCCCACCCCGCCGACGGCTGCGACCTGCCGCTGACCCTGGCCGGGCCGCCGCCGGACGCCCCCGAGTGGGCGGTGCGGCCGTACGCGGTGCTGCGCGCGCTGGCCCGGGCCGGCCACGGCCGCGGCGGGACCGACCTGCACGTGCAGGGCTCGCTCACGGCGGCCGCCGGGCTGGCCACGGCCGAGCCCTCGGAGTGCGCGATCGCCCTGGCGGTGGCCGACGTCCACGGCCCTCGGGGCGAGGAGCCGGACCGGGCGCACCTGGCGCGCCTGCTGGCCGACACCCTGCCGGACGGGGACGACACGTTGCGGCGGGCGGCGCTGTTCGCCCGGCCCGGGAAGGCCCTGCTGCCGGCCCCGGAACCGGGTCGCGGCCGGCGGTACGTCGACTTCGACCCGGCCGCCTCGGGCGCGCGGCTGGTGCTGCTGGCCGTACGCGGGGATCCGGAGGACCGGCCCGCGGAGCTGGCCCGGGCCGTGGCCCTGACCCGCGCGGCCGGGGCGCTGAGCGCCTGGCAGCCCGGGCAGCGGGAGGGGCGGAGCGTGCTGGTGCTGCTGCCCGAGGCACGACTGGCGGCGGTGCGGGCCGCGGTCGCGGAGGACTTCCGCGACCGGGGACGGCCCGTACCGCGCTTCCTCAACATCGCGGTGGCCGGACCGGCCCGGCGCGAGGAGTAGCACCACACCCGAACACCACACCGCGAGCACCACACCCTGAGCACCACACCCGAGCACCCCACCCGAGGAGGCACCACCATGTCCACCCACTCACCCGGAACGACCGCGAGACGCGGGGCCCGGCGCACCGCGTTCGTGGCCGCCCTCGGCGCGCTCGGCCTGCTGGGCGCCTTCACCGTGGCCAGTTCCCAAGCCGCCGAGACCGGTTCGCGGGCCGTCGCGCCGACGGCCGCCGCCGCGGGTCTGCCCTCGTACGACCACGTGGTCGTCGTCGTGTACGAGAACAAGCAGTACGGCGAGATCATGGGCAGCTCGAACGCCCCGTACATCAACCAACTGGCGGGCGGCGGAGCGAGCCTGACCGGGATGAAGGCGCTGACCCACCCCAGCCAGCCGAACTACTTCAACCTCTTCTCCGGCGCCACCCAGGGCATCACCGGGGACGGCTGCTACACCCCGCAGTCGATGACGGCGGCCAACCTCGGCCAGGAGCTGATCGCGGCCGGCAAGACCTTCGCGACGTACAACGAGGACCTGCCGAGCGAGGGTTCGACGGCCTGCACGAACGGCCAGTACGCGCAGAAGCACAACCCGTGGTTCGCCTTCAAGAACGTGCCGCTGGGCACCGGCAAGACATGGGCCCAGTTCCCGCAGAACAACTTCGCGGCCCTGCCGAACCTGTCGTTCGTCGTCCCCAACCAGTGCAACGACATGCACTCGTGCTCGGTGAACACGGGCGACACGTGGACGAAGAACAACATCGACGCCTACGCACAGTGGGCCAAGGCAAACAACAGCCTGCTGGTGCTGACCTGGGACGAGGACAACTACCTCGGCTCGAACCAGATCGCCACCGTCTTCTACGGCGCGAACGTCAAGACGGGGACGTACTCCACCGCCTTCAACCACCACCACCTGCTGCGCACCTTCGAGGACCTCTTCGGGTCGGCGACGCACGCGGGGAACGCGGCCAACGTGCAGCCGATCAGCGAGGTGTTCGCCACCGGATCCACCCCGACCCCGACACCCACTCCGACGCCCACTCCGACTCCGACGCCCACCCCCACGCCGACTCCGACGCCCACCCCCACCCCCACCCCGGGTGATCTGAAGCTGGCCAACCCCGGCCCCCAGACCTGCAAGTTCAACCAGTCCTGCACCATCCAGCTCACCGCCACCGGCGGCAAGGCCCCGATCCGCTACGCGGCCACCGGCCTGCCCCTCGGACTGACCGTCGACGCCGGCACGGGCCGGATTAGCGGGAAGCCGTGGTCCGTCGCCACGGTCCAGATCACCGCGACCGCGACCGACTCCACGGGCGCGACCGTCACCGCCGCGTTCCCGCTCACCGTCAACTGGTTCTGAGGGGGCCTTCCGTGTACCTGTCGACCAGCCGTGCCGCCGACGCCGCCGCCACCACCGACGCCGTGGAGGCTCCCGCTCCTCGGGGGTCCCTGCGGGCCGTGCCCGGCACGGTGATCGCGCTCGGCCTGGTCAGTCTGGTCACGGACGTCTCCGCGGAGATGGTGACCGCGGTCCTGCCGCTGTACCTGGTGGCCGGACTGGGCATGTCCCCGCTCGCGTTCGGCGCCCTGGACGGACTCCACCAGGGCGCCACCGCGCTGCTCCGCCTCGTGGGCGGCCGGATCGCGGACCGTACGCGGCGCCGCAAGCTCGTCGCGGGCGCCGGGTACGCGCTGTCCGCCGCCTGCAAGGGGGCGCTGCTCGTCGCCGCCACCCCCTGGTCGGTGGCGGCGGTGCTCGCCGCCGACCGGGCGGGCAAGGGCCTGCGCACCGCCCCGCGCGACGCGCTGCTCTCGCTGTCCTGTCCGCCCCGGGACCAGGGTCGCGCCTTCGGCGTGCACCGGGCGCTGGACACGACGGGCGCGCTGCTGGGGCCGTTGGCCGCGTTCGGGGTGCTGTGGGTGGTGGTGGACGGGTACGACGCCGTGTTCACCACCGCCTGCTGCGTCGCCGTGCTGGGGGTGGCGCTGCTCGCGCTCTTCGTACGGGAATCCCCCGCGTCCGCGTCCGCGGCCGGGCGGCCGGTGCGCTCCCCGGCCCCCGTGCGCACCCTCCTTGGCGTCCCGGAGCTCCGCCGACTGTGCCTGACCTCCGCCGTGCTCGGCCTGTTCTCCGTCGGCGACGCCTTCCTCTACCTCCTGCTCCAGCGCCGGCTCGACCTGCCGGCCGCGTACTTCCCGCTGCTGCCGGTCGGCACGGCGGCCGTGTTCCTGGCCGCCGCCGTGCCCGCCGGCCGGTACGCCGACCGGGTCGGCCGGGGCCGGGTCTTCCTCTGCGGCCACGTGCCCCTGGCCGGCGCGTGCCTGCTGCTCCTGCTCCCGGCGCCGGCCGGGCTCCCGCTCGTCGTCGGCGTCCTCGTGCTCCTCGGCCTGTTCTACGCCGCCACGGACGGGGTGCTGATGGCAGCGGCGGGGGCGGTGCTCCCGGCGGAGCTGCGGACCACCGGGCTCGCGGTGCTGCAGACGGCGCAGGCCCTGGCCCGGTTCGCGGGGTCGGTGGGGTTCGGGGCGGCCTGGACCGTGTGGGGGCCGGGTCCGGCGCTGGCGGCGGGGGCCTGCGGACTGCTGCTGTCGGTGGCCTCGGCCGGCGTGCGCGCCGTGTTCCGCGGGCGGGGTCCGCGCGTGCCGTCGTAGGGTCGGAACATGGTGCTCGAAGGCAGGGTCGCCCTGGTGGCCGGCGCGACGCGCGGCGCGGGCCGCGGCATCGCGGTCCAACTGGGCGCGGCGGGCGCGACGGTGTACGCATCGGGGCGCAGTACCCGGGGGCGACGTTCGGAGTACGACCGGCCCGAGACGATCGAGGAGACCGCGGAGCTGGTGACGGCGGCGGGCGGGGTGGGGATCCCGGTGGTCGCCGACCACCTCGTCCCGGCGGAAGTGGAGGCGCTCGTCCGGCGGATCGACGCGGAACAGGGCCGCCTGGACATCCTGGTCAACGACATCTGGGGTGGGGAGCGGCTCTTCGAGTGGGAGAGCCCGGTCTGGGAACACGACCTGGACAACGGCCTGCGGCTGCTGCGGCTCGCGGTGGAGACCCATGCCGTCACCAGCCACTACGCGCTGCCGCTGCTGCTGCGCGAGCCGGGCGGGCTGGTGGTGGAGATGACGGACGGCACCGCGGACTACAACGCGAGCCGCTACCGCAACTCCTTCTTCTACGACATCGCCAAGTCCGCCGTGCTGCGCATGGCGTTCGCCCTGGGGCACGAGGTCGGTCCGCGCGGGGCCACGGCGGTGGCGCTGACCCCGGGCTGGATGCGGTCGGAGATGATGCTGGACGCCTTCGGCGTGAAGGAGTCGAACTGGCGCGACGCGCTCACCGCGGTCCCGCACTTCGCCATCTCGGAGACCCCGTCGTACGTGGGCCGCGCGGTGGCGGCCCTCGCCGCCGACCCGGACGTCTCCCGCTGGAACGGCCGGTCCCTCTCCAGCGGCGGGCTGGCGGGGGTGTACGGCTTCACGGACCTCGACGGCAGCCGCCCGGACGCCTGGCGCTACCTGGCCGAGGTCCAGGACCCGGGCCACCCGGCGAACACGACGGGCTACCGCTAGTGCGGTCACGGCACAAGGCCGTCTCTTTCGGATCTTGCGGGTCAAGCCCGCGTCGTCCGGTGCCTTGCACCAGGCGGTGATGGCGCACGCCGACCGGCTGATCGACATCGGCCCGGGCGGCGGCCACGACGGCGGCCGGGTGGTCTTCGAGGGCACCCCGTCCGCGCTGGTGGCGGAGGCCGACACGCCGGCCGCCCGCCACCTTCGGGAGTACGTCAACAGGGCCCGAGTCCGGGGAGGGCGAGTTCACGGCCGGCGCCGAGCGGGGCGAAGAACCGCTCGACGTCGGGCGCGGCGACCTCCTCCAGCCGGGCCGGCGACCAGCGGGGACTGCGGTCCTTGTCGACGACCTGGGCCCGGATGCCCTCGACCAGGTCGGGGGAGGCGAGCGTGTTGCAGGAGACGCGGAACTCCTGCGCCAGCACCTGCGGCAGGGTCGTCAGGTCCGCGGCCCGGCGCAGCGCGGCGAGGGTGGTCTTCAGGGCGGTCGGGGACTTGGCCAGGATCGTCTCGGCGGTCTCCTTGGCGGCCGGGTCCCCTTCGGCGTACAGCCGGTCGACGATCTCCTCGACGGTGTCCGCCGCGTAGCAGCGGTCGATCCAGGCCCGCCGCTCGGCGAGTTCGCCGGGCGGCGGGACCTCGGCACGGCGCCGGAGGACCTCCGCGGCCGGAGCGCCGGCGAGTTCCCCCGTCAGCTCCGGGAGCGCGGCGGCCGGTACGAAGTGGTCGGCGAGCCCGCACAGGATCGCGTCGGCGGCGCCCACCGCGGTCCCGGTGAGGGCGAGATGGGTGCCGAGCAGGCCGGGGGCGCGGCCGAGCAGCCATGTGCCGCCGACGTCGGGCACGAAGCCGATGCCGGTCTCGGGCATCGCGACGCGGGAGCGTTCGGTGACGACACGGACGGAGCCGTGTGCCGAGACCCCGACCCCGCCGCCCATGACGATGCCGTCCATGAGGGCGACGTACGGCTTCGGGTAGCGGGCGATGTGCGCGTTGAGCCGGTACTCGTCGCGCCAGAAGTCCGCGGAGGCGGTGGTCCCGGCCTTGGCGTCGTCGTGGATGGCACGGATGTCCCCGCCCGCGCACAGCCCGCGCTCACCGGCCCCGCGGATCAGCACCTGGTGGACGTCCGGGTCGTCCTCCCAGGCGGTGAGGGCCTCGTCGATGCGCAGCACCATGGGGTGGGTGAGGGCGTTGAGGGCCCTGGGACGGTTGAGGGTGACCATCCCCGTCCTGCCCCGGACCTCGAACAGGACGGTGTCGCCGGTGTCGTCTGAGCTCTTCACGACGCCAGTATGTAGCGTGGGGCGGTATGCGGAAGATCATCCTGATGGGCGGCGTCTCCCTCGAGGGCTTCTTCGAAGGGCCCGAGCGGCAGATCGACTGGCACTGCGTCGACGAAGAGCTGCACCGGCACATGAACGATGCGATCCGCCCGATGGGCGGCCTGCTCAGCGGCCGTGTCACGCACGAGCTGATGACCGACTTCTGGCCCACGGCCGACGCCGACCCCGCCAACGCCGGGGCGGTGGCCGAGTTCGCCGGGATCTGGCGGGCCATGCCGAAGTACGTGTACTCGCGCACCCTCCCACCGGGCGAGGCCGACTGGAACACCACCGTCCTGCGTGACGTGGTCCCGGAGGAGGTCGCCGCGCTCAAGGCGGCGCCCGGGGGCGACCTGATCCTGGGCGGGGCCGATCTCGCCGCCACCTTCCTTCGGCTCGACCTCGTGGACGCGTACCGGATCTACGTGCACCCGGTGCGCATCGGCCGGGGCCGACCGTTCTTCCGGCCCGCCGACGCCCACGTACCGCTGCGCCTGACGGGCACGCACACCTTCGGCAACGGCGTGGTGCTGCTGACCTACGAGCGGCCGTAGGCGCCCGGCGTCTGCCCGAAGGCGCGCCGGAAGACGTCGATGAAGGCGCTCGCGGACGACCATCCGCAGCGGTGCGCGACCACCGTCACCGGGGTGTCGACCGCGAGCAGCCGCAGTGCGTGGTGCAGCCTCAGCTGGGTGCGCCACTGCGGGAACGTCATTCCCAGTTCGGCGCGGAACAGCCGGCTCAGCGTCCGCTCGCCGGCCCCCGCCCCGGCCGCCGCCGCGAGGGCCGCCAGGCCCCGTGGGTCGCCCGGGTCGGTGTGCAGCAGCGCGCACACGGCCGCGAGGCGCGGGTCGGCGGGGGCGGGCAGGTGGAGCGGCTGGAGCGGGGAGGTGCGCAGCCGGTCGAGGAGGACCGCGAGCAGCCGGCGCCGCTCGGGGGTGTCGTCCTGCGGCTCCCGGGTGTAGGCGAGGATCAGCTCGCGCAGCAGCGGGCCGACGACGATCACGGCGGGCGCGTCCAGGGACAGCGGGTTGAGGGTGGTCGGCAGCCCGACGCAGTGCAGGTCGGTGCGGCCGAAGGCGCGGTGCTCGTGGACGGTTCCGGCGGGGATCCAGAGGGCGCGGGTCGCGGGGGCCACCCAGGTGCCGGCGTCGGTGGTGATCGACAGCACTCCGGAACCGGCGTAGGCGATCTGGTGGTCGTCGTGGTGGTGCGGGTCGACCCCGACGTCGGTGTCGAGTTCGAGGATGCTCGTCGCGGCGCGCGGGGTGTGGCGGATTTCCTGCATCACGAGGCAATTTATCGGAAGCGCGATGGGGCGGTCGACGGCGATTCTCGATCCGTGAAGCCCGTAGAGCCCGTGAACCCCGTGGACCCCGTGGAGCCCGTGGACCCCGTGAATACGTCGAGTCCCTTGCCGCCGATCACACATCCCGTTCGACCCCCGCCCTCCGCGAAACCCCTCCCGGCGCCCGTCCGCCGCCGTGTCGCCGCGCTCGCGGCGGGCCATTCGTGCGTGGACGTGTACCAGGGCGCCGTCGCGGCCCTCGTCCCCTTCCTCGTGTCGGAGCGCGCCTACGGGTACGCCGCCGCCTCCGGCATCGTGCTCGCCGCCTCGCTGCTCTCCTCCGTGGTCCAGCCGCTGTTGGGATGCTGACCGACCGCCGTCCGACGCCCTGGCTGATCCCCCTGGCCACGGCCGCCTCCGGGCTCGGGATCGCCCTCGTCGGGCTGGACGCCGGGTACCCGGCCACCGTGGCGGCCGTCGCCCTGTCGGGGTTGGGCGTGGCCGCCTACCACCCGGCGGCCGCCCGGCTCGTGCGGACCGCCCTCGGCGGGTCCGGGCACTCGGTGATGAGCTGGTTCGCGCTCGGCGGGAACATCGGCTTCGCCTGCGCGCCGCTGCTGGTCATGGCCGCGCCGGCGGTTCCCGGGCCGGCGGGTTGGTGCCTGCTCGCGCTGCCCGCCGCGCTCGGCGTGCTCCTCAAGCGGCCCCCGGCCCCGGCCGCCGGGACCGACTCCGGCACGACCACGCGGCCGGAGGGTTCCCCGGCGGCCGGCCTGGAGGAGGACCGGCGGGCCTTCCTCCGGCTCTCCCTGGTGGTGGTCGTCCGGTCGGTCGTGTTCACGGGCCTGAGCACGTTCGTCGCCCTGTACGTACGTGAGCGGGGCGGCGGTGAGACCACCGGCTCCGTCGCCCTGTTCGCCCTCTTCGCGGGCAGCGCCGGCGGCACCCTGCTCGGCGGCCGGCCGGCCGACCGGTGGGGTCGGACGGCCACCGTCCGCAGGGCCTACGCCGCCGCCGTGCCCGCCGTCGCCGGGATCCTGTTCCTGCCCCTGCCGCTGGTGCCCGTCTGCGCGGCGCTCGCCGCCACCGCGCTGTACGTGCCGTTCTCCCTCCAGGTCACCCTGGGCCAGGACTACCTCCCGACGCGCATGGGCACGGCGAGCGGGGTCACGCTCGGCCTGACCGTCAGCGTGGGCGGCCTGGCGAGCCCGCTCATCGGTGCGGCGGCGGACGCCGCTTCGCTGCGCACCGCGCTGCTTCCACTGGCCGTGCTCCCGGTGTCGGCGTGGGCGCTGGCGAGGCGGCTCCCGGAGCCCGCCACCGAGCGGGAACCGGCCCGCTGAGGTCAGTCCCGGGGCCGGGCCCGGTGCGCCTTCCAGGCGTCCAGGGCCTCGGCCCGGGTCCCGCCGGGGTGGTCGGCGTGCCAGGCGCGCAGGAAGCGGTTGAACTCGAACTGGGCCGCCACTTCCCGGGGTTCGGCCGCCCGGGTCCGGGTGTCGTGCCAGTGGGCGACGGCCTCGGCCAGGGTGTGTCCCGCGTGCTGGGCGACGTACTCGCGCATGAAGGCGTCGAAGTGGAAGCCCGGGCCGATCTCCCGCGTGAAGTACTCCCGGAGCACCTGGCTGCACCGCTGCCCGGGCGGGATCACGGTCCCGCCGTCGACGGGCGCGGTGAGCTGGCGCGCGCTCCGGCGCGCCGCGGGTCGCGTGGGCGCGGCCGGGGCCGTCGCCGGTGCGGGCAGGCCGTCGAGCGCGGCGGCGAGTCGGGCGGTGACGGCGACCTTGCCACCCCCGGCCGACAGCCCCATCTCCCGTGCGAGCGCGCTCAGTTCGGCCAGCGTCCAGTACCAGCGCAGCAGTTCGGCTCCGGTCAGGCTCGACGTCAGGGCCGGACGGACTTCTCCCTTATTCGTACTCACGTTCGCATCGTAGCGCGGTGTGGGACCATCGGAGCCCCGAACAAGTAAGTCAGGCTTGTAAGTTTGACTGTATGTCCCTTAGGTTCTGACCATGCCCGCAGAAGTCCCCCAGCCCCGCGACATCGCGGAAGAACTCCAGCTCGCCATCGGCATGCTGGTCCGGCGGATACGGGCCGCGACCGGCGGCGGCGTGAGCCTGTCGCAGATGTCCGTGCTCAAGCGGCTCGACCGGCTCGGCCCCTCCACCGCCACCGACCTGGCCCAGGCGGAGAAGATCCGACCGCAGTCGGTGATCGCCACGGTGAACAGCCTCCAGGCCGAGGGTTACGTCACCCGGAGCCCACATCCCACCGACGGCCGCCGGCTCGTCATCGCCCTCACCCCGCAGGGGGAGGCTCTCGTCCGCGAGCGCCGCGAGGCCGGGCAGGGCAGGATCGCCGAGCTGATCGCCGAGCGGCTGAGCCCCGCCGAACAGCGACTGCTCGCCGAGGCCGTACCGCTGCTGCGCCGCCTCTCCGACGACTGAACCGGCCCGGAACGAACCGGCCGCCACCGACCACCCGCACGAAGGAGCCCGCATGACCGCCACCGACCCGAACCGTCTCGCCCTCGGCGACGACACCGCCCTGGTCCTCATCGACCTCCAGACCGGGATCCTCGCCCTGCCCACCGCCAAGCCCTCGGCCGAGATCCTCGCGCGGGGCGTCGAGCTCGCCGGGGCGTTCCGCGCCCGCAAGCTGCCCGTGGTCCTGATCAAGGTGGCCTGGTCCCCCGACGGCGGCGACCTGCCCACCGTCAACGTGGACCGCCCGGGGCCGGCCGCCGCGCCGCCGGCCGCGTTCTCCGAGATCCCCGCCGAGCTCGCCGCCCTCGCCGACGTGGTCGTGACCAAGCGGCACTGGGGCGCCTTCACCGGCACCGAGCTCGACCTCCAGCTGCGCCGCCGCGGCATCCACCGCATCGTGCTGGCCGGGATCTCCACCAGTGTCGGCGTCGAGTCCACCGCCCGTACGGCCTGGGAGCTCAGCTACGACCTGGTCTTCGCCGAGGACGCGACCGCCGACCTCGACGCCGATTCCCACGCCCACACCTTCGGCAAGATCTTCCCGCGCATCGGGAAGGTCAGCAGCACCGCCGAGATCCTCGCCTCGCTGGACTCCTGACGGCCCGGTCCCGTCGGGCGCCTAGAATTGCGGGGTTCTGCGATTCATCAGGTGCTGCGAGGCCGCGCCGGACCGCCCTTGGAGACCGACGGATGACCGACACCCACGCCGACGACGCGGCCGCCCCGAACCCGGACGGCGGGTCCGGGGCCCGGAGCGAGGCCAGGTGGCTGGAGCGCGGTGTGGCGCTGCGGGCCTTCTTCTACGTCTTCGGCACGCACGTGTTCGCGGGCTTCGTCTACCTGCTGTTCTTCCTCGGGGAGCACGCGAAGAAGTAGCCCGTCCGCGTCAGCCGCCGACGGCGTCGTCGCAGGCCGGACAGACCGGTCCCGTGTACTGCCCGCCGTACCACGGGCCGCCCGGATGGTCGGCGGGCTTCCACGGGGACACCTCCATCGCGAAGGTGTCGTGGCCGCAGTACGTACGGGGGCCGGCGACGCCCACCGTCCCGGGGGCGGCGGGCGCCGCGTGCACGCGGAGCACGGACGGTTCCGCGTCGGCCGCCGTCGGCTTGTCGAGTTCGTACACGACGACAATCTCGCTCATACCCCGACCGTAGGCCGCCCGGGGCGGACCCGCTCGGCCGCTCGGCCGCTCGGCCGCTCGGCCGCTCGGCCGCTCGGCCGAAGCCGAGATCGAGCAGCACGATGCCCGCCGGCACGGTGGCGCTCGCGGCGAGCGGCGCCCGACCCAGCCGCTCCCGGAAGACCACGCTGCCGATCAGGGCCGCGAAGACGATGCTCGTCTCGCGCAGGGCGGTGAGCCCGATCGGTCCGGCGGAGATGACCAGCACCCCCGCCGGCTGCCCTCTCCTGGTTCCGCCCGGTGGAGGGAGCGGCCCCGGACCGCGGGCCCGGCCGGTTCCCGGTCTTCGTCCGGCGCAGCGGGAAGTGGCAGGGATGGGGCATCCCGGACGTCGACGGCGGCGGGGTGAAGGTCGGCGTCAGCGGGCCGGCCTCCCCGAAGCGCCGGCTGACCCGCCCCGAGGCGAACTGGGACGCCGGCCCCTCCGCGGCGGAGAGCGGCCCGGTGTCGGCGTTCGTCCGGGCGGCCCTGCCGGGGCTGGGCCGTCCGTGGCCTCCTCCCGGGTCTGCATGGACGGCCGCACTCCCGACGGCCACTTCGTCCTGGGGATCCCGGCCGGCCTCCCCGGCACCGTGGTCTGCGGCGGCTTCGCCGGACACGGCTTCAAGCACGCGCCCGCCATCGGCCTGGCGGCGGCCCAACTGGCACGGGAGGCCGCCACCGAGCTGCCGGTCGGGTCGTTCTCGCCGGACCGCTTCGGGGCACCGGGTCGACGACCGGGGTTCAGTGCACGTCGGCTCCGGCGGGGGTCTCTTCGAGGAAGCCGCCGGACTGGTGCTGCCAGAGCTTCGCGTAGGCACCCTCGGCGGCGAGGAGTTGGTGGTGGGTGCCCTGTTCGACGATCCGTCCGCGGTCGAGGACGACGAGCCGGTCCATGCCCGCGACCGTGCTGAGCCGGTGCGCCACCACCAGCGCGGTCCGGCCCTCCATCAGGCGCCACAGGGCGTCCTGGACGAGGATCTCGCTCTCCGAGTCCAGGGCGCTGGTCGCCTCGTCGAGCAGCAGGATCGGCGCGTCGCGCAGGATCGCCCTGGCGAGGGCCACCCGCTGGCGCTGCCCGCCGGACAGCTTCACCCCGCGTTCGCCGACCATGGTGTCGAAGCCCTCCGGGAGCCCGTCGGCGAACTCCGTGACGTGGGCCGCCTCGGCGGCGCGGCGGATCTCGGCCTCGGTGGCGTCGGGCCGGGCGAAGGCGATGTTCTCGCGCAGGGTGCGGTGGAACATGGCCGGGTCCTGGGGCACGTACGCGATCAGGCTGCGCAGGTCGGCCTGGGACAGTCTGGTGATGTCCTGCCCTCCGACGAGGATCCGGCCGGCGTCGATGTCGGTCATGCGCAGCAGCAGCCGGGTGAGGGTGGTCTTGCCGCCGCCGGACCGGCCGACGAGACCGATCTTCGTCCCGCCGGGCACGGCCAGGTCGAGGCCCTCGAAGAGCGGCTCCTTGCCCGCGCCCGCGTGGGTGAAGGTCACCCCCTCGAACCGCACGTCGGCGCCGCTGTGGCGCAGCGGTTCCGGCTCGGCCGGGTCCCGTACGGTCGAAGGCGTCAGCAGCAGTTCGGTGAACTGCGCGGCCTCCGTCATCGAGCTCTCCAGACGGCGGTAGATCTGGTTGAACTCGAACATGATCCTGGTGGCGTTGGCGTAGTAGGTGAAGGCGACGATGATCGCCTCCACGCCGTGCTCCCCCGCGCCGAGGGAGACGGCGAGCAGCAGGCCGAGCGCGTTGGTGAGCACGGACATCGGCGCGACCACGGTGTCGATGCGCAGGTTGCCGTAGTCCCACGAACGCAGGGTGAGCCGACGGGACTCGGCGACCCGGGAGCGGTGTTCGGCGGCCTCGCGGTCCTCCGCGGCGAAGGCCCGGACGGTGTCCATGTTCATCAGGCTGTCGGCGACGTGGCCCGACACCCGGGCGATCGCCTCCTCGCGCTGGGCGACGAGGGCCTGACGGCGGCGGATGAGCGGAGCGACGCACAGGCCCGTGACCAGGATCATCAGCAACAGGCCGACCACGAGGCGTGGTTCGTACTGCCACAGGACCACCGACGCGAACAGCAGCGGCACGAGGCTGCCCATCACCGAGAAGGTCAGCGTGTCGACGAACTCCTCGAAGCGGGAGGCGAAGCTCAGGACCCGCTTGGTCAGCGATCCGGCGAAGTTGTCGTGGAAGAACGCGGTGTCCTTGGCGAACAGTTCGTCCATGCCGATCACGTAGAGGTTCTCGATGCCGCGGGCGTCGAGCCGGTTCAGGCAGTGCAGCCCGACGCGCCACAGCGCCTCCCCGAGCAGCAGGACGCCGGTGAAGGCGAGGAGGTAGGGCAGCATCGCGTCGATGCCGGTGCCGCCGCCCCCGGTCAGGTGACCGACCAGCTTCGCGACGATCAGCGGCGCCATGTAGTTGATGCCGATGTTGCCCAGCGCCGGGCACAGCATCGCGGGTGCCGTCACCCGGCGCAGCCGGGCCAACTCCCGTCCGTAGTAGCGGAGCGCGAGGAGCACGGGGCCCCTGCGCGGTGATGTTCCGTGAGATTCGGCTGATCCCATCCCAAACCCTGTGTTGAGGTACCAACAGGACAGGAGTCGGAGTGTCCCGCAAGGGCGCCCGCGCAGTCCAAGGCTTTTTCGGACTGTCTCGGGCGCCCTCGGCCACCCGCCGAGCCGTTCACGGGCCGGGGCGAAGAGGGCGGCGGTCTCCCTCTTCCGCCCCGGTGGCCGGACTCACCCGGCGGGGGTGTCGCGGCGTTCGCGGGCGCGGCGGATGTCGTAGGCGAAGAACCTCTTGACCGCGCCGCCGAGTTCCTCGGGGCCCGTGAAGCCGCGTCTGGCCATTTCGGCCACCGGTGAGGTGCCGCTGCCCTGCCAGTGGCGCATGAAGAGGTTCGCGCACATCACGGGCGGTGGGACGGCGAGCCGGGGGCCGGCCTCCTGCGCGGCCTCGTCGGCGCGGACGACGAGGGCGCACCACTCGTCCCAGTGTTCGGCTGCGCGCAGCCGCTCCAGGACCGCCGGTCTCCAGTCGGCCGACTGCCACACCGGCCACACCCGCACCATGAGGAGCCGGGCGCGGTCCGAGGCGACGGCCCCGTCGGCAGCCTCCGCCTCCGTGAGCCAGGGGGCGAGGGACGGCGGCAGCGGGGAGCGGTCGTCGAGCCCCAGCTTGGCCGTCCCGTACTGCTCCAGGGTCATGCCCCGGTCGGCGGCGAACTCCCGCAGCAGGCCGGTCAGGACGTCCTCGTGCAACGCGGGGTAGTCCGCGTCGAACAGCCGGGCCGCGTTCAGGACGTCGAGGTCCGACATCCACCGGCCCGGGGCGTGCTCCCGACGGGTTCCCCGGACCAGGGCCTGGGTGCGGCTGATCCCGGTGAAGGGGACCTCGGGGGCGGAGGCGGCGGGTGCCGCCGCGGGACGGTCCGCGACCGCCCGGAGGGCCGCCGTCGCGTCGAGCCGTTTGAGGTCCCAGACACCGGACCCGATCATCTCCTCCAGCGTCCGCAGGGCCTCGTGGTCGGGCTCGTCCAGGGCCCGCTCGATGTCCTTCCAGCCCCGGTGGGTGAAGGGCATGGCCGCTGCCGCCGCCACGATCCGCCGCCCGGCCTCCGCCGGGACCAGATCCTGTTCGGCGCCCTCCTTGCAGCCGTGGCGCAGGTTCACCAGGGCCACGGTCTGTGCGGGGTACCCCATTTCGGCGGGGCCGTGCAGGACGCCGACCTCGTCGTCGCCGTCGATCTCGCCCGAGGCGTACATCCCGTAGACGGTGCCGAGGCCCCGCATGCCGCACGGGGCCAGTTCCGCGGCGCGCAGCGCCCCCATGCTCGCCGCGCCGACGACGTCCACGCCTTCGGTGAGCAGCTGGAGGATCTCCTTGTGGCCGACGGACCGCCGTTCCCGGAAGTAGCCGTCGATGACGACGGCGACGTCCCCCGGCTGCCACCGGTCCGCCAGGAGATCGCCGCGGCCGGCGGGCGGCCGGACCTCGGCGTCCGGGAGGACGGCCCGGACGTCGGCCGCGGAAAGCGTGGGCCCCGCGTAGACGACCACCTTGGGCGTGCTCACTACAACACCTCCGGACATACGCGGCTCCCCGGTGCGACGACCTTGACGACGGGGACTCCGATCTCGTCCCGTGTCAGGTCGACCACGACGGGCGGGTGGGAAAAGGCGTCGGCCGCCCGCCGGACCACGTGCGCGAGGTCTCCGACGAGGCTGTCGTGCCGGGCGGGCCGCGGCACCAGGCCGGCGATGTCGGCCGCCGGGGCGGACCGCGCCTCCTTCAGGCGGCCGACGTCCGCCTGGCCGAAGTCGTCGCGGAGGTCGTCCCGCGCCCCCGCGATGTACGCGAGTCTGGCCTGAGCCGCCTCGGAGACGGCCCGGGTGAGTGCGATCTCCGTGCTGAGGTGGCATCCGAACCCGAACATCGGAGCCGGGTAGTCGTGGCAGGCGACCCAGGCCAGGAAGCACGGCAGGCCGGTGGGCGAGGGCACGAACCGCACTTCGAGGGTGACGTCGGCCTTCTCGATCAGCGTGCACATGTCGTCGGCCACCGCCGACCCGGCGGTCCGCGGGTCGACGCGCACGCCCATCTCGCCGCCCCGTTTGACGGCCGCGGTCATCGCGTCCCGCTCGATGATCTCGCAGAGGGCGTGGAGGGTGGCCTCCACCAGGGTGTTGCCGCCGGCCAGCCCGTTCGTCGACTCGAAGAACACCGGCGGGTTCCAGTCGGTCTTCTCCTCCAGCGACAGCCGGGCGAGGTTCGCGGGGACGAACGTCCGCGCACCGTCGACCAGTGACCTGGCCTCCACCCAGTCCAGCGGGAGCCCGTCGTGCAGGAGGCTCGGTACGCCGGGGGCCAGGGCGCCGACGTCGTACCCCAGTTCCGGACCGAGGTCCCGGGGGGTGGCCGTCATGACGGGGGTGACGGGCTGTTCCACGTGCCAGGTCTCGACCGACTCCATGACCGCGGACAGTTTCGCCAGCTCGGGGGTCATCCCCTTGCCCTGGGAGACGGCGAGGGTCCTGGACAGGGGGCGCACGGCCTGGAAGGTCGGGATGCCGATGGTGTCGAGCCGGGTGATGTCGGCGACCCGGGTGACGCCCACCTTCGCCGCCGCCCGGCTCACCATCTCCCAGGTGGCCTCCGGGGGCCTGGCCCTGTTCGTCCCCGGCAGGCGGAGCACGGAGCGGTCCTGGGGCGAGGCGAGCCAGGACAGGGGCTGGTCTTCGGTCTGCACGGTGAGGGACTCCCTGGGGGTCAGAGGTTCCGGGTGCGCCGCAGCAGCGCGCGGCCGGCGACGAAGTTGGCGACGAGGGCGACGACGGCCAGGACCAGCAGGGAGGGCCAGGCCTTCTCCAGGCCGAAGATCGCGGCGTCGCGCATCCCGGTGACCGCGTACGACACCGGGTTCACCGTCGAGATCCACCGGAGCACGGTGGGGAGCTGCTGCGAGGTGGACAGCGAGGGCGCGGCGAAGACGAGGACGGGCACCGAGATGCTGGTGAGCACCATGAAGGTGCGGTAGTCCTTGATGAGGACGGCCGCCGCGAGGTAGAGCCCGTTGAAGGCCACCGATGCCAGGACCAGCGCGAGCAGCAGCCAGATCCAGTGGGACGCCCGGAACGGGTAGTCGAAGATGAGCGCGGCGACGGCCATGGCCAGCAGGCTCTGCGCCAGGACGAGCGTCACACCGGCGAGGAGCTTGCCGGCCAGGAAGCGGGACCTGCGCAGCGGCCAGCTCCACAGCTGCGTCGACACGCCGCTCATCTCCTCCTGGAACATCGCCATGCCGGTCGTCCCGGAGGCGCTGACCACGGACATCGCGAGCACCATCGGGAGGAGGAAGACCGAGAACGGCAGGGTCTCGCCCCGGTAGACGATGGTGCCGACGACGTTGCCGAGGGAGGTGTTGACCAGCAGCAGGTACACGAGCATGGGGGTCAGGCCGAGGATGAGGTTGACCCTGTTGCGGGCGAGGAGCGCGTACTCGCGGTAGAACACGGCGGTGAAGTCGGCCGGTTTGCCCGTTCCGACCGGCGCCTTCGTCTTGAAGTCCAGCTCGGCCACGGTGTCAGCCCCCGTTCCCGGTCATGCGCAGGAAGACCTGCTCCAACGAGTCGGTGACGGTGGAGATGTCCGAGATCGCGACTTTGGCGTCGTGGCAGTGCCGTGACAGCTGCGGCAGCACGTCGCGGACCTGTGCGTTCTCGATGCGCACCTCGGTGTCCTGGATGCTCGCGACGAGTCCGGCGGTGTCCGCCCACTCCTTGACGACCTTGGCCGCGACCGCGTCGTCCACCTTCACCCGCAGGTGGGCACCGCCGAACTCCCGCAGCAGCTCGCTCGGTTGGGCGAAGCGGACCACCTTGCCCTTGTTGATGACGAGGACGCGCTGGGCGTTGCGCTCCAGCTCCTCGATGATGTGGCTGGTCCAGATGACGGTCATGCCGTTCTCCTCGCGGAGCCAGCGCACGAACCGCTCGATCTGGTGTCGGCCGGCGACGTCGAGGCCGGCCGACGGCTCGTCGAGGATCAGGAGTTCGGGGATGGTCAGGAGCGCCCGGACGAGTTGCAGGCGCTGACGCTGACCGCCGGACAACTGGAAGACGAGCTGTGACAGGGCGTCCTTCAGACCGAGGTACTCGGCCACCTCCAGCGCCCAGGGCCGGGTGGTCCGCCAGGACAGGCCCTTGAAGCGGGTGGCGATCAGCAGGTTGTCGAGTGCCGACAGCATCTCGTCGTACGGGGCGGACTGGTGCATCGCGCCGATGCCGGTCTTGGCGGCGACCGGGTCACGGGCGGGGTCCGCGCCGAACACCCGGATCTTCCCGGTGGTGGGAGGGGTGACGCCGCAGATCATCTTCATCAGGGTCGTCTTGCCGGCACCATTGGGTCCCAGCAGTCCGATGGTCTCGCCTCTGGCGATGTCGAATGAAATACCGTCGACCGCCGGCGTCTCTTTTCCGCGGTAGCGCTTGGTCAGTTCTTCGGCGTTCACCACGTGATTCGCCACGATCCCTCCTTCCACAATGCGCTTGATGATTCATCAGGAATCAGGAATGCCGATCGAGTCGCTGCGGGTGGACGTTACGCCTGTTGGCCACTGGGGAAGCGGCAGCTGCCCAAGCTGCCTTCGAACTGCCTCTGTACTTCCGCCCCGTTCGAAGTCCCGTTGCTAGCATTCGCTGCATGAGCCGTTCGGGAAATACCGAAGACCACGACGGAAAACCCGTCGTGGTTCTCGTGAATTGTGCGGGCGGCCCCGAATTGGAGATCGTCCGCAATGCCTTGACGGGACCGTTGGGGACTCCGACGGTGCTGATCCGGCCGGACGAACTCTTCTCGACGCCCATGGCGCTGGACGTGGACACCGGCCTGCTGGACATCGCGGGGCGCCGGGTCAGACCGGCGGTGGTGTGGGTGCGCCACGCCTCGGCCTGCGCACTGCTGGCGCAGGCGCGGCCGGCGGGCTCGGTGACCCCGTTGCAGGCGGAGTCGTGGTCGGGGTTCCTCCGTCAGGTGGCGTCGACGGCGTCCGCAGCCCTGCCCGGCGGCACGGTGGTCGGTCCCGGCCAGCTGGCCCAGGCCCGCGGTCTGGGCGTGCGGACGCCCCGGACGGTGATCACCAACGACGTCGCGGCGGCGGCGCGCGCGGTGACGGCCCCGACCCTGCTGGTCAAGACACCGGACTTCCGGCTGTTCGAGCCGGACCGGGCCAACTGGCCGCAGTGCCAGCCCGCGGTGGTCGGCCGCGAGGCGGTGGCACGCGCGGCGGGCGACGGACGTCCCGTCGTCGTCCAGGAGTACGTGGCTCACACCCGTGAGCTGCGCGTCTACCACCTCGACGGCGGGATCTGCGCCTTCGAGGTCCGCAAGCCCGATCCGTCGAGCCCGGTGACGGATCCCGACAGTGTCACGGTGACACGGGTCGAGTGTCCGCCGCGCGCGGCCGACGCGGTGCGCACCCTCTGCGCCGCGTGGGACCTGCGCTACGGGGCGTTCGACCTGCTCGTTCCGGACACCGGGGAACCGGTGTTCCTGGAGGCAAACCCGGACGGCGACTGGCTCTGGTTCGAACGCAAGGCGCGCTGGCACGGCGTCTCGTTCATGGCCGCCGTCATGGTCCGTGAGTTGTTCGTACGGAGTGCGTCGTGAGGAGCTCGCGTTGATGACGTCGTTACGGGGCCCCGAGATCTCCACTCGGGGCCTGGTGCTCGTGGCCATGGTCGCTCAGGGTCATACGACCGACCGCGTGGCCCGTGCTCTGGGCCTGAGCAGACACACGGTGGGCGAGGAGATCAGCGTTCTCCTCGACCGGTTCAACTGCAGGAACAGGGCGGAACTGGTGGCCTACTGCTACGTCCACCGGATCCTGCCGGTCGGTATCTGGCCGCCGCCGTGCGGCCCCGTGAAAGAGGTGAGTGACGTGTTCGACCCCTTGACCGCCCTGCGCGAAGCGGGACTTCCCGTCGACCAGCTGAGCATCGCCCAGCGCGACGTGCTGGCACGCCTGACCGAGGAGGAGACCGCCGTCGTCGTGTCCGTGCAGCACCGGCTGAACGAGGCGGAAGCCGGGCCGGACGCCGAGGTGTGGGCCCACAACCTCAAGCTGCTCTGACCGCGCGCCACTTGTCCGTACCACGACCGAAACCCCCGGAGGAAGGACCGCGCGTGAGCCGCAGACTGGTGGTCGTCCTCTTCCTCGACCTCGTCGGATGGACCCGGCTCGCCGAGCGGGTCGATCCGGAGCCCCTGCAACGGCTGTTGGAGGAGTACTACGAAATCTGCTCGGTCGCGGTCGAGGAACACGGCGGGGTGGTCGAGAAGTTCATCGGCGACGCCGTCATGGCGGTCTTCGGCGCGGACACCTCCCAGGAGGACGACGCCCTGCGCGCACTGCGGGCCGCCACGCACATCCGCACCGCCGTCCGCGAACTGCGCACCCCGGCCGCCGACGCGGCGCCGGTCGAGATCCACTGCGGGATCGCGGCCGGCGAGGCCCTGGTGACGCGCTCGCCACGGGCCGGAATCCGGGTCGTCGGCGACGTGGTCAACCTCGCCGCGCGCCTGCAGTCGGTGGCGGTCGCCGGGGAGATCGTCGTCAACGAGACCGTGGCGCATCTGGCGCGCCCGCACTTCATCATGGCTCCGGTGCTGCCGGTGATGCTGAAGGGCAAGTCCGAGCCGGTGCCCGTGCTGGTGGTGACCGGTGAGGCCGACGACGACCGGGGCGGTGACGGCTCGCCCATGGTGGACCGCAGGGCCGAACGCCACCGGCTGCGCCAGGCCTACCACCGGGTCGCCCGGGAACGGCGGCCGGAACTGGTCACCGTCCTCGGGCCGCCGGGCATCGGCAAGACCCGCCTGGTCAAGGAGGCCGTCGACGACCTCGTGGCGGCGGGGGCCGGGCCCATCGCCGTCTTCGGCAGCTGCCCCTCGTACGGGACGAACGGGAACTACGCGGCGCTCGTCGAGGTGCTGGACGCGCTGACCCGGCAGGCGCCGGCCGGCGCGGATCTGCTGCGGGCCGACGCACGCATCGCCGGGGTGCTGACGAGCCTGCGCGACGCCTCGCTCTCCCGCCTCGACGAGTCGGTCCCCGGCCCTGGGGTGGAGGAGGTGTCCTGGGCCGCGCGCGAACTGCTCACCGCCTCCGCCTCCCGGCCGCTGGTCGTGGTGTGGGACAACCTCGCCTGGGCGGGGCAGTCGCTGCTCCGGCTCATCGGTGAGCTGAGGGAGGGCCTCCAGGACGTCCCGCTGCTGATGGTCTGCGTGTCCAGGCCGGAGCTCGCGGGACCGGACGGCCCCTGGTTCCCGCAGGACGCGGTGATCGACGTGGGCGCGCTGGTCCCGATCGACAGCGCGCGCCTCGCCATGTCGTTGGCCGGTCGGAGCCACGGCGACGAGGTGGAGCTCCACGACCTGGACCTGGTCGACCGGGTCGCGCTCTACAGTGCGGGCAACCCGCTGTACATCCGCCTGATGATGGACTGGCTGCGCGACGGCAGGACCCTCGACGAGGTACCCCCGACGATCACGGCCATGGTGGGCGCGATGATCGACCGGCTGCCCGCGCCCGCCCGGCGGCTGCTGGGCGCGGCCTCCGTGATCGGCCCGGCGTTCACGCTGGAGCAGCTCGCGCTGCTGGGCGAGGAGGTGCCGGCGGCGAACGTGAACGCCCTGGCGGGCCACCGGCTGTTCCACGCGACGGCGGAGGAGGGCGGATACCGCTTCGTGCAGCAGCCCGTGCACGAGGTCGCCTACGGCCGGCTGGAGAAGGAGCAGCGCATCACCTGGCACCGGCGCCTGGCCGAGCGGGGTTTCAACCCGGGCTTCCACCTGGAGGCGGCGACCCGACTGCTCGGGGGGCTGCGCCCGGACGACACGGAGCTGCCGGAGCTCGCCCGGCAGGCGGCCGAGGCGCTGCTGGGCGAGGGCACGGTGGCGCTCAGGCAACGTGACGTGCCGACCGCGATCGGGCTGCTGGAGCGGGCGCTGATGCTGGCGCCGAACGGGCCCGACGGGTGCCGGTCGGTCGCGGCGATCCGGCTCAGCGACGCCCTGATGCTCTCCGGCGACACCCGGCGGGCGCTGGACGTGGCCGCGGACGGCGCCCGGCAGGGCCCGGACGGCGAGGGCCAGTTGCCCTGCATGGTCCAGCGGTACCTGCTGGCGGCGCGGCTGGGCCGGGTCACCGCGGACGACCTCGGCAGGCTGCGGGCCGCGCTGGCCGACGGTGAGCCCGACCGGTTCGCCTGGTGCCGGTTCGAGCAGGTGCGGATGCTGCTCCACCTGGACCAGGGCCGGTTCGGCGCGGCCGAGGAAGCGGCGTGCGCGGCGCTCGGGCACGCCCGGCTGATCGGTGACGCGTACGAGGAGGACCGGCTGCTCGTCGCGCTGTGCGAGATCCGGCAGTGGTCGCCGACGCCGATGACGGATAAGCTGTCGGGCTGCGCGGAGCTCATCGAACGGTTCGCCGCCGACCGGTTCCTGGCGTTGCCCGCGCTGGCCGCCCGCGCCCGCTGCCTGGCCCTGACCGGGGACCGGTCGGGTGCCCGCTCGGCCCTGGCCGACGCCGGATCCGTCGTCGAACAGCTCCGCTTGACCATGGGTCGGGTCCTGGTCGACCAGGTCGCCGGGCTGGCCGCTTCGCTCGAGGGCGGGCACGAGGAGGCCGAGGAACGGTTCCGCCGCGCGGCCGACGCCCTCGAACAGGCCGGCTACGTACCGGTCGCGCTGACCATGCGGGTGCAGGCGGCCCGTGAGCTCGCCCGGTGCGGCCGGGTCGAGGAGTCCGCGGAGCGGATCTCCCGGCTCCTGGAGCGGCGCGAGGAGATGGACGTCCGGGGGCGGATCCTGTGCCTGTCGGCCGCGGTGCTGGCCGCCGCCGGGGAAGGCCGCGCCGACCCGGCGCGGGGCGAGGTGTCGACCTTGCTGAAGGACATCGACGACCCCTGTCTGCGGGGCGAGGTCTGCTTCGACCTGGCTCGGGCCCACCGGTGTCTGGGCGAGACGTCCGAGGCCGGGGTCCTGGCCGGGCTGGCCGCCGACAGCTACCTCGCCGTCGGTGCGACGAAGCCTCTGGAGGCGGTGCGCGAATGGATGTGAACGACGTCCCCTGGCGGCGCGAACGGATGCCGCACCTGCTGGGGATGCCCGCGTGGAGCATGTCGCCCGACGGCGATCCCGGGGAGCCCGTGCCGACGGCCCTGTTCGAGGGGGTCGACGCGCGCTGGGCCTGGGAGGGCGCGGACGGCGCGGGCGTACGGGTCTGCGTGCTCGACAGCGGTGTCGACCCGACGCACCCGCTGGTCGGCTCCGTCGACCGGGCGTGGCAGGTGGTGACGGTCGAGGGCCGGTCGCCGCGCGTCGAGGAGTGCGAGCCCGTCGACGCGGCCGGCCACGGGACGGCGTGCGCGGGGATCATCCGCGGCATCGCCCCCCGGGTCTCGCTCAGCTCGCTGAAGGTCCTCGGCGACGGGAGGTCCGGCAGCGCCGCGGCGCTGATCTCCGGGCTCGCGTTCGCGATCGAGGAGGGGTTCGACGTGATCAGCATGAGCCTGTCGACGACCCGGGTCGAGTTCCGCGACCGGCTGACCGAACTGTGCGACCGTGCCTACTTCCGCCGTACGACCGTGGTGGCGGCGGCGCACAACCTGCCCATCGAGAGCTTCCCGTGGAACTTCTCCTCGGTGATCTCGGTCGCCAGCCATGCCGAGCCGGACGGCATGCGCTTCTACTACAACCCCGCTCCGCCGGTCGAGTTCCGGGCCCGGGGGGTGCGCGTCCCGGTCGCGGGCCGCGGCGGCGGAACCGTGCGGGGCACCGGCAACAGCTTCGCCGCACCGCACATGGCCGGGATCGCCGCGCTCATCCTGAGCAAGCATCCGTGGCTCACTCCGTTCCAGCTCAAGAGCGTCCTCTATCACTGCGCCGCGAACATACCGGTCCAAGGAGGCCGAGAATGAAACCCTGGTCGCACGAGCTCATGGCCACCGAGCGCCAACTGCTGCAGTCCGTGGTGGCGGTGGCCCGGTACATCTACGGGGCCGCCGCGTCCTCGGTCTTCATGGTGAGTCCCGACACCGGCGAGCTGATCTTCGCGGCGGTGGCCGGCGAGGGCGAGGAGGGCCTGGTCGGCAGGCGCTTCGAGCCCGGAACCGGCATCGCCGGCTGGGTCGCGGCCAGCGGGCAGCCGCTGATCACCGACAACGTGGCCGGGACCGAGCAGTTCGCCGGCGACGCGGCGGCCTCCACCGGGTACGTGCCCGCGAGCATCATGGCCGCTCCGCTCATCGCGGACGGGGAATGCATCGGCGTGATCGAGGTGTTGGACCGGCACGTCCACGACACGGGCTCCGCCGGCCGGGAACTCGACGACATCGAACTGCTGGGTCTGCTCGCGACGCAGGCCGCGCTCAGCCTCGCCCTGCTGCGGCGCAGCGAGCAGGCCGCGAGCGCGGTGCCCCGCATGGGCGATCTGATGGCCCGGCTGTCGGAGCACGCGGTGCTGGACTCCTCCGATCCGCTGGCCCTGTCGCTGCTGGGCATCTCGCTGGACCTGTTGGACCGGCGGTCCCACCCCGCCCCGAAGCCGGTCTGACGGCCGCCGGAGACGGATCGCAGACGTCCCGGCGACGCGGCGGAGACGCTTGCGGAACGGGGCCCGCCTACGCTCCCGCGCATGGTCCCCACAGCCGAGGTCGAAGCGCCGTCGTTTCCCGAACTGCTGCGCCACAAGCGCGTGCAGGCCGGGCTGACCCAGCGGACGCTCGCCGACCTGTCGACGATCAGTCCGCGCACGATCCGGGCCCTGGAGTCGGGGAGGGTGAACGCGCGGATGCAGACCGTCCGCCTGCTCGCGGACGCCCTGCGGCTGGAGGGGCTGTCCAGGGAGTTGTTCGTCAACGCGGGCCTGGGCAGCGGGCGGCCCGGTCCGGCCGGGACGGATCCGTGGCCGTCGGTGCCCCGGTCCGTGAACGCCCTGCTCGGCCGGGACGTCGAGGTACGGGCGATGGTGGGGGCGCTGGCCTCGGACCACCGCCGCATGATCTCCATGTCCGGGCTTCCGGGGGTGGGCAAGTCGAGGGTGGCGACGGAGGTCGCGGTCCGGCTGAGCGCGCGACGCGGCTGGCCCGTGCTGTGGATCGGTTCCGGCCCGATGGAGGTCGACGGCCACGGCACGGCGCCCGGTTCGCTGCTGAAGGCGCTCCGCCTGCTCGTCGAATCGCGGGCGGGGGACGTTTCCGCGGTGTGCCGGCTCATCGGCCGCAGCGAGGTGCTGCTCGTGCTGGACGGGGTCGCCGACGCGGGCGGCCCGGTCGTCGGCGTGCGGGATCTGCTGGCCTACTGTCCGGGGCTGCGCGTGGTCAGCACCTCCCGGACGCCGTGGCAGGTCACGGGCGTCCAGGGGACGGTGGTGCCGCCGCTGGCCGTGCCGGGGCCGGACTGGGAGGCGTCCCGGTCGTTGGACGTCCTCGCCGGGGTGCCCTCCGTACGGCTGCTGGTGGACCGGCTCTCGGAGGTGCGGCCGGGGTTCGCGCTGGGCCGCGCCGAGGCGGAGGCGGTGGTACGGCTGTGCCGGAGGCTCGACGGGCTGCCGGCCGCGCTGGAGGCGGCGGCCGCCGGCTCCCGGGTGCTGAGCCTGCGGCAGCTCGCGGACCTGCCCGACGCGCACCTGCTCGACCTGCCGGCGGCGACGCGGTCCGGCGCCGCTTTGAGGACGACCGGCCCGGAGACGATCGGGGGCCTGGTCCTGGCCGGTGTCGACCGGCTGGACCCCGCGCTGCGCACGGTCCTGCGGGAACTCGTCGCCTTCGACGCGGCGCCCACGGTCTCCGAGGCCGCCGAGGCGTTGCGCAGACCGCTCAACCGGGTGGTGGAGGATCTGGGCACGCTGATGGGCTGCGGCTTCGTCCGGGCTTCCCACGAGGAGGCGGAGACGCGCCTGCGCCTGCCCGACCTCCTGCGGGCGGCCTTGGCCCGGAGGTGACGGCCGGGCCGGCACGGGTGCGTCATCCCAGGTGGGCGGCGAGGAACCGTTCGACCGCGGTGTAGTAGGCCTGGCGGTTGGCGGGCCTGGCCAGGCCGTGCCCTTCGTCGGGGAACAGCAGGTACTCGTGCGCGAGCCCCTTCTCGGCGAGCGCCGCGACGATCTGCTCGGCCTCGGCCCGCGGTACCCGTATGTCGTTCGCGCCCTGGACCACCAGGACGGGGATGCGGATGTCGTCGACCCGTGACAGGGGCGAGCGCTCCCACAGCATGTCGCGCTCGGTCTCCGGATCACCGACGTGGGCGTGCATGAAGGCCTGCAGCGGAGTGCGCGTGGGCGCGCCGGCCGCCAGCATGGTCAGCAGGTTCGACGGACCGCACTGGGTTATGGCGCAGGTGAACACGTCGGGGGTGAAGGCCGCGCCGGCGAGCGCGGCGTAGCCGCCGTACGAGCAGCCCATGATCGCGACCCGGGCGGGGTCGATCCCGCCCTCCGCCACGAGGTGGTCGAGCGCGTCGAGCAGATCGGTCTGCATCGCGGCGCCCCACTGTTTGGCGCCCAGGTTGCGGAAGTGCTTGCCGTAGCCGGTCGAGCCGCGGAAGTTGACCTGGACGCAGGCGTATCCGCGGTTGGCCAGCAGCTGGGCCTCCTCGTCGAAGGCGAAGGTGTGCCGGGCCCAGGGTCCGCCGTGCACGTTCAGCACCGCGGGCAGGCCGCGGCGCTCGGCGCCGGGCGGCCAGGTCACGTAGCCGTGCACGGTGACCCCGTCGCGCGCGGTGAACTCGAAGGGCTCCATCCTGGACAGCCGGTACCCCTCCAGTTCCGGCTGGTGGCTGAAGAGCCGGCGCAGGTGTCCGGCCTCCCGGTCGTACACGTAGTAGAGGACGGGGCCGGCGCCGGTCACGACCGAGACGGTCCACAGCCGTCCGGAGCGGTCGGTGCGGTCGACGTAGATCTCGCCGTCGATGTCCAGCAGCGCGAGCTCGCCGCGGATCCGGCCGATGTCCTTGCCGAACTCCTCGTCGAGGAAGACCCGTTCGTCACGGTCCTTGGCGAACAGCACCGCCTGGGGCCTGCGGGTCAGCGGGTCCGTCTCGACCTGCTTGACGTCGTACACCGGGTCCTGCGCGAGCAGGGTCCGCTCCCCGGTCGCGACGTCGACCTCGAACAGACGGCAGGTGTTGGCCCCGATGGAGGACAGCAGAAGGCAGGTGGCGCCGTCGCGCGCGAATCCGATGACGCGGGTGCCCATGGCGTCCTCGTAGGGCACGTCGAGCCAGGGCGGTGCGGTACCGTCCGGCCCGTCCGGTGGGTCCAGGAAGACTGCCGTGCCGCCGTCGGGCCTCATCCTCGTGCCGCCGCGGACCTTGAGGTCGGTGTCGATGATCCAGCTCAGGTAGCCGGGGTTCTCCGCGATCTTGGTGAGCCCGCCCGTCACCAGGTCCAGGCCGTAGACGTCGTGCAGGCCGGGCCGGTCCTTGTTCAGCCCGATCAGCATGGTCGTCGGGTGCCACCGGTTGTGCGCCAGTACGCGTGCCTGCACCCCGTCGAACGGGGTCGCACAGCGCTCCTCGCCGGTCACGAGGTCGACGAGGTGCACCCGCCAACTCTCGTCGCCGTTCTCGTCGCGCAGGTAGAACAGGGTGCGGTCGTCGTGGCAGAGACCGTACGTGCGGATGCCGCGGCCCCGGTCGCGCGTGACGACCACCGCCTCCTCCGGCCGGTCCACCGGCGCCACCCATACGTTCAGCACGCCTTCGTCCGGCGCCAGGTAGAGGAGGCGGGTCCCGTCCGGGGAGATCTCGGGCACGAGGCGGGAGGGGTTGCCGAACAGGACGGAGTGCGGGATCAGGGGTACGGCTTCAGTCGTCACGGGTCTCTTCCCAGGTGGCTTGCCGGCTTGGGCGCTCCGAGAACCACCACTCGGAAAGCACGGGGAACTGCGCGACCGCCTCGTCGGTGTCGAGCGGCGGGTTCGGGTGGGTGGGCCGCTGCGGGTGGGAGGTCGGCTCCTCGGCGCCCTGTGCGGGGACCAGCGTCTGGGCGCGGAAGAGGCGGCTCATCAGCGCCGGACTGGTCAGCAGGGCCCGGGCCATCCTGGCCCGCATCTGCCGCCCGGCGGCGGACGCGGCAGGTGCGGTGGGGTCGGCAGGGGCGGGAGCAGCGGCAGGGGCGGAAGCAGCGGCAGGGCCGGCGGCAGCGGCGGCCCGCATGCGGTCCTGCTCGGTCGCCATCCGCCACGAGGTGTCCGCCACTTCCGCGACGGCGGCCTGGAGCGCGGGCAGCCCGGAGGGCTTCGCACCGTGCTCGGCCCATGCCCGGTCCAGCCTCAGGGCGCTGAGCAGCGCGATGGACATCCCGTGCGAGTGGACGGGGTTCACGGCCGTCAGCGCGTCGCCGACGACCAGGAAGCCCTCGGTCCGCGGCCGTCGTTCGTAGAAGCGTCTGCGGTTCGCGGTGGCGCGGAACGGCCGCACCCCGCCGAGGGGTTCGGCCGCCGCCAGCAGTTCCGCCACGACCGGGGAGCGCAGCGCGCGGACGCAGTCGGCGAACCCCCGCTCGTCGGTCGGCGGCGTCGCCTCGCGGGTGCCGGTCAGCGTGACGATCCAGCGGCCGTCCTCGATGGGGAACAGCGTCGCGCCGTGGGCCGGCCCGCCGCCCTCCGCACTCGGGTGCAGCATGACCGCCGGGATCCCGGCGGCGAGCCCGGCCGGCGCCCGGTAGATCCGGGTGGAGTAGGCGAGCCCCGGGTCGACCACCTCTTCCTCGACGCCGGGCCCGCCGATCGCGGCCAGCCACCGGTCCGCCCGCGAGCGCCGGCCCGTGGCGTCCACGACGATGTCGGCGTCGACGCGCTCGGCGGCGCCGCCCTCGCCCGCGACCACGACACCCGTCACGTGCGAGGCGTCTCCGACGAGCCCGAGGACCCGGGCGCCCTCGCGTACTTCGACCGCGCCGCCGGCCAGCACCCGCTGCCGGATGACGTGGTCCATGAGCCACCGGCTGCACGAGACCAGGTGGGCACCGGTCTCGTGCCGCCGGAACCAGCCGTCCGCGCTCAGGATCAGCGCGCCGTCCGGCAGCCCGCGCCGGTGCGCGCCCCGGTCCCGGAGCTCCTCCAGGGTTCCCGGGAGCAGGGTTCCCAGGGCCTCGGCGCCGGCCGTGACGAGCACGTGGCTGTGGTGCGCCTGCGGCACGCCCGTCCGTACCCCCGGGCCCCGCGGGTACCGGCCGCCTTCGATCACGGTGACCTCGTCGACGTGACGCGAGAGCACCTCGGCCGTCAGCACGCCCGCGAAGCCTCCGCCGAGGACGACCGCCTTGGTCATGTCCGCGCGACGGGCCGGTCCGTCTCCAGGATCAGTTCGGCCTCGACCATGGAGGTGATGAAGGCGTCGACCTCCGCGCGGATCCGGGCCGTCATGACGGCGTTGTTCCCGGCGAAGACGAGGGACAGCTTCTCGCCGACCTCTTCGCGGTCGCAGTCGTCCTCCACGAGCACCCAGATCTGTGCGGCGGTCGCGTTCAGCGTGCGGAACTCGCCGGACTCCGTGTGGTAGAGCGAGACCCCGTCCGCGGTCTCCTGCCAGATGACCGCGTCACTGATGTGCAGGGACATCGCCCAGCCTCCTGTTCACCGGCATGATGGGAATGAGTTCGCCGACCGTGATGGCGGGGCGGGGCGTGGGGACGTAGGTCTTCCACTGTTCGTGGACCGCGTGCACCTCGCCGGTGGAGACCAGGCGGGGGACCGTCATCTCGATGTCGTTGCGGGCCAGTTGTTCGCGGGTCACCCCGGTCTCCTGCCACAGTTGCGTGGTGACGCCGTGCCGCAGGATCCGGCACAGGTTGCGGCTGTTGCGCCGCAGGTCGCCGGATTCCGACATGTGCGCGGCCCGGCAGCCGCCGCCGCAGTTGGCCTTGATGTAGCACTTCTCGCAGTCCGCGTGGAACTCGCCGCCGAACACGGTGCTCCGGCGCATCGTGGTGAGGACCGGACTGTCGAAGATCTCGGAGAGCGGCTGCTTGCGGATGTTGCCCGCGTACTCGCCCTTGCCGGTGGTGAGCTTGCACGGGTAGACGTCGCCGAGGGAGTTGACGTAGATCTCGTTGCCGCCCATCCCGCAGTTGCCCTTGACCGAGCACGGGCTGACGGGCCGCGGCCCGTCCGGCCTGAACTTGCCGGCGACCGGCGAGGTCCAGACGAGCTGCTGCACCCTCAGGTGGTCGGCCCAGCCGAAGCCGTCGGCGTCGTCGGCGCCCCGGCCGAGGTCGTTGTGGTTCATCAGGCGGACGCTGTGGATCTCGATGCCGTCGAGGAAGGAGGCGAAGTCCTCCAGCTCGTCGACCTTGTCCGAGGTGACGATGTGGTTGATGGCCGGGGCCACGCCCTCGGCGTTGAGCAGCTCGATCGCCTTGCGGGTCCTGGCGAAGGAGCCCTTGCCGCGGGTGCGGTCGTGGGTCTCGGCCGTGCCGCCGTCGAGGCTGATCGTGACCACGTTGAACAGCTCGGCGAAGCGTTTCGCCGTCGCCTCGTCCCGGATCATCGTGGCGTTGGTGATGATGTTGGCCTTCATACCGCTGTTGTTGGCGTGCTCGACGACCTGGAAGAGGTCCTTGCGGAGCATCGGTTCGCCGCCCGTGAAGACGATGACCTGGGTGCCGAGCCCGGCGATCTGCGAGACCAGGTCCATCGATTCGGCGGTGTCGAGCTCACCCGGAAGGCACTTCTCGGACGAGGCGTAGCAGTACGGGCAGCGGAGGTTGCAGCCGTCGGTGATGGCGTAGTACGCGAAGCTCAGGGGCGGTTCACCGAGCTTGATCTGCGGCTTGTTGCCGTTGAAGTAGACGATCCAGTTCAGGATGAGTTTGGCGAGAGCGCGCTCCGTCTCGTCGTTCGGCTCCAGCGTCGCCTGCTCCCCGCGGGCCTGCGCGGCGGACAGGGCTTGGAGCACCCGGAATTCACGCCCGTTCAGGACGCACCGGGCGGCCGCCTCCGGGTTGACCACGAGGTGGTCGTCTTCGTTCACGAAGTAGGTCAGATCCGTCGGCACGTCGAAAAGCGCCAGGTTCCGGACCAGTTTCCCTCGCATCCCGCCTCCTCTCTGAACCGGCACAGGCGCGGCCCGACGCGAGTGGCCGTCGGGCCACGCCTGTGAACTGTCGGACTAGTTCTGCGCGTGACCGGAGCCGGACCAGACGCCGCAGGCACACAGCATCGCGGCGTCCCAGCCCTCCTTCGAGGACTCGGGCGAGGACCACTCCTGGGAGTGGGCCACCACGTCGGGCAGGATCGCCGCGAGGCGGTTCTTGGTCGAGATGAGGACGGTGGTCTCCTCCTGGGTCAGGCTGGAGTAGAACTCCTCGAGTGCGGGGGCCATCGTGCCGCCGATGACACCGGCGGAGCGGAGTGCCTCCAGGGAGTTGAAGCTCATGATTCCCACCCTTCGCTATGACGTTCGGTACGGGGACGCCACCGAGACTGCGCGTGGGAGTTCGGTGAAACAACCCCACGAATGTGGGTTGTGTCAGAGGCATGAACGAGGACATACGCGCGCGGGCGGCGCCGCTCCCGGCAGCGGGTTCCGGGGCCGGATTCGGACCTCCGGAACCGGCCACGCGAGGGTGTTGACGATCTCCATGCCGTGCCTCACGCTCATACCACAGCTGTTGTGAAGCTCATGTGAAGCGACCGTGGAAGTCGGCACGGAGATCACCGACACGCCCGGTCGGCGGGCCAGCGGTCCGTCGGACGACCCGAGAGGTGCGATGAACCCCACAGGCTTCGGCATCGTTCACGTATCGCTGCTGCCAGGCTTCGTCTGCCGCACGGATCAGGGGGTCGCGGACCTCAGCGACATCCAGCAGCGGCTCGTCGCGGCCCTGGTGCTCGGCGACCACCCGGTACGGCGCGGCGACCTGGCCGCGCGCCTGTGGCCCGACGCCCCGCCGGCCCGTGCGGCGGCCCGATTACGGCAGACCGTGTGGCGTCTCAATCAAGCCACTTCCGGGGCGCTCCTGCAGACCACGCACACCACCCTCTCCCTGGCCGAACAGGTGGAGGTGGACTACAGGACCGCCACACGACTGGTCGCGGCCATGTCGGGACCCGGCGGAGCCGAGGTCGACGAGGACCGGCAGCCCCAGCTGTGGGCCTCACTGCGCCACCCCCTGCTGTACGGATGGGACCACGACTGGCTCGTGCCGTTCCAGGAGAAGTGGAAGCTCCAGCGCGTCCAGGCGCTCGAGCGGCTCGCAGAGACGTTCCTTCAGCGCCGGCAGCACGCCACCGTGCTCGAACTCGCCGACGCCGCGGCCCAGGCCGACCCGCTGCGGGAGGGCCCCCGGCGCATCGCGGTCCAGTCGTGCCTGCGCGTCGGCGAAGTCGCCGACGCCCACCGGCGCTACCGCCACTACCGGGAGCTCCTCTTCTCCGAACTGGGCGTGGCCCCGAGCGGCGCGATCCCGCAGCTGCTGAAGCAGGACCGCGAACGCCAGCTCGCCCTGACCGCGGAGTACTGACCCGGGCGGCCCGCCGACCGGGCGGTGGCACCGATGGGAGCGCACCCTGGAGCCAGTGTCCCCGGGTTTGTGGTCGGATCGGCGTCGCGGGGTAGACGGGGATCCGACGACAGGCCCCGGGGACTCGTCACCCCTGTCCGCGAGTAGGGACGAGAGATGACCGATCAGGAACTGACCTGGCAAGGCGCCGCCGCACAGTGGGACCGGCAGCTGTTCGACCTGGTGGCCCGGCGGCACTGGCCGGGAGCCGACCGGGTGCTGCCGAGGCTCGGGCGGGCCGCGAACCACGGGGTGCTGTGGGGCGCGTCGGCCGCGGTCATCGCCGCGGTCGGCTCGCCCCGGGCCCGCAGGGCCGCGCTGCGCGGAGCCGCCTCGCTGGCGCTGGCCTCGGCGACCATCAACAGCATCGGCAAGTGGACGGTGCGCCGGCCGCGGCCGCTGCTGGAGGGGGTGCCGGCCGTGCGGCAGCTCGCGACGCAGCCCCGGACCACCTCGTTCCCGTCCGGGCACTCGGCGTCCGCGTTCGCGTTCACCGCCGGGCTGGCGCTGGAGTCCCCCGGCTGGGGAGCGGTGCTCGCCCCCGTCGCCGCGTCCGTCGCGTTCTCCCGGGTGTACACCGGGGTGCACTACCCCTCCGACGTGGTCGCCGGCGCGGCCCTGGGGGTCGCCGCGGGATTCGTCGTACGACGGCTCGCGCGCGACGCGGAGGGGGCCCGCATCGTTCCGGGCAACGAGCGGGCCGCCGCGGAGGCTCCCGCGCTGCCGGACGGGAGCGGGCTCACGGTGGTGGTCAACGCCGGGTCGGGGACCGCCGCCGATGCGGGGCTCGACGTGGTGCGCGCCCGGCTCCCCAAGGCCGAACTGGTCCACTGCGAGGGTACGGAGCTGGCCGGGGCGCTGGCGGAGGCGGCCTCCCGGGCCACCGTGCTCGGGGTGTGCGGCGGCGACGGAACCATCGGCGCGGCGGCCGCCGCCGCGCTGCGGGCGGGGATTCCGTTGGCGGTGTTCCCCGGCGGGACGTTCAACCACTTCGCCCAGGACTTCGGCCTCGCCGGTGCCGAGGACACCTGCCGCGCCCTGGCCGCCGGCGAGGCGGTGCGGGTGGGCCTGGGCCGTTTCACCCCGGGGCCGGGCGCCTCGCAGGGCGCGCCGGGGTACTTCGTCAACACCTTCAGCATCGGTTCCTACCCGACCCTGCTGAAGCACCGTCTGACGTGGGCGCCGCGCATCGGGAGCGTGCCCGCCGGGCTGCTGGCGGCCTGGCGGGTGCTGCGCGAGGAACACCCCGTACGGCTCCGGCTCGCCGGTCGGAGCCGGAGCGTGTGGCTGCTGTTCGCGGGCAACGGCACCTACCACGGCTCCGGTCCGGCCCCGCGCAGGCGTGACCGTCTGGACGAGGGCCTGCTCGACCTCCGGCTCGCCTACGGAGGCGGCCGTCCCGGGCCCCGGTTGCTCGCCGCGGCCCTGGCGGGCCCGCTGACCCGCTCCCCCGTCCACACGGCCACCCGGCTGCGCTCGCTGCGGATCACGGAGATCCCGGAGGGCACCGCGTTCGCCTACGACGGCGAGTACGCCGAGGCCCCCCGGGAGCTGGTGCTCGATTCCCTCCCGGACGCCCTGACCGTCTACCGCCCGCACGTGTGACCCGCGCCCACACGGACGAGCCGGCGGTGGACCGCCGGCTCGGCTCCGGGCATGGTGCGGCTGGTTGTGCGGCTAGTAGTAGTGGCGGCGGCCGCCCACCGCGTGTCCGACGGCACCGAGGACCCAGAGGATGAGCCCGATCACCACGAGGATGAGCCCGATGGTCCACAGGATCGAGATGCCGAGGAGCCAGCCGACGATCAGCAGGATGATTCCAAGGATGATCATGTTGTACTCCCGTCTCGCACAGCGCTCCTGCCCCGTTTCGGCGAGGGGATGCATGGCGGGCATCCACCATGTGGCGGGGGATGCGCCCCCGTCCGGGGGACACGCCCCGTAGGTCTCGCCGGCCGGCGGGCGCCCGGGGTCGACGATGACCGGCGGCCGCACTTCGGCTGCCGGTCGCCGGGGTCCGGACGCTTGGGAGATCACGTGCACATCCTGCTCGCCGCCAGTGCCTTCAACAGCCTCACGCAGCGTGTCCACGCCGAGCTGAGGGACCACGGCCACAGCGTCACGGTCGAGCTCGCCCTCCCCGGCTCCTCCCTGTCCGACGCCGTCCGCCGTCACCGGCCGGACCTCGTCGTGGCACCGATGCTGAAGACGGCCGTCCCCCGTGACGTCTGGTCCGCGCACACCTGCCTGATCGTCCATCCGGGCCCGGTGGGCGACCGCGGACCCTCCTCGCTCGACCGGGCCGTCACCGAGGACGCGGACCGGTGGGGCGTCACCGTCCTGCAGGCCGACGAGGAGATGGACGCCGGCGACGTCTGGGCGTCCGTCGGCTGCCCGCTCCCGCCCGTCGGCAAGAGCGACGCCTACCGCGGTGAGATCGCGGACGCCGCGCTGGCCGCCGTCCTGCTGGCCGTCGAGCGCTTCGCCTCCGGCACCCACGTCCCGCAGCCGCAGGAGACCGGACGGGCGCGGCCCTACCTGCGCCAGGAGGAGCGCCGGATCGACTGGGCCCGGGACACCACGGAGCAGGTGCTCCGCGCGCTGCGCGCCGCCGACTCGCAGCCGGGCGTCCTGGACGACCTGCTGGGCGGCCGGTGGTTCCTGCACGGCGGCCACCGGGAGGACGGGCTCCGCGGCCGGCCCGGGGAGCTGCTGGCGACCAGGGCGGGGGCCGTCTGCCGGGCCACGGTCGACGGCGCCGTCTGGATCCCCGAACTGCGGGCCCGGCGCTCGCCCACGGGGCCCGCTCCCGTCAAGCTGCCCGCCGTCCTCGCCCTCGGCGACGCCCTGCCCCCGCTGCCCGAGCTTCCCGCGCCCGCGGACGCCGGCCCGGAGGAGCGCACGTGGTCGCAGATCGGCTACCGGGAGCAGGGCGGGGCCGGGTTCCTGTCGTTCTCCTTCCCCGGCGGCGCGATGAGCACCGAGCAGTGCCGCCGCCTGCTGGCCGCCTACCGGGCGGCCTGTTCCCGCCCGACGTCCGTGCTCGTCCTCGGGGGCGGCCGGGGCTTCTTCTCGAACGGGATCCACCTGGGCGTGATCGAGGCGGCCGCCGATCCGGCCGCGGAGTCCTGGGCCAACATCACCGCCATGGACGACCTGGTGGAGGCCGTGCTGACGACCACCGACCGGCTCGTGGTGGCCGCGCTCGGCGGCAACGCGGCCGCCGGCGGGGCGATGCTCGCCCTGGCCGCCGACGAGGTCTGGTGCAGGACGGGTGTGGTGCTCAACCCGCACTACCGGCTGATGGGGCTGTACGGATCCGAGTACTGGACCTACACCCTGCCCCGCCGGGTCGGCGAAGCCGCCGCCGAGCGCCTGACCGCCGAGGCCCTGCCGCTGAGCGCCGATGCCGCCCTCCGGATGGGGCTGATCGATCGGACGGTCCCCTGCGGGCCGCAGGAGTTCACGGCGCAGACCTTCCGGCTCGCGGTCCGTCTGGCGGCCTCCCCGGCCACCCGGTCCGCCATCGCCGGGAAGAAGGCGCGGCGCGACCGGGACGAGGCCGTACGTCCCCTCGCCGCCCACCGGGAGGCGGAGCTGGCCCGGATGCGGGAGACGTTCTTCGACCCGGGAGCCCCGTACCACGCGCTGCGCCGCGCCTTCGCCCGCAAGGAGGCCCCGGACGGCACCCCGCCGCACCTGGCCCGTCCCGTGCCCGGACGCCACACGGCACTGCGGGCGGCGCGGGACGGGCGCGTCACTGGACCGGCCCTGCAAGACAGGGCACCGGACCCCGCGGACTGTTAGCAAGAAGGGTGGGCCCACCCGCACGAGCCACCCCCGGCCGCCCCCGGCCCGGGCCCCGACCATCCCCGCATCCGTCCCCAAGGAGCGCTCCTCATGGATGCAACAACCCCGAGCACGGTAGAGGACCCGCCGATCCACATCCTCTGGATCAACGCCGGACTGAGCTGCGACGGCGACTCGGTGTCCCTGACGGCGGCGATGCAGCCCAGCATCGAGGAGATCGTCACGGGCACGCTCCCGGGCCTTCCCAAGATCGCCGTGCACTGGCCGCTGATCGACTTCGAATGCGGCCCGGTGGGCGGCGCGGACACCTTCATCGAGTGGTTCTTCAAGGGCGAGCGCGGCGAGATCGACCCCTTCGTGCTGGTCGTCGAGGGGTCCATCCCCAACGAGAAGATCAAGCCCGAGGGCTACTGGTGCGGGTTCGGCGACGATCCGGAGACCGGCCAGCCCATCACCACCAGCGAGTGGATCGACCGGCTGGCACCCAAGGCCCTCGCCGTGGTGGCGATCGGCACGTGCGCCACCTACGGCGGCATCCACGCCATGGAGGGCAACCCCACGGGCGCCATGGGCGTGCCGGATTACCTCGGCTGGAACTGGAAGTCGAAGGCCGGCATCCCGATCGTGTGCGTGCCGGGCTGCCCGATCCAGCCGGACAACTTCTCGGAGACCCTCACCTACCTGCTCTACCAGGCGGCGGGCTCCGCTCCGATGATCCCGCTCGACGACAAGCTGCGCCCGACCTGGCTGTTCGGCAACACCGTGCACGAGGGGTGCGACCGCGCCGGCTACTACGAGCAGGGCGAGTTCGCCCACACCTACGACTCGCCCAAGTGCCTGGTCAAGCTGGGCTGCTGGGGCCCCGTCGTCAAGTGCAACGTCCCCAAGCGCGGCTGGATGAACGGCATCGGCGGCTGTCCCAACGTCGGCGGCATCTGCATCGCCTGCACGATGCCCGGCTTCCCCGACAAGTTCATGCCGTTCATGGACGAACCCCCCGGCGCCAAGGTGTCCAGCGCGGCCAGCGGCGCGTACGGGGCGGTCATCCGCAGGCTCCGCTCGATCACGGCGCACACCGTGGACCAGGAGCCGAAGTGGCGCCGCACCGGCCGGAAGCTGACGACGGGCTACCGCCCGCCCTGGTGACCGACCCGGACGTCCTCATCATCCCGCCCACGAACTCCGCGCAGCACAGCAGCAAGAAGGGTCACGGCAGACAAGATGGCACCGAAGACGAACGCCGGCGGCGACGGCAGCGGCCTGGTGGAGATGGCCTGGGATCCGATCACCCGGATCGTGGGCAGTCTCGGCATCCACACGAAGATCGACTTCAAGCAGAAGCGGGTCGCGGAGTGCTACAGCACCTCCTCCGTCTTCCGCGGCTACAGCGTCTTCATGCGCGGCAAGGACCCCCGCGACGCGCACTTCATCACCAGCCGCATCTGCGGCATCTGCGGTGACAACCACGCCACCTGCTCCGTGTACGCGCAGAACATGGCCTACGGGGTGAAGCCTCCCCACCTCGCCGAGTGGATCATCAACCTCGGCGAGGCGGCGGAGTACATGTTCGACCACAACATCTTCCAGGAGAACCTGGTCGGGGTCGACTACTGCGAGAAGATGGTCCGCGAGACCAACCCGGGCGTCCTCGAACTGGCCGAGCGCACCGAGGCCCCGCACGCCGGCGAGCACGGCTACCGCACCATCGCCGACATCATGCGCTCCCTCAACCCCATCGAGGGCGAGTTCTACCGCGAGGCGCTCCAGGTCAGCCGCTACACGCGGGAGATGTTCTGCCTGATGGAGGGCCGCCACGTGCACCCCTCCACCCTCTACGCGGGCGGCGTCGGCACCATCGCCTCGGTCCAGCTCTTCACGGACTACACGAGCCGTCTCATGCGGTACGTGGAGTTCATGAAGCGGGTCGTCCCGCTGCACGACGACCTCTTCGACTTCTTCTACGAGGCGCTGCCCGGCTACGAGGAGGTCGGCCGGCGGCGCGTGCTGCTCGGGTGCTGGGGCGCGCTCAACGACCCCGAGTACTGCGACTTCACGTACGCCAACATGAGCAGCTGGGGACGGAAGATGTTCGTCACCCCCGGTGTCGTCGTGGACGGCAAGCTGGTCACCAACGACCTCACCGACATCAACCTCGGCATCCGCATCCTGCTGGGCAGCTCCTACTACGACGACTGGGAGGGCCAGGAGAAGTTCGTCACCCACGACCCGCTCGGCAACCCGGTCGACGCCCGCCACCCGTGGAACCAGCACACCATCCCCGCCCCGCAGAAGCGGAACTTCGACGACAAGTACAGCTGGGTGATGTCGCCGCGCTGGTTCGACGGCAAGGACCACCTCGCGCTCGACACCGGCGGCGGCCCCATCGCCCGCCTGTGGTCGACCGCCCTGTCCGGGCTCGTGGACATCGGCTACGTCAAGGCCACCGGGCACAGCGTGGTCATCAACCTGCCGCGCACCATGACCAAGCCGGAGACCACCTTCGAGTGGAAGATCCCGAAGTGGAGCAACGCGCTGGAGCGCAACCGCGCCCGCACGTACTTCCAGGCGTACGCGGCCGCCGTCGCGCTGCACTGCGCCGAGAA
This sequence comes from Streptomyces sp. NPDC001717, assembly GCF_042892775.1. Taxonomy (NCBI): domain Bacteria; kingdom Bacillati; phylum Actinomycetota; class Actinomycetes; order Kitasatosporales; family Streptomycetaceae; genus Streptomyces; species Streptomyces sp. NPDC001717. The sequence continues at coordinate 377,697 of NZ_JBIAUK010000003.1, read as the reverse complement.
GGGGCTGGCGGAGGTCCGCGCCGGACGCACCCAGACCTGGGAGAAGTTCGAGGTGCCGAGCGAGTCGATCGGCGTCGGCTTCACCGAGGCCGTGCGGGGCGTCCTGTCGCACCACATGGTGATCCGGGACGGCAAGATCGCCAACTACCACCCGTACCCGCCGACCCCGTGGAACGCCAGCACGCGTGACACCTTCGGCACCCCCGGACCGTACGAGGACGCCGTCCAGAACACGCCGATCTTCGAGGAGAACTCCCCGGAGAACTTCAAGGGCATCGACATCATGCGCGCCGTGCGCAGCTTCGACCCCTGTCTGCCCTGCGGCGTCCACATGTACGTGGGCGGCGGCAAGACGGTGAAGTCGATGCACGTGCCCACCGGCCTGAGCGGACTGGGCGGATGAGCGCGGCGACGGCGGGAGCCCGGGAGACGGGCCTGCGGGTCGAGGAGGTCCTCGACCGGCTGGCCGCCTCCGGCGACCGGGAGGCCGCCGCGGCGGCCGAGGAACTGGTGCGCGTGCTCATGGATTTCTACGGGTCCGGGCTGGCCCGGATCGTGGGGCGCCTGGACGAGGACCCGGGCGGCACCGCCGCCCTGGCCGGGCTGCTCGGCGACGAACTCGTCGCCGGCCTGCTGACCCTGCACGACCTGCACCCCGAGGACGTGCCCACCCGGATCGCCCGCGCCCTGGACGCCGTACGGGAACCGGTGGAGCAGGCCGGCTTCGACGAGGACACGGGCCTCCTGCGGCTGCGGTCCACCGCCACGGGCGGGGGCTGCGGCTGCGGTGACACGGCCGACGCGGTGCGGCAGCGGATCGAGGACGCCCTGGCCGCCTTCGCGCCCGAGGTGACCACGGTGGAGCTGGAGCCCGCCGCCCCGCAGCCCGCCCTGCTGCAGATCGGCACCCGCCCGCAGACCCCGGTGCGCGTTCCGTGAGCCCGGTCCACGCTCAGGCCGCACCCGCGCGCGGCCTGCGGCGCTTCACCGCACCCCGGGCGCCGCGGCCGGAGACCTGCGAACTGTGCGGGGTGGCGGTGGCCGAGGACGCCCACCGCCACCTGGTGCAGACCGAACAGCGGTCCCTGCTCTGCGCCTGCACGGCCTGCGCCCTGCTGTTCGACCGGCCGGGTACCGCCACCGGCCGGTACCGGGCCGTTCCGGACCGCTATCTGGCCGACCCCGACCACCCGTTGGACGAGGGTGCGTGGGAGGTCCTGCAGATCCCGGTCGGCGTCGCGTTCTTCTTCCGCAACGCCGCCCTCGACCGGCTCGTCGCCCTCTACCCGAGCCCGGCCGGGGCCACCGAGAGCGAACTGGACCCGGAGACCTGGCAGCGCGTCCTGGGCGCCGGCCGGCTGGCCGGACTCCTCGAACCCGACGTGGAGGCCCTGCTGCTGCGCCGCTCGGAGGGCCGGACCGAGTGCTACCTGGTGCCGATCGACGTCTGCTACGAGCTGGTGGGACGGATGAGGCTGCTGTGGCAGGGCTTCGACGGCGGGGCCGAGGCCCGGGCCGCGCTGGCCGCGTTCTTCGCACAGGTCGGACTCCGGGCCAAGGTCCCGGCCGAGGCGAGGGAGGGGCGGCCGTGACCGACTTCGCCTTCACCTGCACCGGGGTCCGCGCCGACCCGTACGCGGCCGGCCCCACCCTGGTGTTCCGGCTGCGCATCACGGCCTCTCCCGAGACCCGTGTCCACGCCCTGGCGCTGCGCTGCCAGCTGCGCATCGAACCGGCGCGGCGCGACTACGGACCGGGCGAGGCCGCCGCGCTGCACGATCTGTTCGGCGAGCGCTCCCGGTGGGGCAGCTCGCTCCAGCCCGTCCAGTTCGCGCAGGTCGCGGTCATGGTCCCGAGCTTCACCGGGCAGACCGAGACCGAGGTGGCCGTGCCGTGCACGTACGACATGGACATCGCGGCCACCCGCTACTTCGACGCCCTGGAGGACGGCGAGGCCCCCTTGCTGATGCTGTTCTCGGGTACGGCGTTCACCGGTTCCGGCGGCTTCCACGTCGAGCCCGTGCCCTGGGACCGCGAGGCCTCCTGCCGGATGCCCGTGGCCGTGTGGCGGGAGATGGTCGAGCAGCACTTCCCCGGCTGCGGCTGGCTGCGGCTGCCCCGCGACACCATGGCGGACCTGCTCGCCTTCCGCTCGCGCCACGCGCTGTCCTCCTGGGAGGCGACCGTACGGGCGCTGCTGGACTCGGCGGCCGACGCGCGGCCGCCCGGGGATACGCCACCGGATCCCGCCCCCGTCGTGCCGGACCCGGTCCGGAGCGGCGGGGTACTGCACCGCGTCATCGGGAGGTCCGCGCCGTGACCACCACGTCCCTGCCCGAATCCCGCTTCGACGTCGCCCGGCAGGTCGCCGACGCGGTCCTGTTCGAGGGGTACGTGCTGTACCCGTACCGGGCCTCGGCGGCCAAGAACCGGCTGCGCTGGCAGTTCGGGGTGCTGGTCCCGCCCTCGTGGGGTCCGGCGCACGACGAGCACTCGTTCCAGCGCACCGAGCTGATCATGGAGCCCCGCGGGGCGGCGACCCTCTCCGTCGAGCTGCGCTTCCTGCACGCGCAGCGGCGCACGGTCGAAGAGGCCCTCGGGGACGGTTCGTTCGCGGCCGTGCCCGAGCTGCACCTGCCCGACCGGGTCCTGGTCCCCTGGGACGAGGGCACCGAGGAGCGCGTCGAGATGACGGTCTCCGTGGACGAGTTGACGGCGGGCGAGGTCACCCTCGGCTTCGCCCGACCCGCCCGCACGCAGACCGAGCCGGTCCTCGACGCCGACGGCCGCGAACGCGGCCGCCTGGTCCGGCGGACCGAACCGGTCGACGGGGTGGTGCGGCTGCGCGCCGAGGAACTCAACGGGCCCTACCGGGCGTTGAAGCTCACCGCCGTGGTGGAGAACACCAGCTCCTGGACTCCGGAGGCCGGCGCCGACCGCGACTGCGCCCTGCCCCGCTCGCTCGTGGCGTCCCACCTGCTGCTGGGGCTGAGCGCCGGTTCCTTCCTGTCGATGACCGACCCGCCCGAGTGGGCCAAGGCGGCCGTCGCGGCCTGCGGGAACCGGCACACCTGGCCGGTGCTCGCCGGGGAGCCCGGCCGCGCCGACGTGGTCCTCTCCTCCCCGATCATCCTGGAGGACCATCCCGCGATCGCCCCCGAGAGCGCCGGGGCCATGTACGACGCCACGGAGATCGACGAGATCCTCGCCCTGCGGACCGCCGCCCTGACCGAGCAGGAGAAGCGCGAGGCACGCGGTACGGACGCCCGCGCGGCCGCCGTGATCGACCTGGCCGACAACATGCCCGCCGAGGTACTGGAGCGCCTGCACGGCGCGGTCCGGGCGCTGCGGGAGATCACCGGTCCGCGGTCGTCCGGGCCCGACCTCGTCCCCGAACCCTTCGAGGACGACGCCGTGTTCAGGCCGGACACCCCCTGGTGGGATCCGGAGCACTCCGACGCCGCGGGCCCGGCCCCCGACCGGATCCTGGTCGACGGGACGTCGGTGGGGCCGGGCAGCCGCGTGGTCCTGCGCCCCGGCCTGCGGCGCACCGACGCCCAGGACCTGTTCCTCCAGGGCCGGGCCGCCCTGGTCGAGGCCGTCCTGCACGACGTCGACGGGGGCGTGCACCTCGCGGTCACCGTCGAGGGCGATCCGGGCGCCGACATCCGCCGGGAGCAGGGCCGGTTCCTGTACTTCCAGCCCGACGAGGTCTCCCCCCTGGAGGACGCGTGAGCGCCCGGATCCTGGTGGCGGGCATCGGCAACGTCTTCCTCGGCGACGACGGCTTCGGCGTCGAGACCGTGCGGCGGCTGTCCGTGCCCGGGAGCCGGCTCCCGGAGCACGTGGAGGTGGTGGACATCGGCGTGCGCGGTGTCCACCTGGCCTACCAGCTCCTGGACGGCTACGACACGCTGGTCCTGGTGGACGCCACCTCCCGTGGCGGCGCCCCCGGGACGCTGTACCTGATCGAGGCCCCGGAACCCGGCTCGATCACCCCCGGCGCCCCGGCGCTCGACGGGCACCAGATGTCGCCCGACGCGGTGCTGGCCCTGCTCGACACCCTGTGCGCGGGCACCGGCGGCACCCGGCCGCGGCGCATCCTGGTCGTCGGCTGCGAACCCTCCAGCCTGGAGGAGGGGATGGGCCTGAGCGACCCGGTGGCCGCCGCCGTGCCGGAGGCCGTACGGATGGTGCTGGACCTGCTGGAGGACGACCGCGATGCCGTCGCCAACTGAGGAGAACCCCATGAAGAAGGTCATCGTCTTCGGCGTGGCCGCGGCCCTTGCCGCGGTGCTCGTCTCGGTCCTGCCCGACCTCAAGCGGTACATCGACATCAGCCGGATGTGATCCCGCCGGCCCGGCTCCGGCCGGGCACCCGCCCGCACCCGAACGGCGTACGGGCCGCGCGGCGCGTCGGCGTGCCGTGCGGTCCGTACGCCGCCTGCCGGTCTAATGAGGCCCGGCAGGACGGAGTCCCATGCACGAGATGTCGATCGCCATGGCCGTGGTCGGCCAGGTCGAGGAAGCCGCGTCGGCGGGCGGCGCGAGCGCGGTCACGTCGGTCCGGCTCCAGGTCGGTGAACTGGCCGGAGTGGTGCCCGATGCGCTCGCCTTCTGTTTCGAACTGGCCTGCGCCGGAACGCTCCTGGAGGGCGCCGAGCTGGTGACCGAACCCGTGGCGGCCCGCGCCCACTGCGGATCCTGCTCGGGCGACTGGGCCGTCGGCATGCCGCCGCGACTGCTCTGCCCCGGCTGCGGGCTTGCCACGGACGTCGAACTCCGCTCCGGGCGCGAGCTGCAGATCCTGAGCGTCCGCTGGGAGGACGGCCCCGCCGACGCCCCGAGCCGGACCGTTGCGCCCACCTGCGAACCGATCTCCGAGGAGCACTGAGCCATGTGCCGTGTGGTCGACCTGAAAGCGGCGGTCCTCGCCAAGAACGACTCCGTCGCGCACGCCCTGCGCGCCGAACTCGGCGCCCGCGGCACGACGGTGGTCAATCTGCTGTCCAGCCCCGGCAGCGGCAAGACCGCCCTGCTGGAACGCGAGCTGGGCTTCGCCCGGGAGCGCGGCGTGCCGGTGGCCGCGCTCACCGCCGACCTCGCGACGGAGAACGACGCGCTGCGGCTGGCGCGTTCGGGCGTACCCGTCAAGCAGGTGCTCACCGACGGGCTGTGCCACCTGGAGGCCGGGATGCTGGGCCGGCACCTGGACGGATGGCTGCCCGCCGACGCCCGACTGCTGTTCGTGGAGAACGTCGGCAACCTCGTCTGCCCCGCCTCGTACGACCTGGGCGAGTCCCTGCGCGTGGTACTGGCCTCGGTGACGGAGGGCGAGGACAAGCCGCTCAAGTACCCGACGGCGTTCGGGACGGCCCACCTGGTGGTGGTGACGAAGACGGACATCGCCGGGGCGGTCGAGTTCGACGAGGCCGCCTTCCGCGCGAACGTGCAGCAGGTCAATCCGGGGGTGGAGGTGGTGCTGACCTCGGCCAAGACGGGTGAGGGCGCGGGCACGCTCCTGGACCGGGCGCTCGCGGTCGCCGACGGGCACCCGGTGCACGCACCGGTCATGGCACAGCAGCACCACGTGCACCACCACCACGATCACCACCACGACCACGACCACGACGGCCACGCAGGCGGTCCCGCGCACCTTCACACCCGTCCGGCCACGGCGCCGACCCGCTGATGGAGGCCGTGCAGCGGCGTCGGGTCCTGGTGCGCGGGGTGGTGCAGGGCGTCGGCTTCCGGCCGTACGTGTACACCCGCGCGACCGGACTCGGACTCGCCGGGCACGTCACCAACACCCCCGAGGGCGTCGTCGCGGAGGTGGAGGGCGCTGCCGCCGCCGTGGCCGCGTTCTGCGAGCGGCTCGCCGCGGACGCCCCGCCGCTGGCCGTCGTCGACGCCGTCGACCACTGCGAGCTCCCCGTCGCGGGCGGCCGCGGCTTCACCATCGTCGCCTCCCGCTCCGGCGGGCCCGCGCGCACGCTGGTCTCCCCCGACGTGGCCACCTGTGCCGACTGCCTGGCCGAACTGGCGGACCCCGCCGACCGGCGCCACCGGCACCCCTTCATCACCTGCACCCACTGCGGCCCCCGCTTCACCATCGTGACGGGACTGCCGTACGACCGGGCGCACACCACCATGGGTCCTTTCCCGATGTGCCCCGACTGCGCGCGGGAGTACGCGGATCCCGCCGACCGGCGGTTCCACGCCCAGCCCGTGGCCTGTCCCGCCTGCGGGCCCCGGCTGCGACTGCTCGCCGGGGCGCCGCCGCGCGAGGTGGAGGCGGCCGACCCGGTGGCCGGAGCCCGCCGGATGCTGGCCGAGGGCGCGATCGTCGCGGTGAAGGGCCTGGGCGGCTACCATCTCGCCTGCGACGCCACGCTCCCCGGCGCCGTCGCCGAGCTGCGGCGCCGCAAGGCGCGCGGGGACAAGCCGTTCGCCCTCATGGTCCGGGACCTCACCGACGTCGAGGCGCTGGTGGAGCTCGGCCCGGCCGAGCGGGCGCTGCTCACCGGTCCCGTCCGACCGATCGTGCTGCTGCGCCGCCGTCCGGCGGCGGACGGCCCGGCGGCGCCCCCGATCGCCGACGCCGTCGCCCCCCGCTCCCCCGACCTCGGGGTGATGCTCCCGTACACGCCCGTGCACCACCTGCTGCTCGGTCTCCCCGGCGACCCGCCCGGCCCCCGCCTGCTGGTGATGACCAGCGGCAATCTGTCGGGCGAGCCCATCGTCACGGACGACGCCGAGGCGCTGGAGCGGCTCGGGCACCTCGCCGACGCCTGGCTCGCGCACGACCGCCCCATCCACGTGCCGTGCGACGACTCCGTGGTGCGGGTCTGCGACGGGGAGCCGCTGACCGTGCGCCGCTCGCGCGGCCACGCCCCGATGCCGCTGGCGCTGCCCTCCTCCGTACCGGCGGCGCTCGCCACCGGAGGGGACCTCAAGAACGTCTTCTGCCTCGGCGAGGGCCGCAAGGCGTGGCTGTCCGCGCACATCGGGGACATGGACGACCTGGCCACCCAGCAGGCCTTCGAACGCGCCGAGAGGCAGCTGGAGTCGATCACCGGCGTGAACCCCGGGCTGCTCGCCGCCGACCGGCACCCCGGCTACCGCTCCGCGCAGTGGGCCGTGCGGAACACGGGCGCCCGGCCCCTGGTCCGCGTACAGCACCACCACGCGCACATCGCCTCGGCGATGGCCGAACACGGCCTGGACGGTCGCCGCCGCGTGATCGGGATCGCCTTCGACGGTACGGGCTACGGCGACGACGGCGCGGTGTGGGGCGGTGAGGTCCTGCTCGCCGACTACGGCGGGTACGCGCGCTTCGCGCACCTCGCGTACGTCCCCCTGCCGGGCGGCGACGCCTCCGTGCGGCGCCCGTACCGGATGGCGCTGGCCCATCTGTGGGCCGCGGGCATCGACTGGTCCCCGGACCTGCCTCCCGTGCGCGCCTGCCCGCCCGATGAACTGGTCGTACTGCGACGCCAGTTGGAGCGGAACCTGAACTGCGTGCCCACTTCGGGGATGGGCCGCCTCTACGACGCGGTCTCCTCGCTGGCGGGGGTCTGTCACCACGCCGGGTACGAGGCCCAGGCCGCCATCGAGCTGGAGGCGGCCGCCGTTGCGGCGGGGAGAGGCTCCGGGCCCGCCTACCGGTTCGCGCTCCGCGCGCCGGAAGCGGACACGGCCGGTCCCGGCGTCGCTCCCCCGCTGACCGCCGATCCGGGGCCCGTCCTGGCGGCCGTCGTGGCCGACCTACGCACGGGCACCCCGCCGACGGTGATCGCGGCCCGCTTCCACGCCGCGGTCGCCGCCCTCGTCGGGGAGGTCTGCCTCGCGGCGCGCGGCCGGCACGACCTGGACACCGTGGCCCTGACCGGCGGGGTCTTCGCGAACTCCACCCTTTCGTCGGCCTGTTCCCGGCTGCTGCGGGAGCACGGCTTCACCGTACTGCGCCACCACCGGGTCCCCCCGAACGACGGGGGGCTGGCGCTCGGCCAGCTCATGGTGGCGGCCGCGACCGCGACCGCCGGCCGCCCCGACGGACACCCACAGCGAGGAGGAACCCATGTGCCTGGCGGTGCCCGGCAGAGTGATTGACATCGGGGAGCAGGACGGCACCCGGATGGCCACCGTCGACTTCGGGGGCGTGGTCAAGGAGGTGTGTCTGGAATACCTGCCGGACCTCCGGGTGGGCGAGTACGCCATCGTCCACGTCGGCTTCGCGCTGCAGCGCCTGGACGAGGAGTCGGCCAAGCAGACCCTCGACCTGTTCTCCCAGCTCGGCATGCTCCAGGAGGAGTTCGGCGACCCGTGGGAGCGGGCCGCCGCGGAGGCCGGAGGCGCCCCCTGGCCCTTCACCGACGACCCGGACGACGTCCCGCAGGAGGCGGCGCAGCAGTGAAGTACATCGACGAGTTCCAGGACCCCGCCCTCGCCAGGCGGCTGCTCGACGAGATCCACGCCACCGTGACCCGCCCCTGGGCGCTGATGGAGGTCTGCGGCGGCCAGACGCACACCATCATCCGACACGGGATCGACCAACTGCTTCCCGACAAGGTCGAGTTGATCCACGGGCCGGGCTGTCCGGTGTGCGTGACCCCGCTGGAGGTCATCGACAAGGCCCTGGAGATCGCCTCCCGGCCCGAGGTGATCTTCTGCTCGTTCGGCGACATGCTCCGCGTGCCGGGGACCGGTCGCGACCTCTTCCAGGTGCGCAGCGAGGGCGGGGACGTACGGGTCGTCTACTCCCCGCTCGACGCGCTGCGGATCGCCCGGCAGAACCCGGACCGCCAGGTGGTGTTCTTCGGCATCGGCTTCGAGACCACGGCGCCGCCCAACGCGATGACCGTGTACCAGGCGAAGAAGCTCGGTATCCGCAACTTCAGCCTGCTGGTGTCGCACGTCCGGGTGCCCCCGGCGATCGAGGCGATCATGACCTCGCCGAGCTGCCGGGTCCAGGGCTTCCTCGCGGCCGGCCACGTGTGCAGCGTGATGGGCACCGGCGAGTATCCCGATCTGGCCGCCCGCCACCGGGTCCCGATCGTGGTCACCGGTTTCGAGCCGCTGGACATCCTGGAGGGCGTGCGCCGGGCCGTGCTCCAGCTCGAACGCGGCGAGCACACCGTCGACAACGCGTACGCGCGCGCCGTCCGCCCGGAGGGCAACCCGGCCGCGCTCGCCATGCTGGAGGACGTCTTCGAGGTCACCGACCGGGCCTGGCGCGGCATCGGCGTCATCCCCGCCAGCGGCTGGCGGCTGTCCTCCCGCTACCGGGACCTCGACGCCGAACACCGCTTCCAGGTGGGCGACATCGCCACGCTGGAGCCGGCCGAGTGCCGCGCCGGCGAGGTGCTCCAGGGGCTGCTCAAGCCGCACGAGTGCGAGGCCTTCGGCACCACCTGCACCCCGCGCACCCCGCTCGGCGCCACGATGGTCTCCAGCGAGGGCGCGTGCGCCGCGTACTACCTCTACCGGCGCCTGGAGATCCCGAACGCCGCGAAGGCCCCGCTGGAGGCGAACCCCGTTGTCTGAGACCGCACTCGACGTCACCGGCTGGACCTGTCCGGCCCCCCTGCGCGACCGGCCCCGCGTGGTGATGGGCCACGGGGGCGGCGGCGCGCTCTCCGCCGAGCTCGTCGAGCACGTCTTCGCCCCCGCCTACGGAGGGGAGGTGCTCGGCCGGCTCGGGGACGCGGCCGCGCTCACCCTCGGCGGGGCCCGGCTGGCCTTCTCGACCGACTCGTACGTGGTGCGCCCGCTGTTCTTCCCCGGCGGCAGCATCGGCGACCTCGCGGTCAACGGCACGGTCAACGACCTGGCGATGAGCGGGGCCCGGGCCGCCTACCTGTCCTGCGGGTTCATCCTGGAGGAGGGCGTGGAGATGGCCACGGTGGCGCGCGTGGCCGGGGCGCTGGGCGCCGCCGCCCGCGCGGCGGGCGTCGAGGTGGCGACCGGCGACACCAAGGTCGTGGAGGCGGGCCACGGCGACGGGATCTACGTCAACACGGCGGGCATCGGCCTGATCCCGGACGGGGTGGACCTGCGCCCGCAGCGCGTCGTACCGGGCGACGTCGTCATCGTCAGCGGTGAGATCGGCCTGCACGGCGTGGCGATCATGAGCGTCCGCGAGGGGCTGGGCTTCGGTGTGGAGATCGAGAGCGACTGCGCGCCGCTGGGCGGCCTCGTCCGGGCGATGCTCGCGGTCACGCCCGACCTCCACGTGCTGCGCGACCCCACGCGCGGGGGGCTCGCCGCCTCCCTGTGCGAGATCGCGGCGGCCTCGGGGACCGGGGTCGTCGTCCAGGAGGGCCGGGTGCCGGTCCCGGAGGCCGTGCGCAACGCCTGCGCGATCCTCGGCCTGGACCCGTTCTACGTGGCGAACGAGGGCAAACTGGTGGCCTTCGTGCCCCGCGAGCACGCCGACGCGGTCCTGGACGCGATGCGCGCCCACCCGCTGGGCCGGCACGCGGCCGTGATCGGCGAGGCGGTCGAGGCGCACCCCGGGATGGTCGTGGCGCGGACGGGGCTCGGCGGGACGCGCGTGGTCGACCTGCCGATCGGGGAGCAGCTGCCGAGGATCTGCTGAACCGGCGCTTCCTCAGCGACCGAAGCGGCCGACGCCCACCACGACGGGACCGCCCGCCGGGTCGACCGCGGCCGTCCACTCCGGCGGCAGCCGCAGCGAGCGGGACGGGGAGACCCGGCCCGCGACCCGCCGCTGCCACAGGGGCCGGCCGTCCTGGTGCACCGTCACCACCGGGACGGTGACCGGCCACCCGGAGCGCAGCAGCAGCGGCCGTCCGGCGGCGGCGGTGAGCCGGTTCGGTGTCACCCACACGAGCGGGGCCCGGACCTCCAGCCGCGGTCCGGGTGGCGGCCAGGAGGCACCTGCCAGGTGGGACAGGACCGGGCCGGCCGCGGCGGCGCCCTCCGCCGCCGCGGTGGCCGCGCTCTCGATGCCGTGGAGGGCGTTGCCGACGGCGAAGACGCCAGGCTCCGCCGTACGGAAGGAGGCGTCCACTCCGGGGCCCCTGGTACCGGGGTCCAGGGGGACGCGGCCGCGGCGGGCCAGCTCGTGGTCGGGGATCCAGTCGCCGGTGAAGACCACGGTGTCGCAGGCGAGGACCCCGGACCGGCCGTCCCGATGGCGGACGGCGACCCCGGTGAGCCGCCCCCGGCCGCGCAGTTCGCCGACCGTCGTCGCGGTGAGCAGCGGGATGCCCGGCACGGCGGTGACGCGCGGCTGCTCGGTGACCATCGCCACCACGTCCGTGCCCGCCCGGCGCAGCGTCGCCACCGCGTGGCGGGCGACCGGCTCGGCGCCGACCACCACGGCCCGCCGCCCGACGGGCAGGCCGTAGCCGTGGACCGACTGCAGGAGCTCGCCGGTGGTCAGCACCCCCTGCGGGCGGGAGCCCGGTACCAGCCGGGCGCTGCGGGGCCGCTCGCGGGCGCCGGTGGCGAGGACGACGGCGCGGGCCGTGATCCGCTCCAGGCCTGCCGGGCCCGTGGTCTCCAGGGCGAGCGGGCCGGCCCAGCCGGTGGCGGTGACCCCGGTGCGGAGCGCGGCCCCGGCGGCGAGGGCGGCCCGCACGGACCCGCGCGCGTACTCGGGGCCCCGGAGCCAGGGGCGCGGGGGCCGGCCGAAGCCGCCGTGGTGGAGGTGGCGCGGCATGCCGCCCGCGTCCGGCTCGCGTTCCAGGACCTCGACGCGTCCGGCGCCGGCCCGCGCCAGCCGGGCCGCGAGGGCGAGTCCGGCGGGGCCCGCTCCGACGATCAGCACGTCGACGGTCCGGTCCGTACGGTTCACGCGCGTCCCTCCTCGAACAGCGCGCGGACGGCCGCCCCGCAGTGGAAGCCCTGGCAGCGGCCGCCCCGGGCGCGCGTGCGCCGCCGCAGGCCGTCCGGCGATCCTGGCGGCACGGTCGAGGCGAGCGCGTCGCGGATCTCGCCGCGGGTGACGCGCTCGCAGTGGCAGACGATGCGGCCGTACTCCGGGTCCGCCGCGATCATCGCGGCGTCCTGGTACGGCCGGGGGAAGGCTTCGCCGAGGTTCGGCATCCGCACCGGATCCAACTCCCGTGCCCCGGCGAGCGGCAGGCCGCCGTCGGCGAGCAGCTCCACCACGTGGGCGGCGATCGCCATCGAGGCGGTCAGGCCGGTGGAGCGGATCCCGCCCACGGTCACGTACCGCTGCGCGGGGTGTGCCCGGATGGCGTAGTCCTCCTGGCCGGTGGCCGCGCGCAGCCCCGCGTACACGGCGGTGACCTCCTCCTCCAGGAGGGCCGGCAGGATCCGTCGGCCCTTCTCCCGCAGCAGTGCGAGCCCGTCGGCGGTCGACCCGGTGGCCGTCTTGTCGTCCAGGTCCTCGGCGGTCGGCCCGAGCATCACGTTCCCGTACACGGTCGGCGACACCAGCACTCCCTTGCCGCGCTCGTCGGGCACGGGCAGCAGGATGTGGCGTACGAGGCCGCGGGCGAGCTCGTCGAAGACGATCAGCTGGCCGCGCCGGGGCGTCACGGTGAAGTCCGCGTGGCCGAGGAGCCGGTCGATCTCGTCGGCGTACAGGCCGGCCGCGTTGACCAGGTGGCGGGTGCGCAGGGTGCCCCGGCCGGTGGCCAGCACGTGCGGGTCGCCGGGCGCGACCGACCGCACGGGGCAGTTCAGGTGGAGGTCGACTCCGGCCCGCACGGCCTGGGTGGCGTAGGCGAGGGTGGTCGTCCAGGGGCAGATGACGGACTCGTCCGGTACGTGGAGGGCCCCCAGTACGCCGGGGCCGAGCTCCGGTTCGCGGGCCCGTACCTCGTCGGCCGTCAGGATGCGGGCCGATGGGTAGCCGTTGGCCAGGGCCTTGTCCGCCAGCCCCGGCAGGGCGGCGAGCTGCCGCTCGTTCCAGGCGACGAGGAGGGCGCCGAGCGGTTCCACCGGGATGCCGCTGTCGGCCGCGTACGAGGCGAGCAGCCGCTGTCCCTCGCGCACGAGCCGGGACTCCAGGGAGCCGGGCACCGCGTCGAAACCGGTGTGCAGGATGGCGGTGTTGGCCTTGGAGGTGCCGTTGCCGACGTCGTCGGAGGCGTCGACCAGGGCGATCCGCAGGGGCAGCCGGGCCAGTTCGCGGGCGATGGCCGAGCCGACCACGCCGGCGCCGACGACCGTCACGTCGTACGCGTCCGCTTCGGGCAGGGTGCCCCGCGTGGTGACGGTCATGCGGGGCCGTCGAGCAGGACGGACACGGCCGTCCGGAACCGGGCTCGGCGCTCCGCGGCCTGTCCGGAGCCGGCGCGCGGCTCGTACACGGCGGAGGGCTTCCACTCCGGGACGGCCTCGGCGACGGTGAGCGAGGGGTCGAGCCCGAGTCGGGCGACCGCTCCGACACCGAGGGCGGTGGCGTCCGGCAGGGCCGACACCTCGACGGGGATCTGCAGCAGGTCTGCCTGGGCCTGCATCAGCAGGGCCGAGCGGGTCAGACCGCCGTCGACGCGCAGGGCGGCGAGCGGCGCGCCCAGGTCGGCGGCGACCGCGTCCGCGAGCTCGGCGACCTGTGCGGCGATGCCGTCGCACAGGGCGCGTACGAGGTGCCCGGCGGTGGTGTCGAGGCCGAGGCCGGTGACGGAACCGCGCAGGTCGCCCCGCCACCAGGGCGCGGCGAGCCCGGCGAGCGCGGGGACGAAGGTGACGCCGCCGGCGTCCGGGGCGGTCCCTCCCACGGTGTCGATGTCGTGGGCGCCGGAGATCACGCCGAGGTCGGTGAGCCAGCGCACGGCGGAGGCGGCCGTGTAGACCTGCCCGTCCAGGCAGTAGCTGGTCTCGCCACCGAGCCGCCAGGCCACGCAGCCGACCAGTCCGGTGGTGCTGCGGCGGGGGCGCGGGCCGGTCTGTGCGAGGAGGAACGCCCCGGTGCCGTAGGTGCACTTGGCGGTGCCGGGCTCGGTGACGCGCTGCGCGAGGAGCGCGGCCTGCTGGTCGACGAGGAGTCCCGTCAGCGGCAGCGGGGGGCCGAAGGCGGTCGTGGTGCCGATGTGCGCGTCTGCGTCGACGACTTCGGGCAGCCGCTCGCCGGTGAGACCGAAGACGTCGAGGGCGGCGGGCGACCAGTCGACGGTGTCGAGGTCGAGCAACTGGGTGCGGCCCGCGGTCGCCGCGTCGGTGACGAAGGCACCGGTGAGTCGGTGCACCAGCCACACGTCGCTGGTCGTCACGACGCCCTGCCGGGTCAGGTCACGACGTATCCAGGCCATCTTCGGAGCGGCGAAATACGGGTCGAGCGGCAGTCCCGTCCGTTCCTGCAACAGGGCGGCGTGCGGGGCCAGTTCGGTGCACAGTCCCTCGGCGCGGCGGTCCTGCCAGACGATCGCGTCGGTCAGCGGCTCGCCGGTCGCCGGGTCCCAGGCGAGTACGGTTTCGCCCTGGTTGGCCAGGCCCACCGCCACCACCGGCTCGCCGGCCGCCGCCAGGGCGGCGCGGCCCGCGTCGACGACGGAGTCCAGCAGCTCACGGGGGTCGACCTCGACGCGACCGCCCGGGAGGTACGCGGGCCGGACGGGAGCGGAGGCGGAGCCGATGACCCCGCGCACGGGACAGATGACGAGGGCCTTCGTTCCCGACGTTCCCTGGTCCACAGCGAGCACCGGGCCCGTCATCCGCACTCCGTCCCTCGTCTCCGGCGGCTCGTCCGCCGGCTTGTCCGTCGGTCGGAAGACTTCACCAGGGGTACGCCGGCCGTCAAGATCGGCAAGGGACGTCCACGGATCGACTGACTGAATCTCACATACCGCATGTGGCTTGATAGTTGCATTCCGAAAAGAGCCGTGATGCGAACGCTCAATGTCGCTCTATAGTGATCGCCGATTACCCGGCGCGACGGCCATTTGCGATGCGAGGACTCATGACCACCACCGACGCAAGACGCGCCCGCCCCCGCCACTCGTCGACCGGGACGAGGTGATGGCGGGCAGCGACTTCCGGCCCGTCTACCATCCCGCGGGCCACGACAACGAGCTGCGCGTCGCCGTGCAGGACCTGCGCACCGGCCGCTGGGTGTCGATGGCGCACTTGTTGGACCGGACCGACGGATGGGGTCTGTGGACCCAGCGCACCCAGGTACTCGCCGCCGTCGCCGCCGGTTCGGACGTGGTCCAGGCATGGCGCGCCGAGGAACCCCGCAGCGTCGCCGCCTCCGTCATGCACACCCGTGTCGGCGTCGAACGCGCCGTCCGGGCCCACCGCGCCCGGCACCCCCGCACGCACCAGTTGTGGCACGAGGCCTGGCTGGCCTGCCGGGACGCCGCCGAGCTCAACCCCGACGACCCCGTGCCCTGGGTCTGCCTGCTCGCGCTCGCCCTCCTCGACGACCAGCGGTCGATGGACGAGCACCGGCTCGCGCCGCCCGTCCTGATGCTGCCCCCCGGGCCCTGGGGCATCCTCGCGCAGGCCGACAAGCGCGACCCGCACAACCGCGAGGCGTACCACCGGATGCTCCAGTTCGTGCTCGCGGGAACTCCCGGGCCGCTCACGGAGGCCGGCAACTTCGTTCAATGGGCGGCCGGTTCCGCACCGACCGGGTCCGCCGTCCACGCCTTGCCGCTGTACCTGAGCGTCGAACGCTACCGCCGCGAACGCGGCCAGGAGAAGGCGCTCGACCTCCACTGGGTGAGCGACGGCGCGGTCCGCGACGCCGGGCACGCCCTGGACACCTGGTTCCGCCACGCCGACCTGCGCCGCGCCTCGCCGCTCGACCTGAACCACCTCGCCCACGCCCTGTGGGGAGCCCACCGGTTCGGCGAGGCGGCCGAGGTCTTCGACGCGGTCGGCCGGTACTGGACCACCCTGCCGTGGGCCTACCGGACGCGCGACCCGGCCGACCAGGAACTGGCCGTGGAGGTCTTCCTGCAGGCCAGGTCCCGCAGCATGGCCGACCAGGGCTGATCTTCCTTCCCGCGGCCCGCTCGCCGCGGCCCCCACACCCCCACCCCCGCTCACCGTCCCCGTGTTCCACCCACCCCCGGAGGTACCCCGACATGTCCAGAACCGCGCCGACCGTCCGCCAGGACAGCGTGGCCCCACCCGGGCAGGCGCAGGACGAGGAGGAACGACTCAGAGAGCTCGGCTACCAGCCCGTCCTCGCCCGCCGGATGGGCGGCTTCGGCAACTTCGCCATCAGCTTCTCCGTCATATCCGTGCTGTCCGGCTGCATGACCCTGTACGGCTTCGGCCTGGGCACCGGCGGTCCGGCCGTGATGCTGTGGGGCTGGGCCGGCGTCGGTCTCTTCGTACTGTGCGTGGGTCTCGCCCTGGCCGAGGTGACCAGCGCCTACCCCACCTCCGGGGCGCTCTACTACATGGCCGACCGGCTCGGCGGACGCCGCTGGGGCTGGTACACGGGCTGGCTCAACCTGCTCGGCCTGCTCGGCGCCATCGCCGGCATCGACTACGGCGCCGCCCTGTTCACCGGCGCCTTCCTCAACCTCCAGTTCGGCTTCGTGCCCACCCCGGGGTCGACCTTCCTGATCTTCCTGGCGATCCTGCTGCTGCACGCCGTGCTCAACCTCTTCGGCGTCCGCCTCGTCAGCGTCCTGAACTCCGTCAGCGTGTGGTGGCACCTGGGCGGTGTCGCCCTGATCGTCGGCGCCCTGGCCATCGTCCCCGACCACCACCAGTCGGTCTCGTTCGTCTTCACCGAGTTCGTCAACGACACCGGCTGGGCCAACCCGCTGTACGTGGCCGCGATCGGCCTGCTGCTCGCCCAGTACACCTTCTGCGGCTACGACGCCTCCGCCCACCTGTCGGAGGAGACCTCGAACGCCTCCGTGGCCGCCGCCAAGGGCATCGTGCGCTCCATCTGGGCCTCGTGGCTGGCCGGGTTCGCGCTGCTCGCCGGGCTCACCTTCGCCATCCAGGACTACGCGGCCGTCGCGGGCAGCGCCACCGGTGTGCCGCCCGCCCAGATCTTCCTCGACGCCCTGGGCGCCGGGGGCGCCAAGGCCCTGCTGCTCGTCGTGATCGTCGCGCAGCTCTTCTGCGGCAACGCCGAGGTCGCCGCCGCCAGCCGGATGGTCTTCGCCTTCAGCCGTGACAACGCGCTGCCCGGCTCGGCCGTGTGGCGCAAGGTCAGCGGCCGCACCCAGACGCCGGTCCCGGCCGTGTGGCTGTCGGTCGCCGTCGCGGGCGTGCTGGCGCTCCCCTCGCTCTACTCGGCGACCGCCTACGGCGCCGTGACCGCCATCAACGTCATCGGCATCACCCCGGCCTACGCCATCCCGATCTACCTGCGCCTGCGCGCCGGCAACCGCTTCCAGCCGGGCCCGTGGAGCCTGGGTCGCTGGAGCAAGCCGATCGGCTGGATCGCGGTGGGCTGGGTCGCCATCGTCACCGTGCTGTTCTGCCTGCCGCAGAAGTCTCCGGTCACCATCGACTCCATGAACTACGCGGTGATCGCGCTCGTGGTCGTCCTGGTCCTGGCCAGCGCATGGTGGTACGCGGCCCGACGCTCGTACGGGACCCCGGCCGCCTACGGGAACGCCCGTGAGCAGGCCGAGATCGCCGAGGGCATCGTCTGAGCACCGGCGCGCGCACCGGCCGCCCGGTGCGCGCGCCGCTCGCCACCGCAGACGCGGCCCGGTGGAGATGCAGCCCGGTGGGAATGTCCCTACGGTCGATACAGGCGTTCGACTCAGGGGGTTCCTTCCCCGCCTCCGACGCGTCGGCGCCCCGACACCCAGGAGATGGCTCACCATGACGACTGCATCCGACCACCCCGTGCTCGACACCCTGGCCGCCATGACCATGGACTCCCTCGAACGGTGCGGGCTGCCGGCGGACACCCTGATACTCACGCGCCTCGCCGCGCTCGCCGCGATGGACGCGCCCGCGATGTCCTACGTGGCTCACATCGACCCGGCCATCAAGACCAACCTGACCCCGGCCCAGGTGCAGGACGTCCTGGTCGCCATCGCCCCCATCGTGGGCACCGCCCGCGTCATGTCCGCCGCGACCCACATCGCCGAGGCCCTGGGGTTCGTCATCGCCGTGGCCGAGGCCGAGGCGGAGGCGGATGCGGAAGCCGGACGCGGAATGTAGTCGGACCCGCGATTCACTCCGGGGCGCTCAGGGCGAGGACGGCGAGGTCGTCGCGGCCGTCTCCCAGCCGCGCGTCGGCCAGGGTGCGGCACAGGTCGTCGAGCGGCACTCCGGTGTGAGCGGCGGCGAGCCGGGCGAGGGCGGCGAGGCCCCCGTCCAGGGGGCGGTCGGGGCGCTCGACCAGCCCGTCCGTGAACAGCACGAGGGTCGCGCCGGCCGGGAGCGGCTGCTTGTGGTCGGGCCGGGGCACACCGGCGTCCACACCGAGCGGCAGGCCCGGTTCGGCCAGCAGGTACCGGGCGCCGCCGTCGGCCGTGAGCAGGAGCGGCGGCGGATGTCCGGCGCTGCTCCAGTGCAGCGTCCAACCGTCGGCACCCGGCTCGACGCGCACCAGGCAGGCCGTGGTGATCGCGTTGTCGGTGATCGCTTCCAGGGTGCGGTCGAGCCGGGTCAGGACGGCGCTGGGCGGGGTACGGCGGTCGTAGAGCAGGGCCCGCAGCATGCTGCGGGTCTGGGCCATGGTGGCGGCGGCCTGGAGGTCGTGCCCGACGACGTCGCCGATGACGAGGGCGCAGGCGCCGTCGGGGAGCATCAGGGCGTCGTACCAGTCGCCGCCCACGTGGTCCGGGGCCGCGGCGGGCCGGTAGACGGCGGCGGCGCGGAACGGGGCGAGGTCCGGCAGCCGCGGCAGCAGGAGTCGCTGGAAGTACTCGGCGTTGGTGCGCACCTGCCGGTAGAGGCGGGCGTTCTCGATCGCGAGGCCGGCCGCTCCGGCGAGCGCCACGACGACGTCCTGGTCGCTGCGGTCGAAGGGCCGGCCGTCGCGCCGCTCGGTCAGGTAGAGGTTGCCGTAGACGCGTCCGCGGGAGCTGATCGCCACTCCGAGCAGGGAGCTCATCGGCGGGTGGCCGGAGGGGAAGCCGACGGAGTGCGGGTGGGCGGCGATGTCGGCGACGCGCAGCGGCTCGGGGTGCCGGATGAGGTGCCCGAGGAGTCCGCGCCCGTGCGGGAAGGCGACTCCGGCCAGGTCCGCCGTCTGCTGCTCGCTCAAGCCGACGGGGATGAACTCCTCCAGCTCTTCGCCGTCCTCGCTCAGCACGCCGAGCGCGCCGAACCGGGCGTCCACCAGACCCATGGCGGTGGTGATCACGCGCCGGAGCACGACCGGGAGCTCCAGCTCCCTGCCGACCGCCATCACGGCGTCCAGCAGCTCCTGGAAACGGCGCTGGGGATGGTCCGGGTCGCGCTGATGCCCGATGACCTGGTCCGTCTGCCCGTCCGCCGGAACCATCACAGCCGCCTTCGGTTGCCCTGCCGGACGACGCCCGCCGCCCGCCGTGCGTCCTTCAGCTTCCACGGTAGGCACCGCCACCGCCCACCGCACGGAATTCGCCGGGTCGGACACGTACGGTGAACGGACGCGCCCCTGCGTGACCCCGGGGACGGCGCAGGGGCCGCCCCGGATCGCTCCGGAACGGCCCCTGGTGCTCGCGGATCCGCGTCACTCCGCGGCTCGGCGCTTGCCCCGCTGGCGGCGTGGGTACGGGAAGAGCCGTGGCGAGCGCTTGGCGGCCACGTCCTCGACCCAGCCGAAGGACAGCACCAGCAGGCCGATCAGCGGGATGGCCACCAGCAGCGTGAACCACTGGCTGGACAGCAGCCACGTGAGGTTGGTGTAGAAGAAGGGGATGTTCCAGAGCGGGTCGATCAGCGGGATCGCCGCCACCAGCGCGACCTGGTGCCACAGGTAGACGCTGACGGCGCGCGAGTTGAGCAGGCTGACCAGGCCGTTCCAGCGTTCCAGGGGCCTCGGCCACTGCTCCCAGGACGGGCTGACGTGCAGCAGCATCGCGACGAAGCCGAGGGACCACAGGGCCTGGGCGATCGGCCAGGCCTCGATGTCGGTCGGCTGGGACGGGTCGACCGGTCGCGTGTTCAGGTACCAGAGGCCGGCCACCATGACCAGCGGCGCGATGGACGGCACCACGTACTGGGGGATCTTCTTGAGCAGACCCTCCTGGTGCGCCATGCCGAGGATCCAGCAGGAGCCGAACATGGCGAAGTCGTTGGCGGTCTCCCAGACCCGGCCGTAGACGAACTCCTGGTCCACGAAGAAGGTGTTCATGGCGATGACCACCGCCAGCGGCGTGAACAGCGTCACCACGGGGAACTTGCGCAGCGCCCAGAGCATCAGCGGGGACAGCAGCACGTACCAGAGATAGGCGCGCAGGTACCAGAGCGGGACGATGACCTGCGCGGCCCAGGTCTGTTCCACGTGGTGCTCGAAGCCGGAGAAGCCTCCCAGCTCGTCCCCGTACGGCGGGGTGCTGAGCGGCAGGATCCAGAACGCCAGCTTGCCCCACCACCAGTTGGGGTGGCCCTCGGAATCGGGGCCCCAGCCGTCGAGGATCTGGAGGGTGATCATGATGGCGCCGAACAGCCACATCGGCGGCAGGAGGCGGCGCAGTCGGCCGCGGATCACGCCGAGGGCGGGGCGGCTGAGCGAGCGGGTCATCAGCGAGCCGGCGAGCGCGAACATCACGCCCATCGACGGGAAGACGAGGGGCAGCCAGAACCAGCCGAAGTTGTGGTAGAGCACCACTCGGCCGAGCGCCAGTGCGCGCAGCAGGTCGAGATACCGGTCACGGCCGCCCTTGCGCTGGACCGGCTCCTCGGCCTCCGGCTCCGGCTCCGGTACCCGAATGGGCGGGAGGACCCTCAACTGCATGGTTTCCGCGTGGCGCACGTGGTCGACGGATGCGGGCATGGTCAGGCCTCCACGGGTGCGGTGGCGACCTCGCCGGTGCGCCGCAGCTTCTGCCAGCGCAGTCGGCCACCGGTCATCGCGGTGATCGCGGACTGCAGCAGGACGATGTACATCAGCTGCCGGTAGACCAGCTGCTGGATCGGCAGGCTGATCAGGTGCCAGGGCTTCTCCCGGTCGAGCCGGAAGGCGTACCAGGACAGCGCGGCCTGGAGCAGGATGAACCCGCCCCAGCTGGACAGGGTGATGGGGGCGTCCCCGAACAGCACGCCGTACACCAGGAACATGTCGACCAGCGGTGCCAGCAGCGGGGCGACCACGCCGAACAGCACGATGAGCGGCAGTCCGATCCGGCCGAAGCGCCCGGCCGGGCCGCGGGAGGTCACCGCGCGGCGGTGCTTCCACAACGCCTGCATGCTGCCGTAGCTCCAGCGGTAGCGCTGGGACCAGAGCTGCTGGAGGCTGGCGGGAGCCTCGGTCCAGGCGCGGGCCTCCTCGGCGTAGACGACCCGCCATCCTTCGCAGAGCACCGCGATGGTGATGTCGGTGTCCTCGGCGAGGGTGTCCTCGCTCATCCCGCCGACCTGCCGCAGGGCCTCCTTGCGGAAGGCGCCGACCGCGCCGGGGATGGTGGGGATGACGCCCAGCACGTCGTACATCCGGCGGTCCAGGTTGTGGCCGAGGACGTACTCGATGTGCTGCCAGGCGCCGATCAGGCTGTCGCGGTTGCCGACCTTGGCGTTGCCGGCGACCGCGCCGATCGTCGGGTCGGCGAAGGGCTGGACCAGCTCGCGCACGGTGGACGGCTCGAAGACGGTGTCGCCGTCCATCATCACGATGATGTCGTGCGAGGCGGCCGCGACGCCGGCGTTGAGCGCGCTGGGCTTGCCGCCGTTGACCTTGCGGATCAGCCGGACGAACGGCAGGTCCATCTCCTCGACGGCGTCGGCGGTGCCGTCCGTCGAGCCGTCGTCGATGACGATGACTTCGATGGGGTAGTCACTGACGGCCAGCGAGTTCAAGGTGTTGGCGATGCACTCGATCTCGTTGTAGGCCGGCACGAGCACGGTGACCGGCTCGGTGACGGGTGCCCCCCAGCGGTCCGGCCGTTTGTTGCGACGGGCGTGGATCGGCGCGAGGACGATCATCAGCGCGAACCGGCCGAAGTTGAGGAAGCCGACGAGCGCCAGCAGCGCGACCAGCACCGGCAGGGTGTGGACGGAGAACTGGGTGGCCCAGATGAACCCCTTGCCCGCCCACAGCTGGAAACCGTGCACCGGCACGGTGGCGCTGGAGGCGCCGAGCGCCTCGGAGATGGTGGTGAAGCGGTAGCCCTGCGCCTGCAGCTTGTCGATGATCTGCGTCAGCGCGGCGATGGTCTGGGTACGGTCACCACCCGCGTCGTGCAGCAGGATCATCTCGCCCGCGCCGGGCTTGGACGGCATGGCCGCCTTGACGATCTCCTCGACGCCGGGCCGCTTCCAGTCGTCGGTGTCCTTGTCGATGAACGCGGTGAGGTAGCCGCGCGCGCCGACGTACTTGAGGACCGGGTAGTTCCAGTCGTCCAGCGCGGTGGCGTCGGAGGAGTACGGCGGGCGGAACAGCGCGCTGTGCACGCCCGCGACGCCGGCCAGCGCCAGTTGGGTCTGCGCCAGCTCCCAGCTGATCCGGGCGTGGGACTGGTACACCAGGTCGGGGTGGGTGAAGGTGTGCACGCCCAGTTCGTGGCCGTCCGCGACGATGTCCCGGATCAGGTCCGGGTAGCGCGTGGTCATGGCGCCGGTCACGAAGAAGTCCGCCTTGATGTCGCGGGACTTCAGGAGGTCCAGGATCTTCGGGGTCCACTCCGGGGAGGGCCCGTCGTCGAAGCTCAGGACCACGGTGCGGTCGGGTATGTGGTAGCTGACCGGGTGGTCGTTCTTGTCACCGCGCGCGTCGATGACCGGACCGCCCTTGAGCAGGTTCTGCGGGACGGTGTCCTTGTCGACCGAGATGGCGATCCGGGAGTCGTGGAACGCCTCGTTGTTGGCGAGGCCGCGCAGGACGAGCAGCGCGAGCAGGCAGGCCAGCAGGGACAGCGGCATGAAGAAGCGCAGCGGGGGCGCGGCCAGTCGGCGTGGCCTCAGCAGGGACTGCCGGCGGCGCTGGTGCCGGGACCGGGACAATGACGCTCCTGGAGATGGGTGGTGCGGATGATCAGCTGCGCTTGCCCGGCTGGCCGGTGGGCGTTGCCCCGCGCGGTGTGGTGTTCGTGGTCTTCGACGTACCGGTCGTCGTCTTCGACGTTCCGGTTGAGGTGCCCGACGTACCGGCCGACGGCTTCGGCGTCCCGGCGGGGGGCTTCGTCTGGGGTGTCTGCGGTGTCGCGGACTTCGTGGCCGTCCGGGGCGAGGAGGACGGGGACGAGGTGGGCGACAGCGACGGCGCGGGTGAGGGCGACGGGGCGGGCGGCAGCGAGGGCTGCGCGGGTACGCCCATCGCCGGGGCGTCCGCCTGCACGCCGATCAGGCTGCTGCCCATGGCCACCGCGAGGATCGCGCCGACGACGGAAACCGGCCACCCCAGACCGCGCAGCAAGCGGCCGCGCGTGCCCGATTGGTCCACGAACACCGGCGCCGGAGCGGGCTCCTCGAAGGCCGACTCGGACATATCGGGTACACCCTGATATGTCGTCCCGCGTTCGAAGTAATTGAATGCTGGGCGCACCTTGCGAGGCCTTTCATTGCAGGGTACGTAGACCACGGGATCGCAGGGCGAACGCTAGTGCACCGACGTGAATCGACTTGGGGCCCATGTCTGGATTTAGCGCTATCTGCTCAGGCGTCGTAATCGGATCGAGATACCAATCGACAGTACCGACCGGTAAAAACGGCGGTACACACTCCGGTTACCGGACAGTACGTTTTCGGCCACGTCCATTTCGCCGGAACTTCGGACTCCGGGGGTGCGGAAAAGACACCCGGGCGGCCGTCCCGACGCTCGCCCGGCGCCTTAGGATGACCCCCTCATCAGACCAGTCGTACATCCTCACGCAGAGGGCGTGTCCAGGTACCGCCTCTGCTTCCCAAGGAGCCCGTGTGAGCCAGCCCCGCCGCACCTCTCGTCGCCGCGCGTGGACCGCGCTCACGCTGCCCGTCCTCCTGTGCGCACTCGCCGCGTGTTCCGCCGGAGGCTCCGCTTCCGGCAAGGGCGCCGGCGACGGCCGGCCCAGTGCCTCGCCGACCCCCTCCGGACCGCCGGGAACCCTGTTCGACAACTTCCACTACAACGGCGTCGACGACCCCCAGCTCGCCGCCCACGGCTGGGAGGTCCGTACCGGCGGAGGCGGCCCCGGGGTCCAGGACAGCTGGAACACCGCCGGCGCCGGCTTCCCCGCCGACACGACCGCCCAGGGCGGCAAGGCCATGCAGCTGCAGTCCTCCACCGACGGCACCAAGCAGGGCACCAAGCAGGTCGAGGTGCTGACCACCGGCAAGAACTTCTTCACGGGGACCTACGCCGCCCGGGTCTACTTCAGCGACAAGCCCTCCAGCGGCCGGGGTGGCGACCACGTCGTCCAGACCTTCTTCCCGATCTCCCCCTCGGACTCCTCGGCGAACTACAGCGAGCTCGACTTCGAGTACCTGCCGAACGGCGGCTGGGGCACGGCGGGTCCGCGACTCGACAACGTCAGCTGGTACAAGGCCGACCCGCCGGACCGGGTCAACAAGTCGAGCAAGCAGCGTCTCGAGGGCTGGCACACCCTGATGATCACCGCCATGGACGGGAAGGTCGTCTACTCCCTGGACGGCAAGGAGACGTTCACCAGCTCCGGCAAGTACGTTGCGCGCGAGAAGATGGACATCCACTTCAGCAACTGGCTCATCGACCTCCCGTTCACGGGCGGGCAGCGCACCTGGGACATGAAGGTCAACTGGGTCTACTACAAGGCCGACCAGGCGGTTCCCCTGGCGGACGTCCAGAAGACGGTGGACGGCTTCTACGGCGCGGGCACCAACTACGTCAACACGGTGCCGAAGGCCTGACCGGGTCCGCGCCTCGACGACTCCGCCGAGCATGCGGAGCGCCTCCTCCTCCCTTCCGTTCGGTCCACCCTCACGGCGGGGATCTCGGTGAAGGCCGGCAGCGGGGCGGCGGTCCGCCGCGAATCCTCGACCGGCCACCGTGACGGCATGCAGACGCTGGAGACCGGCATCAACGCCCTCGTCGCGGCGGGCACCATCGCCTACGAGGAGGCCGTACGGCACACGGCCCACCCGGAGGACATCAAGCGCCCCTTCGTCCCGGTCGACCGCACCTGACCGTTCTCAGGGCGTGGCTATGCTCCCCGCGGTCCGGTCGAGGCCGTCGCGGTGATGGCCCAGCGCAGCATCCGGGCACCGGCCCCGGCGGTGATGACGACGAGCAGGGTTCCGTCAGGGGAGAACAGCAACGCCTCCGTGGTGAAGGGGTACGTCAGGGGCGCACCGAGCGGCCGGCGGTCGCCGACGTCCCACAGCTGCAACGACCCACCACTGGCGACGGCGAGCAGGGTCCCGTCGGGCGAGAGCGCCATCCTGCTCACGGACTTGGGCTGGGGAAGGGGCGTACTGGCCGGCTGCCGCGTGACGACGTCCCACAGCCGCACCAGCTTGTCGCTGCTTCCCGTGACGAGGAGGCGGCCATCGGGGGAGAACAACGTCCCGCCCGTCACCGGCTTGGGGTGCGGAAGGCTGCCGGTTCGCCTCCGGGTGTCCACGTCCCACAGGTCCACCGCTCCCCATGAGGACACGGCGATCAATCGGCTCTCGGGATCGGGAGACAAGGCCATCCCGGTCACGGCCGGGCCGTCGTGAGGGATGGGTTCGCCGATCTGCAGCCCCGTGGCAGGGTCCAGGAGGCGTACGGGCGCGCCGCCGCTTCCTTCGCGGGACGCGGTGGCCAGGAGGCGACCGTCCGGTGAGAAGCTCAGTTCGTCGACGTCGATGCCGGGATGGTGGAAGCTCTCGGCGATCTCCTGGCGCGCGGCCCAGTCCCACCATCGCACCACGCCCTGGTCCCAGGGTCTTCTCGGGTCGCGACCGGCGACGGCCAGGAGCCGCCCGGCCGGTGAGAACGCCAAGGCCGTGACGGCCCCGCCGACGAGGGGCTCGCCCAGCTGCCGATGGTCGGCGGGATCCCACAGCCGCACCGAGCCGGAACTGTCGCCGGTGGCGAGGACGCTGCCGTCCGGCGAGAACGCCGCCCCGGTGACCCGCCCACCGCCGTCCGCGACCGATCGCGTCGCCAGCGGAAGGACGACGAGTCGCCCATCGGCCATGTCGGCGGCCAGCCCCCGCTGTGCGAGGGAACCGGCGGCGCCGGCGAAGGTCTTTTTCGAGGCGTTGGAGGTATTGCCCGTGGGTGGGGGCGGTGCGGGCGGCGCCTGGGTGGACCCGCCTCCGGCAGCCTCCCGCAGGAGCTGTTCGAGAGTGTTGAAGGTCCGCTTGTTGTGCAGAATGGTGAAGTGGTTGCCCGGCAAGGATGCCGCTCGCGGGAAACTGCTCTGGGCGGATGCGACCGACACCACCCCGTCCTCGGCGCCCGCGTAGACGGAGAAGGGGATGGGACAGGTGCTTTCGGTGACGTCGCGGGCGTTGACGATGTGCTCGAGGACGAGAGCGCGTGTGCGGTTCACCGGTTCGTCGAACGGGCGCAGCGCCTTCTCCTGAACGTTGCCCCACGGCAATCGCTTGCGGAAGACGAGAGCGAGGTCCGAACCCTGGTTGGGACAGGCGAGGAGTATGACCCTGCGGATTCGTGCCAGATCGGCGCCGCGGCGGTGCGAGAGCATTCGGGCGAGGAACCGCTGGATGACGAGGCCGCCCATACTGTGACCGACGAGGACCAACCGCTCGAAACCGGCGGCCTCGGTGTCGACATACGCGACCAGGCTGTCGGCGACCGTGTCCAACGTCGGCAACACGCGTAGGACGCCGTTCAAGGCGAGAGGGTTCTGCAGGCTCAGCGGCTTCCTCGGACTGTACGGCAGTCTGAAGGGCTTGCTGCCGAGCATGCCGGTCGCGTACTCGAACACGGGATCCGGCTCCTGGATGGCCAAGTCCCCGGTCCGAGCCAGGTGCTTGCGGACCTCGTCCCACGTGGCGGCCGAGGAGACGAATCCGTGGACGAACACCACACCCAACGGCTGAGCGCCCAAGAATTGCCCCCTGTCGGACTGGTCATCCGGTGGCGCCACGTCGGCGAATGCGTGACGCCTACCCCGGCATTCCCTACGTCATGCGCTGTCGCCGTCCCCCGAAGCCCGCATGCCCCTGGCACGGGCGATCTCGGACCCCGTGTCGGAGCCGAGGAAGTCCAGGACGTCGAGGGCGGGGCCCGGCCGGGAGGCCGAGGCCAGGACGCCGCCGCTGAACGTCGAGCTGATGGCGGTGTCCCCCGGCAGTGGGCCCGCGATGGCGACGCCCGGCAGGTCCGTCAACTCGCTGTGCTGCTGGAACGCCAGGTCGGCCCGGCCGCAGGACAGCAGAGTGCCGGCCGGCACGCCCGGGGGCGCCTGGACGAGCCGGTCGGCGAGCGCGTCGGTGAGGCCCAGCCGGCCGATCAGCTCGACCAGGGCCGTTCCGCTGGGACCGGTGGAGTAGGCGATGCTCCGCGCCGCTTCCAGGGCGGACCGCAGGTCGGATTCCGAGGCGAGCTCCGGAACCGGTGATCCCTCCGGCACGGCGGCGACGACCCGGGAGATCCACAGCGGGCGCACGGTGCCCGCCGCGAGGTGGCCCTCCTTCGCCAGCGCGGTCATGGCGCCGTCGGCGAGGACGAGCAGGTCGGCCTCGGCGCCCTCGCGCACCCGCCGTGCGACCTCGACCCCCCCGGCCGCCTCGAAGCGCACGGAGAGCCCGTGCACGAGCCGGATCCGCTCGGACAACTCGGTCAGCAGGGGCCTCGTCGCCATCGAGGACAGCCCGGAGATCACTCTGTTCACGTCGCTCCTTGGTGTGCGGCAGAGGGTACGGCGCTCGTCGGGGCTGCGCCGTGGGTCGGTACGACCGGCGGCGTGCGTGCGGCCCGGAGCACGAAAACGTACCGCCCGACTCCCCGGGGCCCGAGCGGGCTTCCGCCTGACGGAAACACCGGTGACCGGCCGGGGCCCCGGGTGCCAACGTTCGACGTGTTCCCCACGTCCACCGTTGCCCAGGAGATGCCATGGCAGACGCCGTCGTCGACACCGTTGCCTCGGTTCCCGTCGCAGTCGTCGGGGCCGGTCCGGCCGGCCTGATGCTCGCTCACCGGCTGGGGCGGGCCGGAGTCGACACGATCGTGATCGACACCCGCACCCGTCACGAGATCGCGACGACGCAGCGCGCCGGAATCCTGGAGGCCGAAGCGGCCCGGGACCTGGTCGAGACGGGTGTCGGCGACCGGATCCTGCGCGAGGGCCACGAACACGAGGGCACCGAGCTCCGCTTCGGCGGACGGCCGCACCGGATCGACTTCAAGGAGCTGGTGGGCGCGTCGGTGTGGCTCTATCCGCAGACCGACGTGTTCACCGACCTGGCCGACGCGCGGGAACGCGACGGCGGCACCGTCCACTTCGGCGTCCGGGACACCGAGGTCCTCGACATCACCACCGGCACCCCGCGGGTCCGGTACACCGCGGCCGACGGTGCCCGGCACGAGATCCGCGCGCGGTACGTCGTCGGCGCGGACGGATCGCGCAGCATGTGCCGCAACCTGGTCCCCGAGGACCGGCGGGTGCGGTACGGCAAGGAGTACCCGTTCGCGTGGTTCGGCATCATGGCCGAGGCACCGCCGAGCGCACCCGAGCTCGTCTACGCCCATTCCGAGCACGGCTTCGCGCTGATCAGCCAACGGACCGAGACCGTGCAGCGGATGTACTTCCAGTGCGCCCCGGACGAGCCCGTCGACGACTGGCCGGACGACCGCGTCTGGGAGACGCTGCAGGCACGGGTGGCGGGGGAGGACGGCTTCCGCCTCAAGGAGGGCCCGATCCTCGAGAAGACGGTCCTGCGGTTCCGGTCGTTCGTGCAGGAGCCGATGGGCTGGGGCTCGATGCTGCTCGCCGGGGACGCCGCCCACACCGTGCCGCCGACCGGCGCCCGCGGACTCAACCTCGCACTGCACGACGTGAAGGTCCTGGCCGACGTCCTCCTGCGGGCCCTGGGCACCGGGGGCGAGGCCGCCTTGGCGGAGTACGAGCCGCGCGCGCTGCGGCGGATCTGGCGGGCGCAGAACTTCTCCCACTGGATGACCCGGCTGCTGCACACCCCGCCCGGCGCCTCGCCGTTCGACCTGCGGCGCCAACTCGGCGAACTCGACAACGTGGTGGGCACGCGCGCCGGTCGTGCGTATCTCGCCGAGCAGTACACGGGCTGGCCCGCCGCCTCCCGCGGCTGACCCGACGCGACCCCCAGGAGACATCCCGACATGATCATCGACTGTCACGGCCACTTCACCACCGCGCCCCCGCAACTGGCCCGGTGGCGCGACCGGCAGATCGCCGCCACCGGAACCCCCGCGGACGCCCCCGACCCGGACGAACTCGTCATCACCGACGACGACCTCCGCCAGGCGATAGAGGGCAACCAACTGCGCCTCATGGACGAGCGCGGCACCGACCTGACGATCTTCTCGCCCCGGGCCAGCTTCATGGCCCACCACATCGGCGACTTCCGGGTGTCCGCGACCTGGGCACGGATCTGCAACGACCTCGTCCACCGCGTCGCCGGTCTCCATCCCGACCGCTTCGCGACGGCCGCCATGCTGCCGCAGTCACCGGACGTCGACCCCGCCACCTGCCTGCCCGAACTGCGCCGCGCGGTCGAGGAACTCGGCGCGGTCGCGGTCAACCTCAACCCCGATCCGTCGGGTGGCAACTGGACCGCGCCGCCGCTGACGGACCGGAGCTGGTACCCGCTCTACGAGGCGATGGTCGAGTACGACATCCCGGCGATGATCCACGTCAGCACCTCGTGCAACCCGGCCTTCCACACGACCGGAGCCCACTACCTGAACGCGGACACCACGGCGTTCATGCAACTGCTCCAGGGCGACCTGTTCGCCGACTTCCCGTCGCTGCGCTTCGTGATCCCCCACGGAGGTGGAGCGGTGCCCTACCACTGGGGCCGGTTCCGGGGCCTCGCGATGGCGCTCGGCCGACCGGACCCCGCGGCGCTGCTGGACAACGTCTTCTTCGACACCTGCGTGTACCACCAGCCCGGCATCGACCTGCTCACGCAGGTCGTCCCCAGCCGGTCCGTGCTCTTCGCCAGCGAGATGATCGGCGCCGTCCGCGACGTCGACCCGCGCACCGGCCACCACTTCGACGACACCCGGCGGTACGTCGAGGCCGCCGCGCACCTCACCGACGACGAACGGGCCGCCGTCTACAGCGGCAACGCCCTGCGCGTCTACCCCCGCCTCGCCGCCCGGCTCACCGCCTCCGGCAACTGACCCAGGAGAAGGATCGATGGAACACACGCGGCTCGGTGTCGTCCACACCGCGATCACCCGCGCCGACCCGGAGGACGTCGCCGCCCTCTCGGCGTTCGGCGTCGCGACCGTCCACGAGGCGATGGGCCGGGTGGGACTGATGCGCCCGTACCTGCGCCCCGCCTACACCCGGGCCCGGCTCTGCGGCACGGCGGTGACCGTGCTGCTCCAGCCCGGCGACAACTGGATGCTCCACGTCGCCGCCGAGCAGATCGAGGAGGGCGACGTGGTCGTCGCGGCCTGCACGACGGAGAGCGAGGACGGGTTCTTCGGCGAACTGCTCGCCACCTCGTTCCGCGCCCGCGGCGGCCGGGGCCTGGTCATCGACGGCGGCGTGCGCGACGTGGCCGAGCTGGAGGAGATGGACTTCCCGGTCTTCGCCCGGGCGGTCAACGCCAAGGGCACCGTCAAGGCCACCCTCGGTTCGGTCAACGTCCCGGTCGTCTGCGCCAACGCCCTGGTCCGCCCCGGGGACGTGGTCGTCGCGGACCGCGACGGCGTCGTGGTGGTGCCGCGCGAGCGCGCCGCCGAGGTCGCCGCGGCCGCGGCCCGGCGCGAGGCCGGCGAGGAGGGCAAGCGGGCCCGGTTCCGCGCGGGCGAGCTCGGCCTGGACCTGTACGGCATGCGCGGCCCGCTGGCCGAGCTCGGCCTGCGCTACGAGGACTGACGATGACGATGCACCACGAGAAGACCCCCGGCTGGCTGGACTGGTACGCCGACCCGAGCCGGCCGCGGTTCCGCGTGCCCGAGGGGGCCGTCGACGCGCACTGCCACGTGTTCGGCCCGGGAGCCGCGTTCCCGTTCGCGCCCGAACGGAAGTACACCCCGTGCGACGCGTCGAAGGACCAGCTCTTCGGGCTGCGCGACCACCTGGGTTTCAGCCGCAACGTCGTGGTCCAGGCGACCTGTCACGGCGCCGACAACAGCGCCATGGTCGATGCCCTGCGGTCCTCGGGAGGACTGGCCCGGGGCGTGGCGACGGTCCGGCCGGACGTCTCGGACGCCGAGCTGCGGGAGCTGCACGGGGCCGGGGTGCGGGGTGTGCGGTTCAACTTCGTCAAGCGGCTCGTCGACGCGGCTCCGCGGCAGGACCTGTGGGACGTCGTCGAACGGATCGCGCCCTACGGGTGGCACGTGGTCGTCTACTTCGAGGCGGCCGACCTCGGCGGCCTGCGCGACTTCTTCCTGTCGATCCCGGTCCCGCTGGTCATCGACCACATGGGCCGGCCCGATGTCACCAAGGACCCGCACGGTCCGGAGTTCGAGGCGTTCCTGGAGTTCATGCGGGCCAGGCCGGACATCTGGTGCAAGGTGACCTGCCCCGAACGGCTGTCCGTGAGCGGCCCGCCGGCTCTCGGAGGCGAGCGGTCGGCGTACCGCGACGTCGTCCCGTTCGCACGCCGCGTGGTCGAGGAGTTCCCCGACCGGGTGCTGTGGGGGACGGACTGGCCGCACCCGAACCTCGCCGGCCACATGCCCGACGACGGCCTGCTCGTCGACTTCGTCCCGAGCATCGCGCCGACGCCGGAGCTGCGGCAGCGGCTCCTCGTCGACAACCCGATGCGCCTGTACTGGCCGGAAGCCGGCTGACCCGTCTCACGATCGGAGCCCGACCTTGTCGCTGGACAAGACCTACAAACTGGTGCCGGGGACCACCGTCTTCGACGCCGAGCAGTCCGCCCGGGGATATCACCTCAACCAGTTCTGCATGTCACTGATGACGGCGGAGAACCGCGCCCTCTACCTCGCCGACGAGCGTGCCTACCTGGACGCGTGGCCGCTGCGCGAGGAGCAGAGGCGGGCGCTGCTCGACCGTGACCTCAACGCCGCGATGCGCGAGGGCGGCAACATCTACTTCCTCGCCAAATGGGGTGCGACGCTGGGGCTCTCGTTCCAGCAGATGGCCGGTTCGATGACCGGTATGACCGAGGAGGAGTACCGCGCGATGATGGTCGGCGGCGGCCGCTCCGTCGAGGGCAACCGCATCGATCACGCCGTCCTGGAGGCGGCGCACGCCGATCGGACTCCCCCTGCCGAACACGCCGTGATCACCGGTGCGGTCTTCACCTCGCACGTGCCGGCGATCGGTGCGGCGATGGACCACGGCAAGACCGACGAGCCGTACTGGAGGCCGGTCTTCGAGGGGTACGAGTTCTCCAAGGCCTGGGAGGAGGAGAACCGCCCGGACGTGGTCTTCCTGGTCTACAACGACCACGCGTCCGCGTTCGACCTGTCCCTGATCCCGACCTTCGTGCTCGGCACCGGCGCGGCCTGTGCCACCGCCGACGAGGGCTACGGCCCCCGCCCGGTCCCCGGCATCGAGGGCGACCCCGATCTGGCCGCCCACATCGCGCATTCGCTGATCAGGGACGACTTCGACCTCACGCTCGCCAATGACATGACCGTCGACCACGGCCTGACCGTCCCGCTGTCCCTGATGTTCGGGGACGTCGAGAAGTGGCCGTGCAAGGTGATCCCGTTCCACGTCAACGTGGTGCAGTACCCCGTGCCTTCGGGCGCCCGGTGCCTGGCGCTGGGCCGGGCGTTGCGGAAGGCGATCGAGTCGTACGACCGACCGCTGAAGGTCCAGGTGTGGGGCACCGGTGGCATGAGCCACCAGCTGCAGGGACCGCGCGCCGGACTCATCAACCGCGAGTGGGACAACGCCTTCCTCGACAGGCTCGTCGAGGACCCGGTCGGCCTGTCGCGGGTACCGCACCTGGAATACGTCGAGGAGGCGGGCTCGGAGGGCATCGAACTGGTGATGTGGCTGATCGCCCGCGGGGCGATGAGCGACCTCGACGGGTCGGGGGACATCGAGGTCAAGCACCGCTTCTACCACGTGCCGGCGTCCAACACCGCCGTCGGCCACCTGATACTCGAGAACCACACCCGGGCCCAGGAGCCCGCCGAAGGAGTGAAGTGACATGAGCGACGACCGGACCCTCCGGGTGGCCCTGGCCGGCGGTGGCGCCTTCGGCGCCAAGCACGCGGCCGCGCTCAGGCGGATCGAGGGCGTCGAGGTGGCCGCCGTCGTGAGCAGCACCCTCGAAAGTGCGCGGAAGTTCGCCGCGGAGCAAGGGGTCGGCCGTGCCGTGGCCTCCCTGGACGAGGTGCTGGCGATGGACGACGTCGACGCCGTCGTCCTCGCCACCCCCACCCCGATGCACGCCGCGCAGACGCTGGCCTGCCTCGACGCGGGCAAGCACGTCCAGGTGGAGATCCCCCTGGCCGCCTCCCTCGGCGACGCCGAGGCCTGTCTGGCGGCGCAGGAGCGCACCGGGCTGGTCGCCATGGTGGGCCACACCCGGCGCTTCAACCCGAGCCACCAGTGGGTGCGGCGGCAGATCCAGGCCGGAGAGTTCAACATCCAGCAGATGGACGTGCAGACGTACTTCTTCCGCCGTACGAACCTCAACGCGCTGGGCGCTCCGCGCTCCTGGACCGACCACCTGCTGTGGCACCACGCGGCGCACACCGTCGATCTCTTCGCCTACCAGACCGGCTCGCCGATCGTGCGGGCCAACGCGGTCCAGGGCCCGATCCACCCCGAGCTCGGCATCGCGATGGACATGTCGGTCCAGCTGCGCGCGGCGAACGGCGCCATCTGCACCCTGTCCCTGTCGTTCAACAACGACGGACCGCTCGGCACCTTCTTCCGCTACATCGGCGACACCGGCACCTACATCGCCCGCTACGACGACCTGGTCACCGGCAAGGACGAGCCGATCGACGTCAGCGGGGTCGACGTCTCCATGGACGGGATCGAGCTGCAGGACCGCGAGTTCGTCGCCGCCATCCGCGAGGGCCGCGAGCCGAACTCCTCCATCGCCCAGGTCATGTCCTGCTACCGGACCCTGGCGGCCCTGGAGGAGCAGCTCGACGCTGTCCCGGGCGCGTGAGCACGGCGCCCGTGGCGGGCCCTGGTCGCACGCCGCGGGCGGGCTGAACGGCACACCGTGCAGGGCAGGACGACAGGACGGGCTCACCGTGCCGGCGGCACGGTGAGCCCGTCCTGTCGTCCTGCCCTGCGGGCCGGTCAGGCGTAGTGGCGGTACACGGCCTCGGCGACGCAGGCCGGCTTGTCGCCGCCCTCGACCTCGACGGTGAAGGTGATCGGCATCTGCACGCCGTTGCCCTTGACCTCCTCCACCGTGCCGACGGCACCGTGGAGACGGATCTTCGCGCCGACCCGGACGGGGCTGGGGAAACGGACCTTGTCCAGGCCGTAGTTGACGCTCATCTTGGTGCCGGTGATGCCGAGCAGCTCCCCGAAGAGCGGGATGATCAGGGAGAGGGTCAGGTAGCCGTGGGCGATGGTGCCGCCGAAGGGTCCGTTCTCGGCCTTCTCCGGGTCGGTGTGGATCCACTGGTGGTCGTCGGTGGCGTCGGCGAAGGTGTCCACCCGGTCCTGGGTGATCTCCAGCCACTCGGTGCGGCCGAGGTCGGCTCCGCTGAGGGAGGTGAGTGCGTCGAGGCCGTCGGCGATGGCGATGGGCATGAGGAAGCCTTTCGATGGGGTGGGCGACGCCGAGCGCGCCCTGGGGGAACGTCCTGCTCGAACGCCGTTCACGGCCGGCGGCGTTCGGCGGGGGCGGTGGCGAAGGTGTCGCGTACGGCGGACTTCACGATCTTTCCGGAGGCCGTGCGCGGCAGGCCGTCCGTGAGGACGACCGACTTCGGGATCTTGTACTTGGCGAGCCGGCCCCGGAGGTGGGCGAGGATGTCGTCCTCGCCGGCGCGGGCCCCGGGCTCGAGGACGACGACGGCGCGGCCGACCTCGCCCCAGACCGGGTCGGGAACGCCGATGACCGCGCATTCGGCGACGGCGGGGTGGTCGAGGAGCGCGTCCTCGACTTCGGCGGGGTAGACGTTCTCGCCGCCGGAGACGTACATGTCCTTGACCCGGTCGACGATGTAGGCGTAGCCGTCGGCGTCGGTCCGGGCGATGTCGCCGGTGCGCAGCCAGTCGCCGTCGGTGAAGGCGGCGGCGGTGTCCTCGGGCCGGTTCCAGTAGCCGGTCATGGTGTGGGGTCCCTGGACGAGGACCTCGCCGCGTTCGCCGGGCGCCGTGTCGCTGCCGTCGGGCCGGACGATGCGGGTGTCGGTGAAGAAGTGCGGGACTCCGGCGGAGCCGGCCTTGTCCACCGTCCGCTCCCGGTCGAGGAAGAGGACGCCGGGAGACGCCTCGGTCATGCCGTAGCCCTGGCTGAAGGCGAGGCCGCGGCCGGTGTACGCGGCGATGGTGTGCGCCGGGACCGGTGCTCCGCCGCAGTTCAGGGTGCGCAGGCTGGAGAGGTCGGTGCTCGCCCAGCGCGGCCGGGCGGCCATGGCGTCGTACATCGTGGGGACGCCGAACAGGTACGTGACCCGCAGGCGTTCGACGGTCTCCAGGACCAGGTCGGCGTCGAAGGCGGCGTGCAGGACCACCCGGCCGCCCTTGAGGAGGGTGGGCAGGCAGGTCATGTTGAGGGCGCCGGTGTGGAACAGCGGGGCCACGACCAGGGTGACCTCGTCGGCGGTGAGGTCGGTGTCGACGAGGACGTTGACGCTGTTCCAGGTGATGTTGGCGTGGGAGAGGACGGCTCCCTTGGGACGGCCGGTGGTCCCGGAGGTGTACATGATCATGCACGGGTCCTCGGGGCGCACGGCCACGTCCGGAAGCTCGTCCGTGGCACCGGCCGGCAACTCCTCGTAGGCGAGGGCGTCGTCGTCGGGTCCCTCCGGCCCGTCGAGCGCGATCCGGTGGCGCATTCCGGCCTCGTCGGCGGCGGCGCGGGCGACCTCGGCCTGCTCGGGGGCGTGGACGAGGACGACGCTGCCCGAGTCGGAGAGGTTGTGCGCCAGTTCCGGGGCGGCCAGGCGGGTGTTGAGGGGGACGAAGACCGCGCCGAGCGCTCCGGCGGCGAACAGCGTCTCCAGGAAGGCCGGGTGGTTGGGGCCCAGGTAGGCGATCCGGTCGCCGCTCGCCACGCCCAGGGCCCGCAGGCCGTGGGCCAGTCGCAGGACGCGGCGGTGGAGTTCCCGGTAGGTCAGGGTGCGGTCGCCGTGGACGACGGCGGTCCGGTCCGGTGTCTTGCGGGCCCGGCGCGCCGGCCAGGAGCCGATGCCTTGGTTCAGCACGAGCGTTTCCTTCAGTCGGTGGACAGGCCGAGCAGCCGGGCGGCGTTTTCCTTGAGGATCTTCGGGCGGACCTCGGGCTTGATGTCGAGTGCGGCGAAGTCGGCGAGCCACCGGTCGGGGGTGATGACCGGATAGTCGGAGCCGAAGAGGACCTTGTCCTTGAGCAGGGTGTTGGCGTAGCGCACGAGCTGCGGCGGGAAGTACTTCGGCGACCAGCCGGACAGGTCGATGTGGACGTGCGGCTTGTGGGTGGCGACCGCGAGCGCCTCGTCCTGCCAGGGGAAGGACGGGTGTGCGAGGACGATCCTCAGCTCGGGGAAGTCGACGGCGACGTCGTCGACCGCCATGGGGTTCGAGTACTTCAGCCGGATGCCGCCGCCGCCCGGTACGCCTGCGCCGATCCCGGTCTGGCCGGTGTGGAAGAGGGCGGGTACGCCGAGTTCCTCGATGGCCTCGTACAACGGGTAGGCGAGGCGGTCGTCCGGGGAGAAGGCCTGGATGCTCGGGTGGAACTTGAACCCGCGCACCCCGTACTCCTCCACCAGGCGCCGGGCCTCGCGGACCCCGGCGCGTCCCTTGTGCGGGTCGACGCTGGCGAACGGGATCAGGGCGTCGGCGTGGGCGGCGCAGCTCTCGGCGATCTCCTCGTTGGAGATCCGCGGGTGGCCGGTGGCGTGTTCGGCGTCGACGGTGAAGACGACGGCCGCCATGCGGCGTTCGCGGTAGTGCGCGGCCATCTCGTCGATGGTGGGCTGCCGGTGGCCGTGGGCCTTGAAGTAGTTCTCGGAGGCGCCGAACAGTTCGGGGCTGAGGGCTCCGTGGCCGTCCTTGGAGACCTCGGCGTGGGTGTGCACGTCGATGGCGATCAGCGCGTCGAGGTCGAGCGCGGCCCCGTGCGGGCGGTCGGTCATCTCACGCCTCCGGGGCCTGGGGCGCGGGGATGCCGTAGGTCTCGGGCTCGGCGCCGACCCCGTCCGGCCAAGCGGCGGCGATGGCGTCGCCGCTCCAGCCCCCGTCGGCGAAGGCGACCGCCTTCTCCCGGGGGTGGGCCCACAGGGCGAGGCGGTCGCCGCCGATGCCGATGGCCTGCCCGGTCACTCCGTCGGAGGCGTCCGAGGCCAGGAAGGTGATCAGGCCGGCGACGTCCTCGACGGTGCCGAGGCCCTCGTCCTTGCGCAGCCAGTCCGGCAGGGGCTCACCGGTGCGCTCGGACTCCTCGATGACCGGGGCGAACGCCGGGATGGTCCTGGTCATCTCCGTGGCGGCGACGGGCACGACGGCGTTGACGGTGATGCCGGCGCGGCCCAGCTCCATGGCCCACGTGCGGGCCATGGCGACGATGCCGGCCTTGGCGGCGGCGTAGTTGCCCTGGCCGAAGTTGCCGCGCTGGCCGGCGGGCGAGGAGATCAGGACGAGGCGACCGCCGGTGCCCTGCTCGCGCATGCGGACGGCGGCGGCGCGGGCACAGGTGAACGTGCCGCGCAGGTGGACCCGTACGACGTCGTCGAAGTCCTCGTCGGTCATCTTCCACAGCACGCGGTCGCGCAGGATGCCGGCGTTGGTGACGAGCACGTCCAGGCGGCCGAACTCCGCGACCGCCGCGTCCACGAGCCGCTGGGCCGCTTCGCCGTCGCCCACGGCCGCCGCGACGCCGGTCGCGGTGCCTCCGCGGGACGTGATCGAGGCGACGGCGGCGTCCACCGTGTCCTCGTCGACGTCGTTGACGACGACGGCGGCACCCGCGGCGGCGAGGGCCTGGGCGTATGCCAGGCCGAGACCGCGTCCGCTGCCGGTGACGACGGCGACCTTGCCCTGAAGATCCATGAGGGTGCCTCCCGAAAGGGATGAAGGGGGTGAATGGAGCGATGGGGGAATCCCGGAAGCAACGGCCGAGCCGCGATCGACAGGAATCCTGATGAATGCAGTCTGAGCAATCGGCAGGATTCCTGTCAATGGCCTAGGGTGAGGCGGCACCGCGTCCCGGTCACACGGCACCGGAAGCGGTACGAGCCGCCCCACGCGGGCCGCCACGACGGGAGGATGGACGTGAGCACGTCGCTGCTCTACCTGGTCAAGAGAACGGAGCTGGTGGTTCGCGCCCGCCTGGACGAGCTGCTCAAGCCCGCCGGGGTCACGGCGTTGCAGTACACCGCCCTGACGGTGCTGGAGCGGCACGACGGCATCTCCGCGGCGCAGCTCGCCCGCGACTCCTTCGTCACCGCCCAGTCGATGGCCGACATGGTCCGCACACTGGAGGCCCGCGGCTTGATCCGACGCGAGCCCAATCCAGCCAACCGCCGCGAACGCCTCATCCTGCTCGCCGAGCCCGGGCGGCGACTGCTCGCCGAGTACGCCGGGCCCGCGCGCCGCATCGAGGAACGCATGACCTCCGGCCTGAGCCCCGAGCAGACCGAGGCGTTCCGAGCCGCGCTGAACGAGTCCTGGCGCGCCCTGTCCTGACCCGGCGCACCCGCGGGGGGGGCAGACGTCGCTCAGGCCTCGGACGCCGCCTGGAGCACCACCGCCATCGCGCTGAGCATCAGTTCCAGGGCGAAGGGGTAGCCGCTGTCGCGCATGTCGGCGGCGAGCAGCGGGAAGGTCGCGGCGACGTTCGGATGGGTGTCGGCCGACAGCCGGCCGTAGACCGAGTTCCAGACCGCCTCGTCCGCCTCCCGGGCCGTCTTCGGCAGGGCGAGCGCGGCGGCGTCCTGGGCGGCGAAGGCCAGGGCCTGGTCGACGAACGCGTGGTAGGCACGGACGGCGAAGGCGTCCGGGAAGCCCGCCGAGCGGAGGATTCCGAGGATCCGCTCGACGGCCCGGGTCTCGTGGGGGCGTCCCGTCGTGCGGTACGCCCCGAGGACCGCCGCCTGCGGGTGGGACAGGTAGCAGGCGTGGATCCTCAGCCCCATCGAGCGCAGGTCCTCCCGCCAGTCCCCGGTGGCCCTCCAGCCCTCCTGCGCCCTGCCGATCATTTCGTCCGCGAGGGCGAGGAGGAGGGCGTCGGTGTTGTGGAAGTAGCGGTAGAGCGCGCTGGGATCGGCGCCGAGTGCGGCGCCCAGCCTTCGTACGGAGAGCGCCTCGGCACCGTGCTGGGCGATCAGCCGCAGCGCCGTCTCGACGATGAGCTCCTCCGAGAGGACGGCGCCCTGCTTGGTGGGTCTGCGGCGCTTGCGCCCGCCTTCGGGGATGACACGTTCGGACATGGCCGGGACCTTACGTCAACACCATTGACGTGTAAACGGCCTTGCCGATTCCATGGCGCCACCCCCCGTCGCCTCACGCTCTGGAGCTTTCGAATGGCCAAGGCCGATCTGGTCTTCACCCGCGGCCCCGTCTTCACGGTGGACCCGGCCCGCACCCGGGCGACCTCGCTCGCCGTCATCGGCGACCGGATCGCGGCCGTCGGCCACGACGAGGTGCGCGAACTCGTGGGGCCCGGCACCGAGGTGGTCGACCTGACGGGGAAGCTGCTGCTCCCCGGCTTCCAGGACTCCCACATGCACCCGGTCTTCGCCGGGGTGGAGCTGGCCGAGTGCGATCTGACCGAGACCGTCACCGTGGACGACTACCTGGCCCGGATCCGTGCGTACGCCGACGCGCACCCCGACCGCGAGTGGATCACCGGGGGCGGCTGGTCGATGGAGAGCTTCGAGGGCGGACTGCCGACCCGTCAGCTCCTCGACTCCGTCGTCCCGGACCGCCCGGTCTTCCTGGCCAACCGGGACCACCACGGCGCCTGGGCCAACACCCGGGCGCTCGAACTCGCCGGGATCACCGCCGCCACCCCCGATCCCGCCGACGGCCGGATCGAGCGCGAGCCGGACGGCACGCCGAGCGGCATGCTCCAGGAGGGCGCCACCTCACTGGTCGGCGGGATGCTGCCGCCGAGCACGCAGGCCGAGCTCCTCGCCGGGCTGCTGCGGGCCCAGAAGCTGCTGCACTC
Source organism: Streptomyces sp. NPDC001717 (assembly GCF_042892775.1). NCBI lineage: Bacteria > Bacillati > Actinomycetota > Actinomycetes > Kitasatosporales > Streptomycetaceae > Streptomyces > Streptomyces sp. NPDC001717. The sequence goes on along the minus strand of NZ_JBIAUK010000003.1, from coordinate 337,285 downwards.
CCTCGGCATCACGGGCTGGCAGGACGCGATGCTCGGCGAGCTGGGCGGCCGCCCCGATCCCTCGGACGCCTACCTGACGGCGGCGGGGGACGGCACCCTCACGGCCCGGGTGACCGGGGCGCTGTGGTGGGACCGGGCGCGGGGCGCCGAGCAGATCCCCGAACTGGTGGCCCGGCGCGAGAAGATGCGGGCCGGACGGTTCCGCGCGACCTCGGTGAAGATCATGCAGGACGGCATCGCGGAGAACTTCACCGCCGCCATGACCTCCCCCTATCTGGACGGCTGCGGCTGCGCCACCGCCAACAGCGGCTTGAGTTTCATCGAGCCCGGGGCGCTGCGCGGATACGTGACGGAACTCGACGCCCTCGGCTTCCAGGTGCACTTCCACGCCCTCGGCGACCGTGCCGTGCGCGAGGCCCTCGACGCGATCGAGGCGGCGGTGGCGGCCAACGGACACCGCGGCAACCGCCACCACCTCGCCCATCTCCAGGTCGTCCACCCCGAGGACCTCACCCGCTTCGCCGCGCTCGGCGCCCTGGCCAACATCCAGCCCCTGTGGGCGGCCCACGAGCCCCAGATGGACGACCTGACCATCCCGTTCCTGGGTCCGCAGCGCGCCGCCTGGCAGTACCCGTTCGGCGACCTGGTGCGCGCGGGCGCGACCCTCGTCGCGGGCAGCGACTGGCCGGTGAGCAGCCCCGATCCGCTGGCGGGCCTCCACGTGGCCGTGAACCGCCGGGATCCCGAAGCCGACCACGACCGGATCTTCTACCCCGAGCAGCGGCTCGACCTGTCGACCGCGCTGGCCGCCTACACCGCCGGGGCCGCCCACGTGAACGGTCACGACGACGCGGGCAGCCTGCGCGTCGGCAACCTCGCCGACCTGGTCGTCCTGGACCGCGACATCCTCACGGCGCCCGCGGAGGAAATCGCGCAGGCCCGGGTGGAGCGGACCTATGTCGGCGGCCGGCTCGTGCACTCGGTCTGAGCGGACCGGACGGATGACGCCCGTACGTCGAGTCGGGTCGGGACGAGCACCCCCGCCGTCTCCCGTTCGCCGTGTTCCAGGACCGCCACCAGCATGTCGACGCCCGCCTCCGCGATCGCCTCGGGCCGCAGGCTCAGGGTGGTCACGGGCGGCTCGGTGTGCTCGGCGGTGACGTCCTCGCTCACGCAGACGAGGAGCAGGTCGCCGGGGACCTCGTAGCCGAGCCGGCGCGCCGCGTCCAGGACGAGCGGCGGACTCGCCTCGGCCACGACGAGGAGGGCGTCGGGCCGTCCCGGGCCCGCCGCCGGGTCGCCCGCGAGGGCGGTCTCGACGGCACGGATGACGGGACCGTTGCCCGGACTCCCGGCCCGTACGACCCGTTCCGGCACGCCGTGGACCGCGCACCACTCGTGGTGAGCGGCCAGCACCTCGGTGTGGAAGCGGGTGGTGCTGTCCGGCACCAGGAGGACGGGTCGGCGGGCGCCCTGCTCGCGGACGTGGTCGAGGGCGCCCCGCACGGCGCGGCCGGCGTCCACGTCCACCCAGTACGCCCCGGGCCGCCCCTCCACGGAGCGGTCGCTGAACACGGGGATGCGGGCGGCGAGGAGGTCCTCGACGATCGGGTCGTCGGCGACCGGGTCGGCGACGACCACCGCGTCGAGCGACAGGTCGGCCCACTCGCTCTGCAGGGACCCGGCGGGCAGCAGCACCACGGCGTAGCCGCGCCTCAGCGACGTGGCCGCGGTGGCCGCGGTCAGCCGGGCGAAGTACGGCGACTCCAGGAAGGTCCAGGGGGCGTCGGCGAACTCCCCGACCACGTATCCGATCAATCTGGCCCGTCCCGCGCGCAGCCGGCGCGCGGCGGCGTTGGGCCGGTAGCCCATTCTGCGCGCGGTCTCGCGGGCCTTCTCCCGGACCTCGGGAGAGAGCCTTCCGGTGCCGTTCAGTGCCGCCGAGACCGTCGTCTTGGACAGGCCCGCCTCGCGGGCCACGTCGACGAGGCGGACGCGCGGGAGGGGCGGCGAGGGCTGCCCGCCATGCGGTGGGACGTCGGTCATGCGACTGATGCTGCCACCCTCGTGACCTTTGCAAAACCGTTCCCGCACAACCTTGTGCGGGAACGTTCCCGCATCAATACTCGCTCCATCCCCCAGCGCCCGTCACTACACCCGTAAAGGGGTGGGTCTGCATGCGCATGCCCCGAACCATCGCGCTCCTCCTCTGTACCGCCGCCGTCGCGGCCGCCACCGGTGCCTGTTCCGGCGCCACCCCGACCAGGACCGCCGGCGGCTCGGACTTCGAGGTCACTCCGCTCTCGCCGCCCGCCCAGGGCCCCCTGGACTCCTTCACCTGGTCCCTTTACGCCGAGCCCTACACACTCGACTACGCCCTCGCGTACGACTACCCGCCGAACACCGTGCTCGCCAACGTGTGCGAGCAGCTCATGCGGGTCACCCCCGACATGAAGATCGAGCCGGGCCTCGCGGTGAAGTACGACAACCCCGACCCGCTCACGCTGGTCTACACCCTGCGCCCCGACGTGAAGTTCCACGACGGCACGACCATGACCGCCGACGACGTGGTCGCCTCCCTCCAGCGCCAGATGGACCCGGCGACCGGCTCCCCCTGGGGCTCGGCGTTCAAGAACGTCAAGGCCGTCGAGAAGACCGGCCCGCTGGAGGTGACGCTCCGGCTCACCAAGCCCGACGTCCTGCTGCACGAGCTGATGGCCGCCTCCCCCGGCACCATCGAGAGCGCCGCCACCCTCGCCAAGGCCGGCAAGGACTACGGCACCCCCTCGGGCAAGGTCAACTGCACCGGTCCGTACTCCCTCGACACCTGGTCCCAGGGCACCGAGATCACCCTGAAGAAGCACGGCGCCTACTGGGACTCCCGGCTCGTCCCCAAGGCCGACACCGTGAAGTTCACCTTCATCGAGGACGTGGCGGCCCGCACCAACGCCTTCCTGTCCGGCACCGCCGACGGCGGCTACATGGTGGCCCCCGCGACGATCGGACAGCTGCGGTCCGGCGCCAAGGGGACCGTCCTCTTCGGCCCCAACACCGCCGCGTCGAACCTCGCCGTGCTCGACTTCAAGGGCCCGCTCGGCGACGCGAAGGTGCGCCGGGCCCTGTCCCTGGCCCTCGACCGGAAGAACATCATCAAGGCCGCGGCCGGCGGCATCGGCGTCCCCGCCAAGGCCCCCGCCGCGCGCGGCGCGTGGGCGCTCGCCCCGGAGAAGACCGCCGCGCTCCACGACACGCTGCCCGAGCCCGGTCACGACGTCGGCGCCGCGAAGAAGCTCGTCCAGGAGGCCGGTGCCGCCGGCCGCAAGATCACCCTGGTCACCAGCACGCTCGCCCCCGAGATCAGCGTCGTCGCCAACGCCGTGCAGGCCGCCGGCCGTGAGATCGGCCTGGACGTCGAGCTGAAGTCGGTGGCCCCCGAGGCGTACAGCAGCATCTTCGTCGACCCCGCCGCACGCGCCGGCCTGGACCTGGTCATCACCAACGGGTACGACAACACGCCCGACCCGCTGGAGTTCTACCAGTACCTGCGCACCGGCGACTTCGGCAACTACGGCAACTGGTCGAACGCCGAGTACGACGCCGCCTTCGACCGGGCCAACGCCGAACCCGACGCCGCCAAGCGCGCCGACCTCACCGCCGAACTCCAGAAGATCGCGCTGCGCGAACTGCCGGTCATCCCCCTCTACGAGGCGCCCTACATGGTCTTCCTCGGCAAGCGCGTGACCGGTGCCCCCACCGGGATCGCCCAGCTGTACTACCCGTGGGCCGCGACGATCGGGGCCGCGGCGAAATGACGCGCTACCTCATCGGACGCATCATCGGCCTGGTGGCGGTGCTGTTCGTGACCTCCCTCGTGGTCTTCGGCAGCGTCCACCTGGCGCCCGGCGACCCGGTGTCGTTCCTGCTCCACGGCCGCCCCGCGACCCCCGAGGCGGTGGCGGCCCTGCGCTCCCAGTACCACCTGGACGACCCGCTGCCCGTGCAGTACGGGAAGTGGCTCGGCGGTGTCCTCCAGGGCGACTTCGGCACCTCCGCCCAGTTCCACCAGGACGTCTCCGCGCTCATCGGATCCCGGCTGCCCGGCACGGCCCTGCTCGTCGGGTACGCGGCGCTGCTCGTCGCCGTCATCGGCGTGGCAGCCGGGGTCCTCGCCGCGCTGCGCCCCGGGCCGCTGGACCGGGCGGTGCTGCTCGGCAGCGGCGTCGCCACGGCCACCCCGTCCTTCGTGACCGCGATCGCGCTCGTGTCCCTCTTCTCCGTCCGCCTGGGCTGGTTCCCCGGCCCGGGCGGCACGCCCGTCGGATTCTCCGAAAGGCTGCACCACCTGACCCTGCCGGCCTTCGCCCTGGCGCTGACCTTCGCGGGTCTGCTCGCCCGGGTGACCCGCTCGGCGATGCTCGACGAACTGGGCCGGGAACACGTCGAGGTGGCGCACGCCCGCGGAGTCCAGGAGCGGACCGTGGTCCGGCGGCACGTCCTGCGCAACGCGCTCGGCCCCGTCGTCACCGTCGGCGGCACGATGCTCGCAGGACTCCTCATCAGCACCTCGATCGTCGAGACCGCCTTCGACGTGCCCGGTCTCGGCTCCCTGCTCGTGCAGTCGGTCACCGCCAAGGACTTCGCCGTCGTGCAGGCCATCACCCTGCTCAGCGTCGGCGCGTTCGTCCTCGTCAACCTCGCGGTCGACCTGCTCGCACCCCTCATCGACCCCCGGCTGTCGCTCCACGGGGAAGGCTCCTCATGACCACCACCGCTCCTCCGGAGCCCGCCGTCCTGCGCCGCAGGCCCGGCCTGCGCCCCCTGCGCCTCCTCGCCCAGGGGCCGTTGTTCACCGCCTCGGTCGCGGTGCTCGCCGTCCTCGTCCTGATCGCCGCGCTCGCCCCCGTCCTCGCACCGTACGACCCCGAGGCCCTCGACCTGTCGGCGAGCCTGGCCGGAACCACCGGCGAGCACCTGCTCGGCACCGACCAGTCCGGGCGGGACGTCCTGTCCCGGCTGATGTACGGGGCCCGCACCGGGCTCCTCGGCCCGCTGCTCGTCGTCGGCGTCTCCACGCTGCTCGGCACCCTGCTCGGCGTGGTGGCGGCCTGGCGCGGCGGCTGGGCGGACTCCGTCCTGTCCCGCTCGATGGACATGGTCTTCGCGATTCCCGGACTCCTGCTCGCCATCCTGCTCGTCTCGGTCGTCGGCTCGGGGATGACCGCGCCAGTGATCGCGATGGCGGTGGCCTACACCCCGTACGTGGGCCGGCTGGTACGCGGAATCGCGCGCCAGGAGAAGGCCCGCCCCTACATCGAGTCCTACCGGGTGCAGGGCTGGTCCGGCTGGACCGTCTGCCTGCGCCACCTGCTGCCCAACATCGCCGCCACCGTCTTCGCCCAGTCCGCCATGAACTTCGGGTACGCGCTGATGGACCTGGCGGCGCTCTCCTACCTCGGCTTCGGAGTGCAGCCGCCGACCGCCGACTGGGGCGCGATGATCAACGAGGGCCAAGCGGCCGTCCAGCAAGGGGCGATGCTGCCCGCCCTCGCGCCTTCCGCGTGCATCGTGCTCGCCGTGGTGGCGTTCGGCATCGTCGGCGAGGGCCTCGCCGACCGGATCGCGAGGCGGAAGCGGTGAACCGCATGAAGGAACAGCGGGAACGGCAGGACGCGACTCCGGTCCCGGCCGGCGGCCGGCGGCCGGTCCTGGAGATCGACGGGCTCGGGGTCCGGCTGCCCGAAGACCGGGCCGCGCGGCCGATCCTGGACGGGGTCGACCTGCGCGTGGGCCCGGGGGAGAGCGTCGGTCTCGTCGGCGAGTCCGGCTCCGGGAAGTCGGTGGCGTGCCGCAGCGTCCTCGGGCTGCTGCCCGGGGGCGCGAGCACCAGCGGCGAGGTCCGGGTCGCGGGCCGGGACGTACTGACCATGAACCGCACCGAGCTGGCCGAGCTGCGGGCCCGGCAGGTCGCGATGGTCTTCCAGGACCCGCGCGCCTCCGTGAACCCGCTGCGCCGCGTGGGCGACTTCCTCACGGAGGGCCTGCGCGCGGCCGGGACCCCGGCCGCCACGGCGGACGCCCGGGCGCTCGAACTCCTCGACGCGGTCGGCATCCGGGACCCGCGCGGCGCCCTGCGCCGCCGTCCCCACGAGTTCTCCGGCGGCATGCTCCAACGGGTGGTCATCGCCGCGGCGCTCGCGGCCGAGCCCGCGCTGATCGTCGCCGACGAGCCGACCACCGCCCTGGACGTCACGACCCAGGCGGAGATCGTCGAACTCCTCGCCCGGCTGCGCGCCGAGCGCGGCACGGGTCTGCTCTTCGTCACCCACGACCTCGAACTGGCGGCCACCGTTTGTGACCGGGTGTACGTGATGTACGCGGGCCGGATCGTGGAAACGCGGGGCACCGACGAGCTGTTCGACCGGCCCCGGCACCCGTACACCGCGGGTCTGCTCGCCTGCACGCCGAGCATCGAAGCCGGTGCCCCAGCGCCCCGGCCCATCCCCGGGCGTCCCGTCTCCGTGGCCGAGGCCCCACCGGGCTGCGCCTTCGCCGCGCGCTGCGCGCACGCGGTGGCGCGCTGCTCCGAGGAGAAGCCCGTACTCACCCGGCACGGCGACGGATTCGCCGCCTGCCACCGCGCGGACGAAGGGATCACGCTGTGACCGCCTCAGCGAAAGAGGGACCGGTCGCCGAGGGACTGGTCGTCGAAGGTCTGCGCAAGCAGTACGGGGACCACACCGCGGTCGACGGCGTCTCCTTCACCCTGGCGCCCGGGGCCTGCCTCGCGATCGTCGGGGAGTCCGGCAGCGGCAAGACCACCACGGTCCGGATGCTCGTCGGCCTGGAGCGCCCGGACGGCGGGACCGTCCGCCTGGACGGCCGGGACCGCTCCGCGCTGCCCCGGCGGCGGGCGGAACGGCTGGCCAGGGCCCGGGAAATCCAGATGGTCTTCCAGGATCCGTACCTCTCGCTCGATCCCCGGGTGACCGTCTCCGGATGCCTGGACGAGGTGCTGCGCCTCCACACGGATCTCGACGCGGCCGGCCGCGGCGCCCGGGTCACCCGGCTCCTGGACCAGGTCGGCCTCGGCCCGCGCGAGGCCTCCGCCCTCCCCCGCGACCTCTCGGGCGGCCAGCGGCAGCGCGTGGCGATCGCCCGTGCCCTTGCCGTGGAGCCCCGGGTCCTCGTCCTCGACGAGGCCGTCGCGGCGCTCGACGTGTCGATCCAGGCGCAGATACTCGAACTCCTCGGGCGGATCCGCAGCGCATCGGGGGTCGGCTACCTGTTCGTCACGCACGACCTGGCGGTGGTCCGGCACATCGCCGACGAGGTCCTCGTGCTCAAGTCCGGTCAGGTCGTGGAGACGGGCCCGACCTCACGGGTCCTGGATGCCCCGGAACACCCGTACACCCGGCTCCTCCTGGACTCGGTCCCCCGTCGCAGGCGCCGGTCCCCCGCGGGCACCTGACCACCACCCCACCGCCGACGGAGGCCGGGCCCCGCCCCGATCCGCCTCCGTCGGCGGCCGGCAGAGGCCGGCAGGCCCTCGCCGCTCCCGAATGCGACGCCCCACCCGCGCCGCCGCGCACGGACAACACGCGGCACGGGTGGTGGTCCTGACGCTCCCCCGGACCGACACGACGGCCACCCGGCCCCGGACGCACGAAAGGCCGCCCTCCCACGAGTGAGAGAACGACCTCCGACCTGCTGAAAAGCATGGTCGGGACGACAGGATTTGAACCTGCGACCCCTTGACCCCCAGTCAAGTGCGCTACCAAGCTGCGCCACGTCCCGTTGCACCTTCGTCCGGTCTCTCCGGGTTTCCCCTGACCGGCGGCACATGCAGAACATTACCCCACGCCGAGGGGTGTGCATGCACCGGTAATCGCCCCGGGAGAGGATGGGCCGGTGAACGTACGGGATCGGGATGGCGACGGGCGGGCGCGGAGTGCGCGGCCCAGGGACGGGCTGGGGCGGCCGCTGCCCTACGGGGCGCCGGGGGTGGAGCGGCAGCCCGAGGGGGTGGTGCGCTCGCCCGCGGAGACCGTGCGCGAGGCGCAGCGGCTGCTGGACGCCGGGATGCCGTTCCACGCGCACGAGGTGTTCGAGGACGCGTGGAAGTCGGGGCCCGAGGCGGAGGCCCCGCTGTGGCGGGGGCTCGCGCAGCTCGCCGTCGGGCTGACGCACGCCGCGCGCGGGAACGCGGTCGGCGGGGCGCGGCTGCTGCGCCGGGGGGCCGGGGTGCTGGCCGGGATGGACGAGGCGTACGGGATGGACGTGGCGGGGCTGGTCGGATGGGCCCTGGAGCTGGCGGGCCGGGTCGAGGCGGGCGGGCCCGTCGACCCGGCCCGCGAGGCGCCCCGGCTCACCGGACCGGCGGGGTCCTAGCCGGCGGGGGTCTGGCCGGCGGGCTGGAGGAGGTCCCAGCGGTTTCCGTACAGGTCCTCGAAGACGGCGACGGAGCCGTACGGCTCGTGGCGCGGCTCCTCCAGGAAGCGGACGCCCTCGGCGGTCATCCGGGCGTGGTCGCGCGGGAAGTCGTCGGTGTACAGGAAGAAGCCGACGCGCCCGCCCGTCTGGTCCCCGACGCGGGAGCGCTGGGCGTCGTCCTTGGCGCGGGCCAGCAGGAGGGCCGATTCGGTGGCGCCGGGCGGGCGGACCACGACCCAGCGCGAACCGTCCGGACGGGCGGTGTCCTCGGCGAGGTCGAAGCCGAGGGCGCGGGTGTAGAAGTCGATGGCCTCGTCGTAGTCGTGGACCACGAGGGCGGTGAGGGCGATGTGGGAGGGCATGCCCTCATTGTGCGCCGAGGAGGACCACTTCCAGGGTGCGCGGGCCGTGCACGCCCTCCACCCGGTCGAGTTCGATGTCGCTGGTGGCGGAGGGGCCCGAGATCCAGGTCATCGGGCGGGTGGGGTCGAGCCGTTCGAGGGCCTGGGGTACGGAGTCCACGAGCTGCTCGGGGACGCGGACCACGCAGATGTGGTGGTCGGGGATCAGGGTGATGCGACGTCGACCCTGGTCGGGTCCGCCGTCGAGGACGATCGTGCCCGTCTCGGCGATGGCCAGGGCGCAGCCGGTGACCACGCTGTCGACCCTGTCCAGTTCGGCCGGGGTGGACGCGGCCCGGTCGTGGACGCGGACCGGGTCGGCCTCCTTCAGCCAGTGCGGGGGCAGGGCGGGCGGTACGAGGACCGTGCTCGAACCGCGCACGGCCAGGAGCCGCATCAGCAGCCGGGCGATGCCGTCCTCGTCGGTGCGGTGGACCTTCGCGCGGTACTCGGCGAGGTTGGCGGCGAGCAGGTCGGCGCTTTCGGGCGGGGTGCGGGTGCCGTGGACCCGCAGGTAGTCCCGGGGGATGCCGGTGTCCGGGCCGGGGGCTGCCCGGTCGGGGGCTGCCGGGCCGGGGGCTGCCGGGTCGGCGGTCGCGCGCCGGATGCGGGCCAGGATGCGGTCCTTGCTGCTCACTGCGGGGTCTCCCGTTCGCGGTTGGTCCACCAGTCGCGGAAGGACTCCGCGGGGAGGGCGGGCAGTTCGCGCGTGTCGGTCCAGGCCCGTCCGGGTCCCGGGAGGCGGCGCGGCGCCAGTCTGCGGGCCCTGGCCAGGAGGCGTTCGCCCGCGCGCAGGGCGGCCGGGCGGTCCAGGAGCAGTCGGGCGGCGCGCATGGCGGCCCGTTCGGCGGTGTGGCCGTGCGCGGGGCGGACGGTCACCCGGATTCCCTCCCGGGTCACGGGGCCGCCCTGGGCCACCCGCTCGCGCAGATGGACGAGTACCTCGGGGATGTCGATGGCGACGGGGCACACCTCGTAGCAGGCCCCGCACAGGGTGGAGGCGTAGGGCAGCGTGGCGTCGATCTCGCTTCCGCTGCCGCGGAGTTGGGGGCTGAGGATGGCACCGATGGGGCCGGGGTAGACGGAGCCGTAGGCGTGGCCGCCGGCGCGTTCGTAGACGGGGCACACGTTGAGGCAGGCGGAGCAGCGGATGCAGCGCAGGGCCTGGCGGCCGGTCTCGTCGGCGAGGGTGTCGGTGCGGCCGTTGTCGAGGAGCACCAGGTGGAAGGCGGAGGGGCCGGCGCCGTCGGTCGTCCCGGTCCACATCGTCGTGTACGGGTTCATCCGCTCGGCCGTCGAGGAGCGCGGCAGCGTCTGGAGGAAGACCTCCAGGTCGCGGAAGGTCGGGACGACCTTCTCGATGCCGACGACCGAGATCAGGGTCCGGGGCAGGGTCAGACACATGCGGCCGTTGCCCTCGGATTCGAAGACGACCATCGTGCCGGTCTCGGCCACCATGAAGTTGGCGCCGGAGACGGCGACTTCGGCGCGCAGGAACTTCTCGCGCAGGTGCAGGCGGGCCGCTTCGGCGAGTTCGCGCGGGTCGTCGCCGAGCCCTTCGGGCGCCGGGCGGCCCCACTCCCCCATCTCCGCGCGGAAGATGTCGCGGATCTCGCCCCGGTTGCGGTGGATGGCCGGGACCAGGATGTGCGAGGGCCGGTCGTGGCCGAGCTGCACGATCAGCTCGGCGAGGTCGGTCTCGTAGGCGGCGATCCCGGCCGCCTCCAGCGCCTCGTTGAGGCCGATCTCCTGGGTGGCCATGGACTTGACCTTGACGACCTCCCGCTGCCCGGTCGCCCGCACCAGGTCGGTCACGATGCGGTTGGCCTCGTCGGCGTCGGCCGCCCAGTGGACGGTGCCGCCGGCGGCGGTCACCGATTCCTCCAACCGCAGGAGGTAGTGGTCGAGGTGCCGCAGCGTGTGGTCCTTGATCGCCTTTCCGGCGGCGCGCAGCTGCTCCCAGTCCTCCAGTTCGGCCACGGCCCGGGCGCGCTTGTCGCGGATCGTGTGGGTGGCGTGCCGGAGGTTGGCGCGCAGCACCTGGTCCCGTACGGCTTCGCCGGCCGCTTGCGGGAAGGCGGGGAACGTGGGAGGGAAGGCCGGCATGCCGAGGTGCGTGCGCGTCATGACAGGGGTTCCTCCTCGGTCGCGGCCAGGATCTCGGCGAGGTGCAGGGCCCGCAGCGGGGCGTCCGCGCGGCGCAGCAGGCCGTCGAGGTGGGCGAGGCAGGAGTTGTCCGCGCCGCACAGCACCTCGGCCCCGCTCGCGGCCGCGTTCGCGATCTTGTCGGCGCCCATGGCGGTGGAGACGGCCGGGTTCTTGACGGCGAAGGTGCCGCCGAAGCCGCAGCACTCCTCGGCGCCGGGCAGTTCGACCAGTTCCAGCCCCTTGACGGCGGCCAGCAGGCGGCGGGGCCGGTCGCCGAGTCCGAGACCGCGCAGGCCGTGGCAGGAGGGGTGGTAGGTGACGGTGTGCGGGAAGTGCGCGCCGACGTCCGTGACCCCGAGCACGTCGACGAGGAACTCGGTGAGTTCGTACACGCGCGGGGCGAGAGAGACTGCCGCCTGGGCGAGTTCGGTGCCGCGCCCCTCCTGCGCCGCCTTGCGGCCGATGCGCGGGTAGTGCTCGCGGATCATCGCGGCGCAGGAGCCGGAGGGGGTGACCACGTACTCGTATCCGGCGAAGGCCCGGGCCGTACGCCGCAGCAGCGGTTCCGTTTCGTACCGATAGCCCGTGTTGTACTGCGGCTGGCCGCAGCAGCTCTGGGCGGCCGGGAAGTCGACTTCGACGCCGAGCCGCTCCAGGAGGCGTACGACGGCGATGCCGGTCCGGGGGTACAGCGCGTCGTTGACGCAGGTGACGAACAGGGCGACGCGCATGGTGGGCACAATAGCCGGGTGAAGAAGTTCTCAGTGATCGGCATAGGCGCGGGCGACCCGGACCACCTGACCCTCCAGGCGGTCAGGGCGATCGGCGCGGCGGACGCATTCCTCATCCTGGAGAAGGGCGAGGAGAAGGCGGACCTGACCGGGCTGCGGCGCGCGATGCTCGAAGAGCACGCCCGCCCCGGCCACCGCCTGGTGGAGGGCCGCGACCCGGACCGGGACCGGACCCCCTCCGACTACACCCCGACGGTGGACGGCTGGCGCAGTGCGCGGGCCGAGCTCTTCGAGCGGTTCATCGACGAGGACCTGGCGGACGGCGAGACCGGGGCGTTCCTGGTGTGGGGCGACCCGTCCCTGTACGACTCGACGCTCGCGATCCTCGACGAGGTCCTGGAGCGGGGCCGGGTGGCCTTCGAGCACGAGGTCGTGCCCGGCATCAGCAGCATCTCCGCCCTGCTGGCCCGGCACCGCACGAACCTGAACCGGGTGGGCCGCCCGGTCCAGATCACCACCGGCCGCCGCCTCGCCGAGGGCTGGCCGGACGACGTCGACGACGTGGTGGTGATGCTGGACGCGCGGCACGCCTTCACGGCCCACCTGGACCAGGACCTCTTCATCTACTGGGGCGCCTACGTGGGCACCCCGGACGAGATCCTGGTCTCGGGGAAGCTGGCCGAGGTCGCCGGGCGCATCGAGGAACTGCGCACCGAGGCCCGGGCCCGCAAGGGCTGGATCATGGACACGTACCTGCTCAGGCGCGCCTGAGGTACGACGGCAGGACGGCGGCGAGGCGTTCGTACTCGGCGGGGCGGTTGTAGATCTGCCCGCAGACGCGGATGCCTCCGCCGCCCGGCCAGGGCCAGATCAGCACCCTGATGCCCTGCTCGGCCGCGATCCGCTCGCGCAGCGCCGCGGCCTCGTCGTAGGTCTCGGCGACCCCGGGCGGCAGCCGCAGGGCACGCATGGCGAGGGCGCCGTCGTACGGGAGCGGGGTGATCCCGGGGATCTGGGCGAGCAGGGCCGCGCCGTGGGCGGCGAGGGCGCTGTTGTGGGCCCGCACCTTGGCCGCGTCGAGCCGGTGCAGGAGGTCGAGCCCCTCTGGCGCGGCGAGCCAGCCGGTGTAGTCGACGGTGGCGCGGTTCTCGACGGAGCGGGGGAAGCCGTGTGCGTCCTCCCACGAGGGGACGAGCGCGCGGACGCGGCGGCGGTGCTGCGGGGCGACGGCGAGGAAGGCCGTGCCGGAGGGGGCGTAGCCCCATTTGTGGAGGTTGCCGAAGTAGAAGTCGGCGCCGCCGGCGAGCGGGTCGGCGAGCATGCCCGGGGCGTGGGCCCCGTCGACGACCGTGGTGATCCCGCGCTCGCGCAGGTCCGCGAGGAGCCGGGGCGAGGCGATGATCCGGGCGGTGGGCGAGCTGACGTGGTCGAGGACGGCGACCTTGGTGCGCGGGGTCACCGCGGCCAGCACGGCCTCCCGTACGGCGTCCTCGTCGGGCAGCCGGGAATCGAGGGCGACGGTGGTGACCGGTGCGCGGCGGCCGGCGGCCGCGACGACGGTGCCGTAGCCGTGGTCGGTGACCAGGATCTCGTCGCCGGCCGCGAAGGGGATCGCGTCGAGCGCGAGGTTGGCGCCCTCGGTGGCGTTGGAGACGAACGAGAGGTGGTCGGGGTCGGCGCCGAGGCGCTCGGCGATCCGGCCGCGGGCGACGGCGAGCCGCTCCGAGACGCCGATGAAGAAGGCGTCGGGGTCGGCGTGGGCCTCGGCGCGCAGCGCCTCCTGTGCCTCCTGGACCGGCACGGGCACGGCGCCGAAGGAGCCGTGGTTCAGGTGGGAGACGCTGGGCGAGAGACGGAACAGGGCCGGCCCGCCGGGAAACTCCCCCGGCGGGTCGGCGGGCGACCCGGCTGGGGTGCCGGCGGGTCGTATCGGCTCGATCACGGGTTCCTCCGTGGTTGCGGCACGGTGTGTCGTGCGGATCATCTCCCGTTGCCGTCAGCGCCGCCAGGCGTTTGTCCGCCGAAGGCCCGGCGGGCCTGGGCGACGAGTTCGCGCACGGCGGGGGCCTGCCCGGGGCGCCAGACGAGGGAGAGCAGGGCCGGGGTGTCGACGTCCTCGATGAGGCGGGCGGTCAGCCGGTCCCGGTGGCCCTCGGCCATGGACTCGCTGAGGATGCCGACGCCGAGCCCGCGGGCGGCGAGGTCGGCGACGGCGTCCGCGGCCCCGGCCTGCAGCGCGATCACGGGATCGATCCCCCGGGCGGCGCAGGCCTGGTCGAACACCGTGCGCAGCCCCGTGCCGGGCGGCATGCACACGATCGGGTGGGCTCCCAGGTCCCGCAGGGCGACCCGGCGGCGACCGGCCAGCGGGTGGCCGGGCGGGACCAGGACGACGAGCCGCTCGCTGACGATGGTCAGCGCCTCCAGTCCGGCCGGGTTGGCGGTCGCGGTGCCGATGAGGGCCAGGTCGACGGTGCCGGTCCGCACCCCTTGGACGAGTCGGTCGGAGTTGTCCTCCAGCAGGGCGATCTCCACCCCGGGATGGGCCCGGTGGAAGGCGGCGAGGGCCTCGAACAGGGGCGTCACGGTGCAGCCGAGGACCATGCCGACCGTGATCCGGCCGCGGATCAGGCCGGACACCTCGCCCACCGCCTGGCCGACCGCCTCGGCGGCGGCGAGCGCGGCCCGCGCGGGCCCCAGGGCCGCCGCTCCGGCGGCGGTGAGGGTGGCGGTGCGGCCCGAACGGTCGAAGAGCTCGGCGCCCAACTCCCGTTCCAGCTGCCTGATCTGGGCGCTGACGCCGGACTGACTGATGTGGACGCGCTCGGCCGCCCGGGTGAAGTTCTGCTCCTCGGCGACGGCGACGAAGTATTCGAGCTGCCTCAGTTCCATGACTGGAGATTCTAGCTTCCAGAAGATCCATCTGTTGGACTTCTGATCCGCACCGGACGATCCTGGAGACGCGAACCGAGGACGACGACCGGAGGAAACCGTGAACGAGACGCACACGACGCACGAGACGTACGAGTCCTACGAGTCCTACGAGAAGGCCATGCACCCCGAGGACATCACCCGCCTGTTCGTCGAGCGCTCCAACGCCGGGGACGCGACGGGCGTGGCCGCGCTCTACGAGGAGGACGCGGTGATGGCCTATCCGGCCGGCGAGCGCACGGTGGGCCGCGAGGCGATCCGCGCCCTGTGGGCGAAGGTCCTGGCCCACCGCCCGGTCTTCACGCAGGAGACCCCGCTGCCGACCCTCGTCGCCGACGGCATCGCGCTCACCTCGACCCCGCCCCGGGACGGCGCCGGCGCCCGCGCCCAGGTCGTGCGGCGCCAACCCGACGGCAGCTGGCTGCGCCTGCTCGACCAGCCGGAGTTCGTCAGCCCCGGGGCGGCCTAGGGCCTGTCGTCAAACTCCCGTCTGCCCCGCGACGCCTGGCACGCGCTCCCGCCGCACCGGGCGAAAGCCCAAGTACGTCCAGTACGCGGGCTTCCGCCCGGCGCACCGAGAGCACGCACCAGACGCCGCGGGGCCGCCCTCCGGGCGACGACAGGAGTTTGACGACAGGCCCTAGTCGTTCCGCCCGCTGGTCGCCCCGTAGTACTGGAGGTCCTGCACCGCGGCCGTGCGGTCGGCCGCGTACGGCAGTTCCACCACCGCCCCCGGCTTCCCGTCCCGCACCACCTGCGCCGAACTGGTGCCCGGCTTCAACGGCAGCAGCTCGGAGTGGATCCCGGCGGGGGCCTCGTGGGTGTCCTTCGCGGAACCGACGGTCGTACGGACGGACGCGGGCCCGGCGAGGAAGCTCAGCACCTCCACCGTGTCGCGCGGCGCGGCGCTCCCCTTGCGCAGCGACATCAGCAGGGACTGCGGGCCCGTGGGGCCGGCGGCGGCGAACTGGGTGCGGGCGGTCAGGTAGAGCGTGTCCCGCACGATCCTGGGCCAGTCTCCGGTCTTGAACCGGGTGAGGTAGTACGAGCTCAGGTCCAGGTAGGTGTGCCCGTTGTGCAGCGAGGGCGCGAACTGGCTGCCCTCGGAGTAGTCGTTCCAGGTGGTGAGCTGCACCCAGTCCGCGCCGTCCTCGATGGCCCGCGTCCACGTGGCGCGCAGGGTGGCGGTGTTGCCGGCCTCGTCGTAGACGCCCTGGTTGGGGCGGGCGTCCTGCACGGACACCGGCTGCATCCAGATCTTGCCCATGTCGTGGGCGCGCCGTACGTCGCGGGTGGAGCTCTCCTGGCCGACGTAACTGCGGCTGCCCCACTCGGAGAAGCCGTGGCTGATCGGGGCGAAGTCCCCGTTGTGCGCGCCGAAGTCGAGGAAGAGCGGGACGAAGGCGGTGCGGATGCCGTGCCGGGTGCGCAGGATCTCCAGGGTCCGGCTCCACCAGGCGGCGCTCTTGGCCTCCGCCTTGAAGGGGGACACCACGAGTCGGCCGTCCGGGAGCCGGTGGGCGGCGGGGGACGCGCCCAGCTCGGCGATCGCCCCGGCCAGCACGGCGGGGTCGTCGGTCTCGAGGGAGGTCATGTCCGGCATCAGCATGATCTTGAACCCGGGGTCGGTCGCGTGGGCGGCGGCCATCAGCCGCTCGGCGCGTTCCCGGTTCTTGCCGGTGAGGGAGAGCAGGTCGAGGGTGAACCCGTCGATGCCGGCGGCGGCGGCCATGCGGACCTCCTGCCGGAGGTTGGCGTACTCCCAGTCGCCGCTCTGGGGCGGCACGGGCAACGGCCGGTCGCGGAGCAGTCCGCCGTACGCCCCGTGCTTGCCGTTCTCGCCCGCCGGGTCGAGGTAGTTGCGGGCGTAGTAGTCCTTGTCCGCGCTCTCGTTGTCGAGGGAGAGCGGGTACGGGGTGAAGTAGTGCGCGAAGACCAGCTTCCGGCCCGCCGCACCGGAGCGAAGGGCGGCCGGCCCGGGCAGGTCGAAGGGCAGGGGCCCCGTGCCGGGGGTGGCGGTCCGGGGCTCGGTCGTGGAGGTCGCGTCGCCGGTGGGCGGCGTGCTCCCGGCCGGCTGCTCGGGGGTCGCGCTCGTGCCGTCGGCGGGCGCGACGTACCAGGGGGTGCCGATGGCGGCCGCCGGTGACCTGCCGTCTGGGCCGGAGGCGAAGGGGTCCCAGGCGATCCCGGTGGCGGCGCAGACGCCGACCAGGAGGAAACCGCAGACCAGCAGCAACAACGGCCGACGCCCACGGAACCCGCTCCCGCGCCGGTGCCGATGCGGCAGGGGCCGCGAGGGTGCGTCATTACCCCGCCGGGACCGGCGGACGTCGCCGTCCGCCCGCCGATCGCCGCCGCCCGCACGCCCGGCCCGGTGCGCGGCCCGCCCGTCGGCGGTGCCGTCAGCGTGGTCCGGGCCGCCGGCCGCGTTCCGGTCGGCCGCGTGGTCGGCCGTGCACGCGGACCGCTGATCCGCGGTGCGGCCCGCGCCCGCGTCCGCGCCTCGGTCGGCTCCACGGTCCGCCCGCCGGTGCTGCGTCATCCTGGCCCCCTCACACCCTTCGGGTGTCCCCGCTCAGCCCGCTATCGGGTACATCGAGCCCCGCCGGCCCTCGGGCGAGGTCAGCCACTCCAGCTTCGCGGCGGTGTCCGTGCCCGGCAACGGGTTGTGCAGCACGATCGCCAGGTCGGGGCGGGCCGGTACGCGCAGCTGGGTCGACTCCACGGACAGGGTGCCGACGACCGGGTGCTCCAGTTGCTTCTTGGTCTGCCCGGCGGGACGGATGTCCCTCCGCTCCCACAACGCGGCGAACTCCGGGCTGAGTTCCCGCGCCTCGTCGACGACG
Source organism: Streptomyces sp. NPDC001717 (assembly GCF_042892775.1). NCBI lineage: Bacteria > Bacillati > Actinomycetota > Actinomycetes > Kitasatosporales > Streptomycetaceae > Streptomyces > Streptomyces sp. NPDC001717. The sequence continues at coordinate 319,798 of NZ_JBIAUK010000003.1, read as the reverse complement.
GCCCGGAACCCCTCGTCGTTCGGGTGCTCCGAGCAGGCCGCGCGGAACTGGGCCACCACCGATACGGCGTTCTCCTCCCAGTGGGCCGAACGGGACCGGTAGACGGGGTCGGTGAAGAAGGCGATCAGGCAGTTCTGCACGATCTCCGGACGCATGCCGAGCACCAGCGCGGCCGCGTCGTTGTAGAGGACGGTGTTCCAGTACGCGTCCATGATGTGCGCGGGGAACGGCATCCACGCGTCGATCAGCCGCTGCAGGCCGTCGCACATGTCCTGGTCGGCCGGGGCGACTTCCAGGGCGGGCGGGTTCAGTCCGGCCAAGACGTACAGGTGCCGGCGCTCGGCGCTGCTCAGCTTCAGAACCCGGCCCACCGAGTCCAGGACCTGCGAGGACACCGTGATGTCGCGCCCCTGCTCCAGCCACTGGTACCAGGAGACCCCGACACCCGCGAGCACGGCGACCTCCTCGCGGCGCAGGCCCGGCGTGCGGCGGCGGGCCCCGCCGTCCGGCAGGCCCGCCTCGGACGGGCTGATCCTGGCCCGTCTGCTCATCAGGAACCCGCGCAACTCGGTCCGTCGGTGCTCTTCGATCGGTGTGGCCACGGACTCCCCCTGTTCGGCTGCCTGGTGGTGCCGCCAACAGGATAAGTTCCCACTCTCCACGGCCATTCCCGCGCCCCGAAGGTAGTGGTCATGGCGATAGACACGCACTCCACGACCACTCCGCCCCGTGCGGCGGCCCCCGAGGACGGCCGGCTCTCCGGCCGGGCCCTGCTCGTCCTCTTCGTCCTCTGCGCCGCCCAGTTCATGGTGGCGCTCGACTTCTCCGTACTGAACGTGGCCCTCCCGGTGCTCGGCGAGGACCTCGGGCTGAGCCGGGCCGGCCTCCAGTGGGCGGTCACCGCGTTCGCGCTGCCGTCCGGCGGCTTCCTGCTCCTCTTCGGCCGGATCGCGGACCTGTACGGCCGCAAGAAACTCTTCCTGACCGGTCTCACCGTCTTCGGCGCGGCCTCCGTGCTCGCGACGCTCGCCTGGGACCCGGCGTCCTTCCTGACCGGGCGCGCACTGCAGGGGCTGGGTGCGGCGGTCATCGTGCCCACCGGCATGTCGCTGCTCACCACGACCTTCCCCGAGGGCCCGCTGCGCGACAAGGCGCTCGGCATCTCCGGCACCCTGCTGTCCCTGGGCTTCACCGTCGGGATGGTGCTCGGCGGTGTCCTGACCGACACCCTGGGATGGCGTTCGACGATGGGCCTGCTCGCGGTCGCCGCCGTGGTGGTCCTCGTCCTCGCCCCGGCTTTGCTGCGGGAGTCCCGCACGGCGGAGCGGCCGCGCCTGGACACGCCCGGAGCGGTCACCGTCACCGGCGCGCTGCTGGCGCTGATCTACGCCCTGACGACGGCCGCCCAGCGCGGCTTCGGCGGCGTGGACGTCTGGGGCACGCTGCTGGTCGGCCTGGCGCTGCTGGTCGCGTTCGTGGCCGTGGAGTCCAAGTCGCCCGCTCCGCTGGTCTCTCCGGCGATGCTGAAGCGGCGCACGGTCGCCTGGGGCAACCTCGGTGGTCTGATCACCTTCTCGATGATGTCCACGGTCGTCTTCGTGCTGACGCTGTACCTCCAGGAGACGCTGGAGCTGTCCGCCTTCCGTACCGGTCTGGTCTTCGGCGTCCAGGGTGTCGCCTCGGTCCTCGCCGGTTCGTACGCGCCCCGGGTCATCGGCCGCCTCGGCGCCCGCCGGACCCTGGCCGTTTCCCTGGCCGGCCAGGGCGTCTTCACCGGCGCGCTGCTCACCGCGGGCCCGTCGTCGGGCGCCCTGCTCGCGACCGTGCTGGTGTCGCTGGCGAGCATGTTCCACCTCGGCGCGATCATCTCGTACGGGCTGGTGGTCACGAGCGGCGTGCCCGACTCGGAACAGGGACTGGCGACCGGCCTGGTCACCACCACCCAGCAGGTCGGCCTGACCATCGGCATCCCGCTGTTGGGCGTGCTGGCCACCACGCAGGCCTCGCTCTTCGGCGGGGTGCGCACGGTCCTGGCGATCGACGCCGCGATCGTGCTGGCGGCCGCCCTGCTCGTCGCCCTCGGCCTGGGCCGCCGCGCGTAGCCGCCCGGCACCGACCCGTCACCGCCCCGGCCCCCGGTGAGCCGCTCCTGTCGAGCGGCCCCGGGGGCGGCAGCGGAATACGGCATTCCCCTGGTCTTCTGCCGAGCGTGGCGGATAATCGTCGTCACGCGGCTCGATCGAACCCTGTTGCCGCGCTTGGTCACGCATGCAATGGGGGGCATCGTGCCGATGAGGGATTCAGGGTCCGCGTCCGGAACACTGCCCGCGACGTCCGTCGAGATGTCCCGCCTGCTCTCCACGGTCCGGCGGGGGCGGGTGCTGACCGTGGCCGGCGGGTTACGCGGGCCGCGGAGCGTGCTGGTACGGGAGATCGCGCGGCGGCTCGTGTCGAACTTCTACGACGGGGTCGCCGTCGTCGCCGCGGAGCCGGTCCGCGGCCTCCTCGGGGTGCGCGAGCTGACGGCCGAACTGGGCGGCGTACCCGGGATGCCGTCGACGCCGTGCGGGCGGACGGCGGGCGTCGCCTCCTGGCTGGCCGAGCGGGACATGCTGCTCGTGGTGGACGGCACGGAGCAGCTCACCCCGGACGCCCTGGCCTGGCTGCGGGACCTGCTCGCCGTGGCCCCGGGACTGCGGATCCTCGCCGCCGGGCGGTCGCCGCTCGGCTTCGACGGGGAACGCGTCCACCGGCTCTGAACGGCCCGTCCGCTTCCGTGTCGCCTTCATGACGGCGCCACATCCGCGGAACACACCCGGTACATCCCCGGCACGGCAATGGAACAGCACTGCCATCCCCCGGTCATTGAGTGGCCGCTCGCTCAAATCTAGGGTCTGACCTGCAGGTTCCGGTTGCGCGCAAGCGCTGCCGGAAGCCCCCGGTTCGTACGTCACACTCCCCCGCACGTACAGGAGACCCTCGTGAGCGAGCACATCAGCACGCCCCGGACCGGTGCCGTCGGCAGACGCGGCTTCCTCGCCGGCGCCGCCGCGGTGGCGGCGGCCGCGGCCACCCCGGCCCTCGCCGGGTCGGCCGCGGCGAGCACCGCCTCCGCCGCCCGCCCGAACATCCTGCTGATCGTCACGGACGACCAGCCCAAGCACACCGACTGGGCCCTCCAGAAGACCATCGGCTGGATCGCCGACCAGGGTGTGAAGTTCACCAACGGCCACGTCGCCACCCCGCTGTGCGCGCCGTCCCGGTCGTCGGTGTTCTCCGGCCGCTACGCCCACAACCACGGCGTGCGCAACAACGCGGCGTCCCACAGCCTCGATCAGCACACCACCGTGCAGCGCTACCTCAAGCAGGCCGGCTACCGCACGGGGCTGTTCGGCAAGTACCTCAACTCCTGGACGCTGGCGGACAACCCGCCGCACTTCGAGGAGTTCGCGCTGCTCCAGCCCGCGTACACGAACGCCGACTGGAACGTGAACGGCACGGTCCAGACGATCAACGGCTACACCACCAACATCATCAAGAACAAGACGCTGAACTTCCTGGACAAGGCGGCGACCGACAGCCGCCCCTGGTTCGCGTACGTCACCCCGTACGCCTCGCACGGGCCGCGCACCCCCGAGGCCAAGTACGCGAACGTGGCCGTTCCCGCCTGGAACGGGCGCCCCTCCGTTCCCGAGGCCGACCGGAGCGACAAGCCGGCCTACATCCAGAACGCCACCGGGACCCTGGCCGACGGGCAGCAGATCCGCGCCGAGCAGCTGCGGACCCTGCTGACCGTGGACGACGCGGTCCAGGCCTTCCGCGACAAGCTGGCCGCCCTCGGGCAGCTCGACAACACCCTGGTGATCTACATCGGGGACAACGGCTTCGGCTGGGGCGACCACGGCTGGACCAAGAAGTCCGTGCCGTACTCCCCGGCGCACGAGGTGCCGTTCTACCTCTCCTGGCCGGCCGGCGGGCTGGGTTCGGGTACGGTCGACAACCGCGTCGTCGCCAACATCGACATCGCGCCGACCATCCTCGACGCCGCGGGCATCACCCCGGACACCCCGCAGGACGGGCATTCGCTCCTCTCCGGTCACAGCCGCGACCACCTGCTGGTCGAGTGGTGGAAGCAGGGCACGGGCGGCACCGGCCCGAAGACCTGGGCCTCGTACGTGGCCAAGGACAAGCAGTACGTGGAGTACTACGACCTGCACACCGATGCCACGGGCGCCGTCTCCGGTACCGGGCAGGTCACCTTCCGCGAGTACTACGACCTGGTGAGCGACCCGTACCAGCTGCAGAACCTGCTGCACCAGGCCACCCCGGCGCAGGAACAGGCCCTCGGCATACCCGCCCTGGCCGCCGTGCTCGCCGCCGACCGCACGGCCTGATCCCCCGACCGTCCCCCTGGAGAACCCCATGCCGCCCAAGCCCTGCTGCACCCCCGGCCGTGAGCCGTCCACCGACCTGCCGACCCCGGTCCGGCGGCCGCGGACACCGGAGGCCGCGGTCCGGACGGTGGACCCCGCCGCGGCGCGGGCGGTCCGGGACCTCATCCCGCTCGCGGGCGGCAGTTTCCTGATGGGGACGCAAGACCCGGACGGGTTCGCGGCGGACGGCGAGGGCCCGGTACGGGAGGCGGTGGTCGGGGCGTTCCGAGTCGCCCCGACCACCGTCACCAACGCGCAGTTCGCGTCGTTCGTGAAGGCCACCGGTCATGTCACGGAGGCGGAGTCCTTCGGCTTCAGCTTCGTCTTCGCGGGGTTCCTCGGCGGTGAACTCGCCGCCGTGTCACCGGCGGTGGCCGGCACCCCGTGGTGGCGTGCGGTCTCCGGGGCGGACTGGCGCCACCCGGAAGGGCCCGGCTCCTCCTTCGCCGCGCGGCAGAACCACCCCGTGGTCCACGTCTCCTGGAACGACGCGCAGGCGTACTGCGCCTGGTCCGGGACGCGGCTGCCCACCGAGCCCGAGTGGGAGTTCGCGGCGCGCGGCGGGCTGGAGCAGAGGCGCTATCCGTGGGGCGACGAACTGCGGCCGGGCGGGCGGTACATGTGCAACATCTGGAACGGTGACTTCCCGGTCCACAACACCCGGGCCGACGGGTACGCGGGGACCGCGCCCGCCAAGTCCTTCCGGCCCAACGGGTACGGGCTGTACAACGCGGTCGGCAACGTGTGGGAGTGGTCCGCGGACCGCTTCTCCCCTTCGGGCGGCCCGGAGCGGGCCATGCGCGGCGGCTCCCACATGTGCCACGACTCGTACTGCAACCGCTACCGGGTCGCGGCCCGGACCCGCAACACCCCGGACAGCTCGGCGGGGAACATCGGCTTCCGCGTGGCGGCCGACCCCGCGTAGGGCCTGTCGTCAAACTCCCGTCTGCCCCGCCCTCCGGGCGACGACGGGAGTTTTGACGACAGGCCCCAGGGGTCCGCCCCGGTCGGCGCACGGCCGACCGGGGCGGATCACTCATGCTCCGCGGACTCAGCCGAGGAGGGCCAGCGCCTCGTTGAAGGTCGCGGACGGACGCATGATCGCCGCGCACTTGGCGGGGTCGGGCTGGTAGTAGCCGCCGATCTCCGCCGGGGAGCCCTGGACCGCGATGAGCTCGCCGACGATGGCCTGCTCCTGCTCGGTCAGGGTCTTGGCGAGCGGCTCGAAGGCCGCGGCCAGCTTCGGGTCGTCGATCTGGCGGGACAGCTCCTGCGCCCAGTACAGGGCGAGGTAGAAGTGGCTGCCGCGGTTGTCGATGCCGCCCAGCTTGCGGCTCGGCGACTTGTCCTCGTTGAGGAAGGTGCCGGTCGCGCGGTCCAGGGTGTCGGCCAGGACCTGGGCGCGGGCGTTGCCGGTGCTGACGGCGAGGTGCTCGAAGCTCGCGGCCAGGGCGAAGAACTCGCCGAGGCTGTCCCAGCGCAGGTAGTTCTCCTTGACCAGCTGCTGGACGTGCTTCGGGGCGGAGCCGCCGGCGCCGGTCTCGAAGAGGCCGCCGCCCGCCATCAGCGGGACGACCGACAGCATCTTGGCGCTGGTGCCCAGCTCCAGGATCGGGAAGAGGTCGGTCAGGTAGTCGCGCAGCACGTTGCCGGTCACCGAGATGGTGTCCTCGCCGCGGCGGATGCGTTCCAGGGAGAACGTGGTGGCCTCGACCGGGGCGAGGATGCGGATGTCCAGGCCCTCGGTGTCGTGGTCGGCCAGGTACGTCTTGACCTTCGCGATCAGCTGCGCGTCGTGGGCGCGGGTCTCGTCCAGCCAGAAGACGGCCGGGGAGCCGGTGGCGCGGGCGCGGGTGACGGCGAGCTTGACCCAGTCCTGGATCGGCAGGTCCTTGGTCTGGCAGGCGCGGAAGATGTCGCCGGCGGCGACCTCCTGCTCGATGACCACGTTGCCCGCGGCGTCGACGACGCGGACGGTGCCCGCGGCGGCGATCTCGAAGGTCTTGTCGTGGCTGCCGTACTCCTCGGCCTTCTGGGCCATCAGGCCGACGTTCGGCACCGAGCCCATGGTGGACGGGTCGAAGGCGCCGTGCGCGCGGCAGTCGTCGATGACGGCCTGGTAGACGCCCGCGTAGCTGCTGTCCGGGAGGACGGCGAGGGTGTCGGCCTCGTTGCCGTCCGGGCCCCACATGTGGCCGGAGGTGCGGATCATGGCCGGCATCGAGGCGTCGACGATGACGTCGGACGGCACGTGCAGGTTGGTGATGCCCTTGTCGGAGTCGACCATCGCGAGGGCCGGGCCCTCGGCGATCTCGGCGTCGATGGAGGCCTTGATCGCGTCGCCGTCGGGCAGGGCGCCCAGGCCGTTCAGGATGGTGCCGAGGCCGTCGTTGGGCGACAGGCCGGCGGCGGCGAGGGTCTCGCCGTAGCGGGCGAAGGTCTTCGGGAAGAAGGCGCGGACCACGTGGCCGAAGACGATCGGGTCGGAGACCTTCATCATCGTGGCCTTGAGGTGCACGGAGAACAGGACGTCCTCGGCCTTGGCGCGCTCGATCTGGTCGTTGAGGAAGGTGCGCAGCGCGTCGACGTGCATGACGGACGCGTCCACGACCTCGCCGGCCAGGACCGGTACGGACTCGCGCAGCACGGTGGTGGCGCCGTCGGCGTCCACGTACTCGATGCGCAGCGTGCCGGCCTCGGCGATCGTGACGGACTTCTCGGTGGAGCGGAAGTCGTTCTGGCCCATGGTGGCGACGTTCGTCTTGGACTCGGGGGTCCAGGCGCCCATGCGGTGCGGGTGGGTCTTGGCGTAGTTCTTGACCGAGCCGGGGGCACGGCGGTCGGAGTTGCCCTCGCGCAGGACCGGGTTGACGGCGCTGCCCTTGATCTTGTCGTAGCGGGCGCGGATCTCGCGCTCCTCGTCCGACTTCGGGTCGTCCGGGTAGTCCGGGAGGGCGTAGCCCTGGCCCTGGAGCTCGGCGATCGCGGCCTTCAGCTGCGGGATCGAGGCCGAGACGTTGGGCAGCTTGATGATGTTGGCTTCCGGCGTCTTCGCCAGCTCGCCGAGCTCGGCGAGGGCGTCGGCGATGCGCTGCCCCTCTTCGAGGTGCTCGGGGAAGGTGGCGATGATGCGACCGGCCAGGGAGATGTCACGGGTCTCGACATTCACACCGGCGGTCGACGCGTAGGCCTGGATCACAGGCAGGAAGGAATACGTCGCGAGGGCCGGGGCCTCGTCAGTGTGCGTGTAGATGATGGTCGAGTCAGTCACCGGTTGCTCCGCTCCACAGTCTGCGTCTCTCGTCTGCAACATTGCTCGACATCAAGATATCTCGTGATCGGGCCGCTCAGGACAGCCCCCTGCCCCAAGGTCCGGGTGAGGCGTGTCGCACATGTCACGCGAGAGCGCCGCCGTCGACGGGTTCCGTCGGCGGCGGCGCTCGGGTACGCGCGCACGGGCGCGGGCCGGCTACAGGTGGGCGTGGGCCGCCTTGGGGCTGGGGCCGTAGGCGTTGGTCCCGCGGTCGCCCTCCGTGGCCATCAGGACGATCATCCAGATCCAGCCGATGATCGGGACGAAGTTGATGAGGTACCACCAGCCGGACTTGCCGAGGTCGTGCAGGCGGCGCACCGCGAGGCCGACGACGGGCAGGAGGATCGCCAGGGTGTAGACCCCGTAGAGGATGAAGTTCAGCCCGATGACCCAGTCCACGGTCAGGACGACCGCCTCGACGAGCCAGTTGCACAGGATGAACATCCACACCTCCTGCCGTCGCGCACGGCCGGAGAAGACGACGTACTTCTTCAGGACGTCGGTGTAGTAGTGCACGAGTCCCCCCAGAGGACGGGTGGTGGGCCAGTCCTGCTGGAGCAAGCCGGGGCAGAATTTATGCCGATGTTACTGCCCGGTCAAGGTCTCTTCCCTTGTCAGCCGATGTGGAAGGGATCCCCGTAGACCTTCCAGTCGAGGGGGGTGTTCAGGTTCAGATTGCCCTTCTTGAGGAAGACCCGCTGGGCCGTGTCGACGCGGCTGGTGTCGCTGTGCGCCTCCTCCTGCTTCATCGCCCACACCCGGGCGTCGAGGAAGGCGTTCAGGTACTTGGTCTCGTCGCCGCCCTGCGACGGGGGCTTGGCCTTGGTCAGGGCGCGCTTGCGGATGTTGCGGAAGCTGGTGGAGTCGCTTCCGTCGCCGTGCATCACGATGGCGTCGTAGTAGATGAACTGCCCGAGCACGCCGACCCCGTCGGCCTTGCCCTGCTTGACGGCCGGGTTGAAGTAGACCCGGTCGCGCTCGTGGTCCTGGGCCTTCTTGAACTCGCCGTCCTGGGCGGCCTTGGCCCAGTCCTTGGTGAAGTTCGGGTCGAGGCCGGCGTGCGAGTCGGTGCCGTCGACCTTGCGCAGCGCGGGCAGGTACTTGGCGAGGACGTTGTCCGGCTTGACCTGGGTGTAGTACTCGACGAGGTCGAGCATGTCGCCTGTGCCGGAACAGAATCCGATGATCCCGGCCGTGTAGCCGCGGCCGTCGTCTATGTCCTCTATGTACTTGTACTGCGCCCGCCAGTCCAGCGAGGAGTTCTCCGCACTGGAGACGATCTTCATGGCGATCTCCTTCTTCGCCGGATCGTCGAGTCCGATCGCCGCCGCGGCGGGGGCCGCGAGGCCGGCCGCGGGGGCGGCCGGAGCGGTGGCGTGGGCCGTGACCGGTAAGGCGATCAGCGCACTGCCGAGCAGCGCGCCGATCACCAGCGTCTTGCGGTGGGGGGTGAACACAAGGCCTCCGTGGGGTAGTTGAGGCTTCCCGGTTGGTTAGGAAACTTTACTACCAGCCTTCGCGGCTTCTCAAGACCTCTGCACCCGGGCGGCGAGCGCCCGCTTCACCTCCGGCCATTCGGGGCGGATGACGCTGTAGACGGCGGTGTCGCGGATCCAGCCGTCCGGCATCTGCATGTGGTGGCGCAGCACCCCTTCGTGCGTGGCGCCGAGCCGCTCGATCGCCGCCCTGGAGCGGGCGTTGCGCACGTCGGTGAGGATCTCGACCCGGTTCATCTCCATCGCCTCGAAGGCGTGGGTCAGCATGAGCAGCTTGGCCTCGGTGTTGATCCCCGTGCCCTGCCGGGACGCGCCGAGGAAGGTGAAGCCGATCTCCAGCCGCCGGAACCGGTTGTCGATCACCATGAGTCGGGTGGACCCGGCGATCCGGCCGGTGGTGAGGTCCACCGTCGCGTACGGGAGCTGGGTGCCCTCCTCGCGCGCCGCGAGCGCGTCGTCGATGAAGGCGGGCACCTGGTCCGGGTGCGGGACGATCGTCACCGGGAGCTCCCAGAGCTTCCCGTCCCGGATCGCCTCGCACAGCCCGTCGTGGTGGCGGTGCCCGAGCGGCTCCAGCCGTACGCGCTCACCCACCAGCGCGCCGCCGTGGGACTCCCCCGCTGTCTGCCTCATGTCCGACCTGCCCGTTCCCTGTGATCATCGGTGACAGGCGGACCCTAACCGGCGGCTCCGGCCGGACTCATCCGGATTCAGAGCCAGCCGTTGCGGCGGAACCCTCGGTGGATGACGAGGCAGGCGACCGCCATGACGCCGATGACGAACGGGTATCCGTAGGTCCAGTGCAGTTCGGGCATGTGGTCGAAGTTCATGCCGTAGACCCCGCAGACCATCGTGGGGACGGCGACGATCGCCGCCCACGCGGTGATCTTGCGCATGTCCTCGTTCTGGGCGACGGTCACCTGGGCGAGGTGCGCCTGGAGGATGGAGTCGAGCAGGTTGTCGTAGGCGCCGATCTGCTCGGTGGCCCGGGTCAGGTGGTCGGCGACGTCCCGGAAGTAGGCGCGGATCTCCGGCGGGATGACCGGTATCGGCTGCGTGGCCAGCTGCTGGAGCGGCCGGCTCAGCGGGCCCACCGCCCGCCGCAGCTCCAGGAGTTCGCGCTTGAGCTGGTAGATGCGTCCGGCGTCGCCGCGGCCCCCGTGTTCGCTGAACACGGCCGTCTCCACGGCGTCGATGTCGTTCTGCACCGCGTCCGTGACGGCCACGTAGTCGTCGACCACGTGGTCGGCCATGGCGTGCAGGACCGTCGCCGGGCCCTTGGCCAGCTGCTCCGGGTCGGCTTCCAGCGCCTCGCGGACCGGGCCGAGGGTGCCGCGGCCGCCGTGCCGGATGGTGATGACGAAGTCCGGGCCGGTGAAGGCCATCAGCTCGCCGGTCTCCACCACCTCGCTGGTCGCGGTCAACTCCTCGTGCTCGACGTACCGCACGGTCTTGAAGACGGCGAAGAGGGTGTCGTCGTAACGCTCGATCTTGGGGCGCTGGTGCGCGTTGACCGCGTCCGCGACGGCGAGCGGGTGCAGGCCGAAGAGCTGGGCGAGCCCGGCGAGTTCCTCCTGCGAGGGCTCGTGCAGGCCGATCCAGACGAAGCCCTCGCCGGTCTTGCGGACCCGGCGCAGCGCCTCCTCGGCCTCGGCGCAGCCGTCCTGCCGTACGCCGTCCTGGTAGACCACGCAGTTGACGACGGCGCTGCCGAGCGGGGAGCGGGCGGGGTGACTGAGGTCGACGGCCCGCCGGTAGCCGCGGCGCACGGCCCTTCGCAGGTTGCTGAACATGGACAACGTCGTAACTCCCCTTCGGCGGATCACCGGCCAGTCTGCCACCGCCCGCCGCCACACCGAACCGCCCGCCCCGCCGCCCCGCGGCCCACCGGTCAGGTGCGGTCCACGAACACGCTCGTGGACTTCACCCGGGCCGTGGCCCGCGCGCCCACCTCCAGCCGGAGCTCCTCCACCGCCTCCCGCGTCAGCAGCGACACGATGCGGTGCGGACCGGCCTGGATCTCCACCTGCGCGGTGACCGACCCCAGCTTCACCCCGGTGACGATCCCGGGGAAGGAGTTGCGCACCGAGCTGTACGGGGCCTCCTCGCCGTCGGCGCCCTCCTGCGCGGCCTCCACGCAGAACGCGGCCAGGTCCGGCCCGTCCACCATCCGCCGTGTGCCTTCCCTGCGGGTGGGGAACCGTTCCGCATCCGCCCAGCGCCGCGCCGTGTCGACGCTGACGCCAAGCAGTCGTGCCGCCTGACCGATCGTGTAGGACTCCATGCCCCGCAGCCTACGACCCGCCGGCGGGCGGACGACGCAGGGCCTCGCGGGCCGCGGCCGCGACCACCCCGGCCACCGCCGACAGCGCCGGGGAGTCCAGCTTCCACTGCTGCCAGTACAGCGGTACGTCCATCGGCCGGCGCGGCGCCACCAGCACCAGCTCCCCCGCCCGCACCAGCGGCCCCGACTGCTGCTCCACCACCATCCCCCAGCCGAGCCCGGCGACCACCGCGTCGCGGAACCCCTCCGAGGTCGGGATGTAGTGCCGCACCGCCCCCGCGGCGGCCGCCGGGTCGCCCGTCAGCTCGCGCACGAACACGTCCTGGAGCTCGTCCTTGCGGTCGAACACGACGGTGGGCGCCACCTTCAGGTCCCGCTCCGGCGCCCCCGCCAGGTATCGGGCCGCGAAACCGGGGCTCGCCACCGGCAGGTACCGCGCCAGCCCCAGCAGCCGGGAGGCGCACCCCGCCACCGAGTCGGGCGAGGAGGTCACGGCCGCCATCACCTGCCCCTCCCGCAGCAGTTCCGTCGTGTGCGCCTCGTCCTCGCGGTGGAGCTCGACGCAGACCGGCGGGTCCTGCGGCAACCGCGTGAGCGCCGGCAGCAACCAGGTGGCCAGCGAGTCCGCGTTGACCGCGATCGGCAGCCGCACCGGGCCCGTCCCGTCGGCCATGCCCAGCTCGGCCCGCGCGTCCAGCTCCAGGCGGGCCAGCTGGCGGGCGAAGCGGACCACGACCTCCCCGGACGCGGTCGCCCGCACCGGTTTCGTGCGCATCAACAGGACCCGTCCGGTCCGCTGCTCCAGGGCCTTGACCCGCTGGCTGACGGCCGAGGGCGTCACGTGCAGGGCCGCCGCGGCGGCGTCGAAGGTGCCCTCGTCCACCACGGCCAGCAGGGTCCGCACCTGGTCCAGGGGAAGCTCGTCCATCACGAGTGCTAATGGTACGTAAAAATCTTTAGCTGTACTGCATCGATGCGGCTGCCTACGGTCGAGGGCATGACACACGGCATCATCACGGCGGCCCTCGCCGGTTTCGGCACCGGTCTCTCCCTCATCGTCGCCATCGGCGCACAGAACGCCTTCGTCCTCCGCCAGGGCGCGCGCCGACACGCGGTACTCGCCGTGGTCGCCATCTGCGCCGTCTCCGACGCGGTGCTCATCGCCCTCGGAGTCGCCGGGGTCGGCGCCTTCGTCACGGCCTGGCCGGCCGCCCTCACGGCCGTCGGGATCGCCGGCGGCGGGTTCCTGATCTGCTACGGGATCCTCGCGGCCCGCCGCGTGCTGCGCCCCTCCCCGGGCGCCGCGCTCACCGCGGAGGGCGGCACGAGCGCGGGCCGCCGGGCCGCCGTACTGACCTGCCTGGCCATGACCTGGCTCAACCCGCACGTCTACCTGGACACCGTCCTGCTCCTCGGCTCCCTCGCCGCCGACCGGGGCGACCTGCGCTGGGCGTTCGGCATCGGGGCGGGCCTGGCCAGCCTGACCTGGTTCTCCACCCTGGGGTACGGGGCCCGGCTGCTGAGCGGCCTGCTCGCCCGCCCCTCGGCCTGGCGGGTCCTGGACGGGCTCGTCGCCGCGACGATGGTCACCATGGGCGGCCTGCTCCTGGCCCGCGCCTGACGCCCGCATGTCCTGCGCGTGACGCCCGGCCGACGCCTGAACGGCGTCCGGCGCGGGCCCACCGGCCCCCGGCACCGCCCGTGGCATAGTGCGGTGGACCTCACCCCTGGAGACCGACCCCGTGGAGCTGGAGCCCGCCGTGCCCGACCGCCCCTCTCCCGACGAGGTGCGCGCGTACTACGCCGCCCAGCCGGCCCCGCTCGTGGCCGCCACCGGGATCGTCCTCGACAGCCGGGGCCGGGTCCTCGTACTGACCACCTCCTACAAACCCGACCTCGAACTCCCCGGCGGCACCGTCGAGGACACCGAGACACCGGAACAGGGCCTGGCCCGCGAGCTGGAGGAGGAGCTGGACCTCCACGCGCCCGTCGGGCGGCTGCTGGCCGTGGACTCCCGGCCCCCGGGGGCGCTCGGCCGCTCCCTCATCGTCCACGTGCACCTCGTCGGACCACTCCCGGCCGAACAGGCCTCGGCGCTCTCCTTCCCCGACGGCGAGATCACCGAGGCCCGCTGGCTGCCGCCCGAGGAAGCCTGCGAGGCCCTCCCGGCCCGGATCGCGCCCCGGCTGCGCGCCGGCCTGGCGGCCCTGCACGCCGGCTCCTTCGCGCACCTCGTGGACGGGGTGCCGCAGCCCGGCTCACCCGCAGGCCTGGACCCGGCCCGCCGGGCCGCCCTGGGCCACTCGGGCGTCCTGGACGCCGCCGACCACCGGGCCAACCGCCCCAAGGCGCTGACGGCGGCGAGCGTGCTCTTCACGGACGCCGAGGACCGGATCCTGCTCGTCCGCCCCTCCTACGGGAGCACCCGCCGCTGGCACCTCCCCGGCGGCGGCATCGACAGCGACCTGGGCGAAACCCCGCGCGCCGCCGCCCGCCGGGAGGTCCAGGAGGAACTCGGCCTCGACCTCCCGCCGGGCCGCCTCCTCGCCGTGAACTGGTCCCACAAGGCGGGCCGCCCGGCCCGCGTCCGCTTCCTCTACGACGGCGGCGTCCTCGACGCCCCGACCCTCGCCCGGATCCGGCTGGACCCCTCGGAACTCCTCGCGTGGCGCGCCGTCCCCCGCACGGAACTCCGCGACCTGGTCAAGGGCGCCCTGCGCCGCCAGATCGAAGCGTCCCTCACGGCCCGCACCACACGCACGGGCCCCCTGGAACTCCACGCGGGCCGCCCGGCCGACTGAACGCCGCGTCTGCCGTCTCAATCACTGACCAGCCCTGGCATATGCGGCAAGATTGGATGCATTCTTACGCAGACGCGGCTCGATCGAGCCTGGTGGCTCGAATCCAAGGGGGCAGCGATGGCCGTCTTCATCCTGCGGCACGCGCGAGGAGAGGACCTCTCCCGGGCCGAAGCCGCCTTCGCCGTGGAAGGACTGGCCACGCGGGCAGTCCTGGCCTCTACCTCGGACGGGGGCTGCGTCCCCGGTGATCTCGGAGGCGTCGACGGGCTGGTCGTCATCGGCGGCGCGCCGGAGGACGGCCCCTGCGGTCCTCCCGGCCCGGACGCGGGTGCGCGCGGTGCCGAGGTGGCGCTCCTGCGGGCCGCGCTCGCCGCCGAGGTGCCCGTACTCGGTGTCCGCGAGGGCGCGGAGCTGCTGGCGGTGGCCGCCGGCGGCTCCGCCGCGCCCGGCCCGGATGAGGGCGCCGGCTGGGACGAGGTCGGCGTCACCCCGGCCGCCGCCTCCGACCCGCTCTTCGCGGGGGCCGCCGGGCGGCAGCGGGTTCCGCGCTCCCCCCTGGCCTCCCTGCGGCTGCCGGACGGGGCGGTGGTCCTGGCCTCGTGCGACCGCGATCCGGTGCGCGCGTTCCGGGTCGGCGGCAGCGCGTGGGGGGTCCGGTTCCACGCCGACGCCTGGCTGGAGCACGTACTGGGGCGTTTCGCGGCGCTGGTCGCGGCGCGCGCCGAACGCACCGCCACCCGCACCTTCTTCACCCGGCGGGCCGATGCCTGGGAGGAGCGCTTCGCCTACCAGACCCCCGCGTACGAGGCGGCCGTCGCCCGGATGCGACTGGGGCCGGGCCGGCGCGCCGTCGACCTCGGCTGCGGCACCGGACGGGCCATGCCGGCGCTGCGGGCGCTGGTCGGTCCGACGGGGAGCGTCCTCGGCATCGACGTCACGCACGCGATGCTGGTCGCGGCCGCCCGCCACGGCCGGACCCGCCACGGGGGCCTCCTCACCGCCGACTGCACACGGCTGCCCCTGCCGACGGCTTCGGTCCACGGGATCTTCTCCGCCGGGCTCCTCGACCACCTCCCGGCACCCCGCGCGGCCCTGCGGGAATGGGCCCGTGTCAGCGCGACCGGCGGGGAGCTGCTCCTCTTCCACCCCTCCGGCCGTGCCGAACGGGCCGCGCGGCACGGTCTGTCGCCGAGCCCCGACGACCTCCTGGCGGAGCCCAACCTCCGAGCCGCCCTGCACTGCGCGGGCTGGCGGCTGACCGAGTACGAGGACGACCGGCACTCCTTCATCGCCCACGCCACCCTGCGGAGCCCGCGCGCGACCCGGTAGAACGACACACGAGGGAGAGGAGCGGCACGATGCCGGCACCCGACCGGATGGACGAACGGCTGCGCGCCCTCGGGCTGGTGGAAGCCCAGCGGACGGCCGAGGCGCTGTTCGCCGGGATCACCGCCCGCGGTCTGATCGCTCCCGGGCGCAGCGAGTACGAGGTGACCGACCGGATCGGGGCCCTGCACAGGGAGTCGTCCGTGGCGGGGGCTCCGTGGCCGGGGCGTCTCGTGCGCTCCGGCCGGCACACGCTGCTCCCGTGCGGGCAGGAGCCCCGCTCGGACCGGGTCATCGACGTGGACGACATCGTCATAGCCCGCTTCGGCCCGCTCCTCCTGGGCGGTCACGGCACCGATTTCGCCCGCACCCTGGTCCTGGGCGACGACCCGGACAGGCTGCGGCTCCAGGAGGACCTGCCGAAGGTCTTCGCCGCCGCGCGCGAGGCGTACCAGGCGGACGCCGGCATCAACGGCCGGGAACTGTACGAGGTGCTCCGGGCACTCGCCGCCAAGGCGGGCTGGTCGCTGGGCGGTTGGCAGGCCGGGCACCTCGTGGGTGAGGTGCCCGCTCCGCATCCGCGCGGCGCGCGGGCCGAGGCGTACATCGGTCCGGACAACGGCCGGCCGCTGCGCCGCACCGTCCAGGGAGGGTGGCAGGCGCACTGGCTCCTGGAGGTCCACCTGGTCGACGAACACCGCGGTTTCGGCGGCTCGTTCAAGCAGCTCCTCGCCCTGATCTGACGTACGGCCCGCAGCGGACTGCCGCGACCGGTAAGGGAATTCGGGTCGTGTCGAGCCCGAATACGGCGCGAGACCCGTCACTTGGTGCGGAAGCTGCCGGTGTACACGTCCGTACGGTTCCCGGGTTCGTCGGAGTGGGTCTCGGTGACCACCGCCCGCACTCCCTTGCCGTCCGCCACCAGGCCCTGGTAGTCGCCGAGGAAGTACCCCCCTGCGAACGGCGCCCGCAGCCAGTCGAAGACACGCGAGATGCGCCGTTCGGAACGGCGCTCCAGGTCTCCGTGCGGCAGCGTGGCCAGCTGCCAGGCGGTGGGCAGGGTGGTGGTGTCGCCCGGCCGCAGGAAGCGCAGGTCGTTGTAGGTGAGCGCGACCGTCCCCCGCTCGTCGACCGCGATGGACGGCGAGAAGGCCGGAACGCCCTCCGGGCTGATCAGCGCGGGGCTCCCCCAGGTGCGTCCGCCGTCGGTGGAGCGCACGAGTTGGACGGAGTCGAAAGCCCCGCCGGAGAAGTCCGAGCCCTCGTACGCCATGTACAGCGTGCCCGTCTTCGGGTCGATGGCGGGGCTGGGCAGGGTGGCGGCGGAGCGCAGCGGTTTGGCGGGGTCGTTGGGGTCGACCTCCGGCACGGAGCTGTCCCGGGCCACGACGACCGGGGAGCTCCAGGTCTCACCGGCGTCGGTGGAGGTGACCACTTCGTACCGGGCCTCGACGACCGTGCTCAGGTCGTCGGACAGGGTGATCCGGTCGAAGAAGTCGTAGAGGGTGCCGGTGTGCCGGTCGACGACGATCAGATGGCCGATGGTCTGGGTGTTGGGCACCGAACCGGTGTCGACGAACTGCCGGGCCCTGCTCCAGGTGCGGCCGCCGTCGCGGGTGACGGAGATGTAGCCGGGACCGTCGATGGCACTCGGGCCGGGCGGGTCGTTGTCGAGGCGGTCCCAGACCTGGTAGGCGGTGCCCTCACGGATCGGGTCGGCCGTGAGCGAGGGCTTGTCGTTGAAGAACGGCTCCTCGTCCACGTGGGTGGTGGTGAGGTTCTGCCAGGTGCGGCCGCCGTCGCGGGACGTCGCGGCCAGGAGGCCGCTGCGCGTGCTCTTCGTGAAGTCGACGCCCTCCCCGCTCGCGTAGACGGTGCCGTCCGGTCCGGTGGCGACCCAGGGGTCGGTGGCCCGTTCGAAGTCCGCGCCGCCGGGGGCGCACAGGCTGAACGGCAGCGTGCTCCGGTGGAAGGTGCGACCGTCCGTGGACCAGGAGGCGGCCAGACCCCGGGCGCCGCCGTCGTTCCAGCGGTCCTGCTGGAACACGGTGACCACGCGCTCGGGGTCGCGCGGATCCACGGACAGGTACGGCTCGACCTCGGTGCCCGGGTAGACGACGCTGTCGGGGGATCTGGCGCCGATGGTGCAGTCCGCGTACGGGTCGCCCTCGGACACCTTGGTCAGCGGTGGCGCGCCCCCGGGGTTCCGGTCCGCGGCGGCCGGTGTCGCACCGGTGTAGGTGACGAGCAGGAGCGCGGCGGTGGTGACGGCGGTCAGGGGCAGGACGACGCGCATGCGGGAACTCCTCCGGGGCGGCCTGGGGCGCGGAGGAGTACCGGAACGTGGGGATGGGGCGACTCCGCTTGATCCTTTTCGGCGTCGTGGCCGGTGCCCTTGATGGGCCGAACGACGGAGTCCCCCTGGAGGCAGCCGGGGAGCACGACGGAGCCGACCGTCACGGTTCGTCGTGACGGTCGGCTCCTGGGTCGTGCGGTTGCGGCGCCTTGCCGCAGGCTCAGCGGGGAATCATGGCGGCGCCGGGACGGGCCGGGGGCTCCGGCCGGACCGGCTGCCCGGCCGTGCCCGAACGGTGGTCAAGTGATCGGCTGCAAGGTCCCGTCGGGCAGCACGCACGAGTAGCCGGCGTAGGGGCGTGCCGTGATCTGTCCGCCTGCGGCCGTGCAGTCGTCCCTGCTGATGTTCGGAGACGAGGCGGCCTGGGCGCCGACGGCGCCGACGGCGCTCGTGCCGGCAAGGGTCGCAGCGGCCAGGGCGAGGCCCAGGATTCTTCGCATGCGCATGACTTCCTCCTCCTCTCGGGCGCCCTGCGTCGGCCCTCGGGAAGGACAGGTCTCGGTCTCGGGACCGACGGCGCCCTCCCCCTCAGCATGGGCGCTCCGCACGGGACCCGCGAGCGCGCCGGGTGCCCCGCGGTCTCCGGGTCGTCCGGGGCCACGGCCCTAGCGCGGTTCGTAGGCCGCCATCCGGCAGGCGCCGGTCGCGGCGCCGCCCGCCACTCCGGCCGCGGACAGCCCGCTCACACAGCTGTCCAGGTCTCCGACCACGCCACGGCTGCAGGCGGCCGAGACGGAGCCGGAGTCGGTGGCACCGGCCTGCATGGCCATCTGCGTACAGGCGGGGATGTCCGCCCGGACCGTGGGGGCGGCGATCACCGCACCGCCGAGGGTGAGGGCCAGCGCGCTGAGGACGCCGGCTGTACGGATCGGACTGCGCATGGGAGACACCTGCTCTCCAGACGTTCTCGGTCAGGGAACGGAACTCGCCCCGGCTGCTAGTCAGGGGCCACCCGGCAGGCGCTCACGGCCGTCCCGTTGGTCACACCACCCGCGGTCAGGCCGGCCACGCACTGCGCGTTGTCGCCGGTCAGGCCGACGTAGCACGCCATGCGCACGTAGTCCGGGGCCTCACCGCCCCGCAGCTCGCGCTCGACCTGGTTGATGCAGGCCGTGACGTCCGCGTGGGCGGCCGGCGCGATGAGGGCCGCGCCGCCGAGGGCGAGGGTCAGGCCGGTGAGGACACCGGCGATACGGGTCGACGCGCGCATGGGACGCACCTGCCTTCCGGGTCGGTCGCGCGGTCCTGGTCCCGGTGGACCGGATCCACGCGGAAACGCCTCCTGGCGATGCCCGATGAGTGGCGCCCCTGACCCTGACCGGACCGAATGGAAAGCACTCGGGGCTCCACTCGCGGGCCCTCACTCCAGCTTGGCACCCTCTCCCCGGCCCGTCCTGGGCACCGGGGGCGGCGTGCCCCGGTGCCGGGCGTGCGCATGGCGACCGCCACGGAACCCGGGACGCACGAAAGGCCGCCCTCCCATGGATGAGAGAACGGCCTCCGACCTGCGTTTCCGCATGGTCGGGACGACAGGATTTGAACCTGCGACCCCTTGACCCCCAGTCAAGTGCGCTACCAAGCTGCGCCACGTCCCGATACCCGCTGACCTGGGGTTTCCCCCGGTTGCAGGCGCAGGAGAACAATACCGCACTTCCCAGGGTCGTCGCGCGCACCTTTTCGTCCGCCCGCTCAGGCGGTGCCCTCGGCGGTCAGTTCCGGGTGGGCGGCGGCCAGCCGTTTCGGGGCCGCCTGGAGCCACGAATCGGTCAGGATGGCCCGCAGCTCCTCCACGTCCCGCACCGCCGAGAGGCGGACCCGGAGCCAGGCGTAGTTGTCGTCGTGGCCCTCGCGCACGAAGAACTTCTCCGGTTCGGCGGCGATCAGCTCCGCCCGGTCCTCCTTCGGGCACTTCACCCCGATCGAGGTGTCGTCGTCGGCGAGCGACACGAAGATCTTCCCGCCGACCCGGAAGGTCGGCATGCCCCAGGCGAGCTTTTCGGTGCTGTCCGGGAGCGACAGCGCGATCATGCGGACGTCCCGCGCGGTCGTGGCCATTCGCGGCTCCTCTCCAGCCACCGGCGAACCCTCGTCCCCCGACCGTAGGACCCGCCACTGACAGTCGCGTCCCGTGCGGGGCTCACGCGCCCCCGTCCTCCCTCGCGTGCAGCAGCCCCACCAGTTCGGCGGCGAGTGCCTTCACCGTGGCCAGGCCCTCCGTGCCCCATCGCCGAGGGACCACGTCCACCGCGCACACCGTGCCCAGGACGATCCCGCGCCGGTCCGTCAACGGCGCGCCCGCGTAGGAGCGGACCCCGCTCTCGTCCACGACCGCGTTGCCGGCGAAGCGCGCGAAGTCGCGCACGTCCTCCAGCACCAGGGCCCGCCGGCGTACGACCACGTGCGGGCAGTAGCCGTGGTCGCGGGGCAGGACCCGGGCCGGGTATCCGCTCGCCGGGGCGTCGGCCGCGTGGTGCAGCCCGGCGAAGAACTGCCGTTCCTCACCGATGAAGTTGACCCCCGTGTACGGCGCTTCGAGCGCGTCGGCCACGCGGCGTGCGAAGGCGTCCAGTTCGGCGTCGGTGCGCTCCCCGAGCCCCAGCTCGCGCAGCCGGACGGCGCGCGCGGGCGCCTCCCGGTCCACGGGTGTCAGCAGCAGGTGTCCGGTCGATTCGTAGTACGTCATGGCGGTCCCCCCGACTCGTTGGACAGGCACAGCAGATGGCGGACGAGGGCGGCCAGCGCGCCCGTCCCGGAACCGGTCAGGCGCGCGTCGCACCGTACGACGGGCACCTCCGGCCCGAGGCCCACCGCCGCGCGCACCTCGTCGGGCGCGTAGCGGTGGGCGTCGTCGAACTCGTTGACGGCGAGGACGAAGGCGATCCCGCGCCGCTCGAAGAAGTCCACGGCGGGGAAGCAGTCGGCGAGCCGGCGGGTGTCGGCGAGCACCACCGCCCCGAGCGCGCCCGCGCACAGCTCCTCCCACAGGAACCAGAACCGGTGCTGGCCCGGCGTGCCGAACAGGTAGAGGACGTGGCCCTCGTCCAGGGTGATCCGGCCGAAGTCGAGCGCGACGGTGGTCGTGGACTTGGCCTCGACGCCGTCCAGCGGGTCGTCGGCCGCGCCGAGGTCGCTCAGCAGTTCCTCGGTGCTCAGCGGCTCGATCTCGCTCACCGCGCGGACGAAGGTGGTCTTGCCCGCGCCGAAGCCGCCCGCGACCAGGACCTTCAGGGTCGCGGGGACGGCCACCCGGGCCTCGGCGGCGTCACAGTCGTGCGCGTAGGCCATCGAGCACCGCCCTGAGCAGGTTCTGGTCGGCCGCGGCGAACGCGCCGAAGGGGTCGCCGCCGGTCCCGGCGCGGGTTCCGGTGCCCGCGCCCGTGCCGGGGAAGCGGGGGGCCTGCGCCACGACGGCCCCGTGTTCCATCAGGTCGGCCAGCAGCACCTTGACCACGGCCGCGGGCAGCCGCAGCTGCCCGGCCACCTCGGCGACCGTGACCGTGGCGGCCCCGGCGGCGGCGCAGGTCCGCAGGGCGAGGATGTGCTCGGCCCCGAGCGGGACGCGGGGCCGCACACCGGTCGCGGTCACCAGGGAGAGCAGGTCGAGCGAGACGCCCGGCCGGGTGCGGCCGCCACTGGCGGTGTACGGGCGCATCACCCGGCCCGCCGAGTCGTCGAGCCAGGGTGTGTCCCGGTACGCCGTTCCGTTTTCGTACGCCCCCCTCGCGCGGGCCCTCATCGCTCCGGGTCGGCGACGGGCCGACGCGGCGGGGCCGCCAGGTACGGTCGTACGCTCTTGACGAGCATCGCCATCTCGTAGCCGAGTACGCCGGCGTCGGCCTCGCGGTCGGCGAGTACGGCCAGGCAGGTGCCGGAGCCGGCCGCCGAGACGAAGACGAGTGCGGTGTCGAGTTCGACCACGACCTGCCGCACCTCCGCGCCGTCGCCGAAGCGGGCGCCGGCGCTGCGGCCGAGCGAGTACAGCCCGGAGGCGAGGGCGGCCAGGTGGTCGGCGCTGTCCGGGTCCAGGCCGTGTACGCAGGTCACGAGCCCGTCGGCGGTGAGCAGTACGGCACTGCGCGTGTAGGGCACGCGCTGCACCAGGCCGCTGAGCAGCCAGTCGAGGTCCGAGAGCCGGCTGCCGGTCTTGGTCGCCACTTCGCCGCCCATGGGGGTGTGCTCCTTGCCGTTGCGAGGGGTGAGGATCGGGGTGCTCGGGGTGCTCGGGGTGATCGGGGTCATGCCTGGTCCTCCGACTGCGCGAGGCCGAAGCCCCGCTGGAAGGCGGCCATCAGGCCGGGGTCGTGGACGGGCCGCTCGGTGTCGTCGGCCGCCGGCCGGGGCGCGGGGGCCTCGCGGAGCTGCGGTGCGAGATGCTCCTGGGCGCGCCGCCGGGGCAACTCGGGGCGCCCGACGCCGCCCGCGGCGGGCTCCTCGGCCACCCCGGTCCGCCGCACGGGCAATGGCGGGACCTCGGTTCGGGGGGAGGGCACCACGACCCCGCCTGCGAGCCCGGAACCAGGACCGCGCCCCGGGTCGGGGGCCGTGGCCTGCCCGGGGTCGGCGCGGAGGAACGGGATGGGGCCGGGGGCCGGATCGGCGGCGGGTACCCGGTGGCTGTCGTGGACCTGGGCGGCAGCCGGGACGTGGTCGGCGAGGCCGGGAGCCGCAGCCTGGGCGTGGCCCGCCGGGGCAGGGTCGGCGGCAGCGGGGTCGCGGCCGGTCGGGGCGGTGCGCGGGTCGGGGACGGTCGGCCGGGGCGGGGTGGGGACCCGGGCCGGTTCCAGGTGGGGGATGGGGACCGCGGCGGGGGCGCCCAGGAGTTCCTTCGGGAGTACCAGCACCGCGAGTACGCCGCCGTAGATGTTCGACTTCAGCTCGACCGCGATGCCGTGCCGGCGGGCCAACGCCGAGACCACGTACAGGCCGATCCGCCCGTCGGCGAGCAGGTGCCGGACGCTGATCTGGTCGGGGTCGTCGAGCAGCGCGTTCATCCGGTGCTGCTCCTCCGCCGGCATGCCCAGCCCGCGGTCCTCCACCTCGACCGCGATCCCGGCGGTGACCCGCTCCGCCCGCACCACCACATCGGTGTCGGGCGCGGAGAACACCGTGGCGTTCTCGACCAGTTCGGCCAGCAGGTGCACCACGTCCGCGACCGCGTGACCGCGCACGCTGCCGCCCGCCGGGGGCACCACCTTGACCCGGGTGTACTGCTCGACCTCCGCGACGGAGGAGCGCAGCACCTCGCTCAGGTCGATGGGCCGCGTCCACTGGCGGCGGGACGCGGCGCCCCCGAGCACCGCAAGGTTCTCGGCGTGCCGGCGGATCCGGGTGGCGAGGTGGTCGACGTGGAAGAGCTCCTTGAGGAGGTCCGGATCCTCGACCGTGTCCTCCAGCTCGTCCAGCAGCGAGATCTCCCGGTGCACGAGGGACTGGAGGCGACGCGCGAGGTTGACGAAGACCTCGACCTTGCGGTCGCTGTCGGAGGGCGCGACCGGGCCGGCCAGTCGTACGAGGGTCGTGTGCGCGTGCTCCCGGGCTCCGCGCAGCTCCTGGGAGAGCAGCCAGAACTCGTCGATGCCCGCCGGGTCCGCGCCGAGGCGGGGCCCGGTCGGGCCGCCGCCACCGCCACCGCGCAGCGGACGCGGCGCGCTCTCGCCCCGCTCCAGCCGCTCGGCCGTGGTGAGCAGCTCCTGGCGGCCGCGCACGCTGGAACGGCGCAGGGCCTCACACCGGTCCCGGACGGCCTTGGCGGCGCGCTGGGCCCCGAGCAGGGCCGCGGCGAGGGCGCCGAGCACCAGCAGGGCGCAGCCGGTGAGCACCGGCCACAGCCGGGCGTCCCGCTCCCCCGCTCCCCCGCCGAGCTGCAGCGTGAAGATCACCGCGGCGGCCCCGCTCAGCGCGGCGGCGAGCGTGGGCAGCAGGGCGGCACGGATCAGCTGGGGCCTTATCTGCCGGCCGGGACCGGGGGCGGCGTGTCTCGACGGGGCGTGGCGGGCTGCGCGGAGTCCGGACATCTGCGTCCTCGGTACGTGGGGCCCGGCCACCGGCGTTCCCGGGGCCCGGTGTTGATCACCGGATACCCACGCTAGACCGCACCATCACGCCCCTGAGCCCCGGTTGGGGAACTTCGCGGGGGTGCTTCCCGCTCCCGGTGGAGCGCTCGTACGACAGCCCGAATACGCGGGGCGCGCTCCGGGGCCGTACCCCGGGGCGGCCTACGGCTGTTGCCCGGTGGCCGCAGCCGCGGGGCCGGAGACGAACTGACCGGTGGCGGTCAGCGCCAGCCGTGAGAAGAGAGTGCCGGAGAAGCCGAAGAGCAGGGCGATGGCGAGGGCGATGGGCCGGTCCGGCGCGTCCCAGGAGTTGTCGAGGAAGACGTGCCCGAGGACGTTGAGCTCGGGGTCGGCGAGCATGCGTACGAGGAGCAGCCCGGCGACCGCGGCGAGCGCGCCGCCGACCGGGGCGAGGACCAGGACGCCCCAGGAGGCCGGACGCTGGGAGCGCATCACGCTGACCACCGGGGACAGGAAGCCGCCCAGCGCGCCGAGCGTCAGGGTCAGCCGGTGGTCGAAGGTGAGGCCGATCAGGAGGATCACGCCGAGGCCGGTCGCCGCCAGCCACAGGGCGGTGCGCTGCTGCTCGTACTCCTGCTCGGCCTCGGTGTCCTCCCTTTCGTGGAGGTGCTCGGTGGCGGCGATCAGCAGTGCCCCGGCTTCGGGGCCGCCCGCGGCCGGTGCGGCGAGTTCGGCCGCCAGCTGCGCGTCGCCGGGGTGCGGGGAGGCGGCGAGTCGGATGCGGAGCGCACGGAGCCGGGCGGCGTTCTCCTCCGGGGTCTGCAGGCGCAGCAGCCGGCGCTCGGCGCTGTGCAGGGCGCGCCAGGCGGCGGCCAGTTTGGACAGCGGGATCGCGATGGTCCAGGAGCTGGGCAGGAGCCGCGAGGCCACCGTGCCGTTGGTCTCCAGGTCGTCGAGGCGCGAGGTGACCGCCTCGATCTCCGCGGCCCGGGCTCCGTCGTCGGGGGCGGCCGCGCCGAGGACCGCGGCACGGGCCCGGGTGTCGCGTATGCAGGTCTGGAGCTGCCGGTAGCGGGGGGCGGCTATGAGTCCCCTGCTGGTGATGAACACGATGGCCAGATAGGTGCCGCACACCACCGGCAGGGCCCAGGGCCCGCCCCCCGCCACGGCCTGCCACATCGCGAGCCCCCTCGGTGTTCCCGACCCGGTGTTCCCGACCCGGTGTTCCCGACCCCGGTGTCCCCGACCCCGCCGGGCCGTTGCGGGCCGCTGCCGGCCCCATCGTGCCGCAGGACGGCGGCTCGACGGGGCCGGTTGCGCATTCCCGGGCCCGTTCCGCGCGTTCCGCGCGGGCGCGTGGCGCTGTCAGCGCTCGCCGGCGAGGTCCAGATCACCCCGGGGAGCGGCTTCGGGAGCCGCGGCCGGCAGCTCGCTCTTCCCCCGCCAGGGGTGCGCGATGGACTCGGCCACCGGTCGCCACCAGGCGTCGACGGGAAGGGTGCCCCCGGGCTCGAAGGGCTCGCCGGGCCTCGGGGTCGCCACGGCCTGCCCGGCGCCCTCGGCGGCGTCGACCGTCCACTCGCCGGGCTCGGCCCACGGGTGCAGGGCCAGGTTGAAGGTGCCCCAGTGGATCGGCAGGAACACGCCGTGCGGAGCACCGCCCTGCAGGTCGAGGTGGGCGCGCACGCCCTCCTCGGGCGTCATGTGGATGTCGGGCCAGTACTCCGAGTACGCGCCGATCTGGATCATCGTGGCGTCGAAGGGGCCGTGCTCGGCGCCGATCTCCCGGAAGCCGGGGAAGTAGCCGGTGTCGCCGCTGTGGTAGATCCGGTGCTCGTCGCCCGCGACGACCCAGGAGGCCCACAGGGTGTGCTGCTGGTTGCGCAGGCCGCGGCCGCAGAAGTGCCGGGCGGGGGTCGCGGTGAGCGTGAGGCCCGCGATCTTGGTGCTCTCGTTCCAGTCCAGCTCGCGCAGCCGGTCGGCCGGGACGCCCCAGTGCTCCAGGTGGGCGCCGACGCCGAGCGGGACGGCGAAGACCGTGTCCGTACCGGCCAGCGCCTTGATCGTCGGCAGGTCCAGGTGGTCGTAGTGGTCGTGGGAGATGACCACGACGTCGACGGTGCCCAGCGAGGCCAGGGGGACCGGTGCGGGGTGCAGTCGCTTGGGACCGGCGAAGGGGAACGGGGAGCACCTCTGACCCCACACGGGGTCGAAGAGGACCCGGCGGCCGTCGATCTCGGCGAGCACGCTGGAGTGGCCCATCCAGGTCAGGCGCAATCCGCTGACCGGCGGTTTCGCCAGTTCGGCGAGGGTGGTCGGGTAGACCGGGATCGGGCCGGCGGGAGCCCGCCGGATCCGCTGCTCGCGGTGGAAGTAGATCTTCGCGAACTCCGCCATCGACCCCGAGGGCCTGTTCCGGGCGCCGACCGGGTTCTGGAAGACGCCGTCGGCGAAGTTCGGCGAACGGCGGATCCGGTCCAGCCGGGCCCCCGTGGGGTCCGCGCCGAAGGCTTCGGGCCGCAGGGCGCGCAGCCGGGGACGCAGGGGACGAGAGCCGGTCAAGGCGCCTCCAGGGACGGTGCGGTCGGATGACGGCGCGGTGGGGATGTCCGTCGGTCTACGAGCATCCCAACGCACACCGGCCCCGAAGGATTCCGCGTTCCCCGCGCGTGTCGTCCCCCGCTTCCCCCCTTCCCCGCCTTCCTTCCCCGCTTGCCCCTCCCCCCGTCTACAGCGGCAGCAGGTCCGGCCGCTTCGCCTCGACGTGGTCCCCGGAGGACTCGCCGCGCAGCCGGCGGCCGATCCAGGGCACCAGGTGCTCGCGCGCCCAGTGGATGTTGTCCCGCGTCACGTCGACCGAGCCGCGCGGGCGCTCCGGCGGCCACGGCTGGTCGGGGTCGGCCGGCACGTCCAGTCCGAGCACCTGCGCGGCGCGCAGTGCGACCCGGGTGTGCCCCTCGGGCGACAGGTGCAGTCGGTCGGTGTCCCATGCCCTGCGGTCCTGTACGGACTTCAGGGACCAGAGGTCGAGCACCGGGCAGTCGTAGCGGTCGGCGATGGCGCGGACGTGGACGCTGTACGTCGCCACCTTGCCCCGGAGGTGCTTGAGGACCGGAACGCCCCGGGTGTCGAAGCCGGTGGTGATCACGACCCGGCCGACGGCTCCGGTGAGGTCGGCGACGGCCGCCTCGAAGCGCGCCGCCACGTCGTCGGGGTCGGTGCCGGGGCGGATGATGTCGTTGCCGCCCGCGCAGAAGGTCACGAGGTCCGGCGCGAGCGCCTTGGCCCGCGGAACCTGGTCGGCCACGATCTGGTCGAGCAGTTTGCCGCGCACGGCCAGGTTCGCGTACCGGAATTCGCCCTCCGGATGCTGGTCGGCCAGGAGCACGGCGAGCCGGTCCGCCCAGCCGAGATAAGTGTCCCCGGGTCCCGGGTCCCCCACGCCCTCGGTGAAGCTGTCCCCGATCGCCGCGTACGAGCCGATGGTCTTGAGTTTCGTCGTCGTCGCTGCCACGAGACGACATCCTTCACTCTCGTAACCAACCTACGCCAACGTAATGAGGGGTTGACGGGCCGTGATCTTTACCACCCGGGAGGTAAGGAATACGTACACGTGAGGCCGGGACCCCCCTCGGGTCCCGGCCTCACGCGTGCTCGTGCTCCGGCGGCGGCTGCCGTCAGATGCTGACGCCCTTCGCGCGGAGGTAGCCCAGCGGGTCGATGTCGGAGCCGTAGGACGGGCCCGTGCGGATCTCGAAGTGCAGGTGCGGGCCGGTCGAGTTGCCGGTGGAACCGGACAGGCCGATGGTCTGGCCGGCGGTGACGCTCTGGCCGACCGAGACGGCCAGCGAGGAGAGGTGGCCGTACTGCGAGTAGTTGCCGTCCGCGTGGCGGATGACGACCTCGTTGCCGTACGCGCCGCCCCAGCCGGCGGAGACGACGGTGCCCGCGCCGACGGCCCGGACGGTGGTGCCGGAGCTCGCGATGAAGTCGACACCGGTGTGGTAGCCGGAGGACCACATGCTGCCCGCGACCTTGTACTGGGTGGAGATCCCGGTACTGGCGAGCGGGGCCACGAATCCGGAGGCCGACGTCTTGGCCGGCGGGGCCTCGGCCGCGGTCTCCCGCTGCGCCGGAGCGGCCTGCTCGGCCGCCTGCGGACCGGTCTGCGCAGCGGCCTTCGGAGCCGCCTCGTGCCCGGTCCGGGGCGCGGTCTTCGGTGCGGTTTCCGGAGCCGGTCCCGCCGGAGCCGCCGCCTCGCCCGCACCGCCGAGGTTCAGCTTCAGACCGGGACGGATCAGATCGGGGTTGGTCCCGACCGCCTCGCGGTTGTCGGCGTACAGCCGCTGCCAGCCGCCGTCCAGGTTGCGCTCGGCGGCGATCTTGGAGAGGTAGTCGCCCGGCACGACCGTGTAGACGGTCGGCGCGCCGGCCTCGGCCCGGAGCGGGGCGGAGACCTGCGGGGCCGCGACGGGGGCAACGGCGGTCCGGGCCGTCGTCGCGGCGGCCGGGGCGCCGGCCGCGTGGGCACCGGCCGCACCCATCAGGGGCAGCGCGAGGGCCGCACCACCGGTGCCGGCGACGGCGAAGCCGCGCGGTATCGAAAGGGACTTGGGGCGGCGGTGCTTACCCTTTGCAGGCATGGCGAATTCCTCTCCGGCGCCTGCGAGGTGAGCTGTCGGGTTCGGACTGGAGATGTCCGGCAGTACATGAACGGAACATGTACGGCTTCACCCCTAGCCGTCCCGGGTGGAGTTCCGGGACAGCGGCTTACCTGGTTCCCCCGCTCCTGCCGCGCGTGAATGGTCGGGTGCGGTTTCCGGGCGGCGGCAGGATTCGGCGATCCACCCGGATCGGTCGCGAACGTAATCCCAAAAGGACGCGCCGAACAAGCCGCGAATTTCCTGACGGAATCACAGGAACGGGAAACCGGGGGAATGCCGGTCACCCTCCGTCCATTCCCGCCCGTCAACAACCCCTCCGACGCGGGCATTCGGCTTTCGTGATCAGGCACTCACGGTCACCGTATGATCTGGCTCACGGGGACGCGCCCGATCTCGCCTCCACTTATGGCAAGTTGTCGCCAAGTAGTGTAATTCGGACAGAGCACCCACGAGCAGCACCACGAAGCGGAGGAGTTCCCTTGACCCAGCAGATACAGGAGCCGGAACTGTCCGGAGTGCGCAATTTCCGCGATGTGGGCGGATTGCCGACTTCTGATGGACGAAGGGTCAAGACAGGACGACTGTTCCGAAGCGGACATCTGGCGCATGCCACTGAAACCGATACGGAGTTCCTCGGTTCGCTCGGCCTCCACACCGTCTTCGACTTCCGCAACGGCGCCGACCACGCGCTGGAGGGCCCTGACGTGGAACTGCCCGGCGTGCGGAACGTCAACATCCCCCTCTCGGATCCGGCCGACGGCCGGGAGTTCTGGAAGATGGTCCGCGACGGCGATCTCGCACAGCTCCGCTCGATCCTGGGCGACGGCAAGGCGGCGGCCCGGATGGCGAACTCGTACCGGGTGATGATCAAGAGCCGTACGCCGGAGCACGGCCGGGTCCTGCACGCGCTCGCCGAGGACAGCGTCCCGGCGCTCATGCACTGTGCCGCCGGCAAGGACCGGGCCGGTCTGTCGATCGCCGTCACCCTGCTCGCGCTGGGCGTCGAGCGCGAGGCGATCGTCGCGGACTACCTGGAGTCGAACGCCCCGCACCGTCGCTACCGGGTCCGCCGGAGCGACGACTCCCCCGAGGCACGCTCCCCCGAGGTGATGGAGCTGCTCGCCCCGCTCTTCGACGCCCGCGCCGAATACCTGCTCGGGGCCTTCGACACCATCGAGGAGACCTGGGGCGGCGTGGACCGCTACCTGGAGCAGGGGCTCGGACTCGCGCCCGAGACCCGGAGCCGGCTGCGCGAGCGGTTGCTCGACTGACATGCGGACGAGGAGGGGAGCGCGCCGGGCGCGCTCCCCTCCTCGTCCGCCCCCTCCCCGACGGTCCCCCGTCCCGCGGTCAGCGGTTGCCGACCGCCTGCTTGACCAGGGTCCTGCCGAAGTCCCACATGAGACCCGACCCGCCGTGCGCCTCGTCCATGACCGCGCGGAAGGCCCCGACGAACCGGTCGACGTCGTGCTCGTCCACGATGAGCGGCGGGATGAGCTTGATCACCTCCAGGTGGTCCCCGGAGACCTGGGTGAGGATCCGGTGCTTCTGGAGCAGCGGCACCACGACCATCTGCGCGAAGAGCCCCTTGCGGGCCGCCTGGAGCATCGTCCAGCGGCTGCGCAGCCCGAGCGAGGACGGCCGGCCGAACTCGATGCCGATCATCAGCCCGCGCCCGCGGACCTCGTGGAGCAGTTCGTACTCGTCCACGAGCGCGGCCAGCCGCCCGCGCAGCAGGTCGCCCATCGCCCGGGCGTTGGCCACGACCTCCTCGTCCTCCATGACCGAGAGCACCGCGAGACCGGCGGCCATCGCCTGCGCGTTGGAGCCGAAGCTCGCGGAGTGCACGAGCACCCGGTCCATGGAGGAGTAGACCTTCTTGAAGATCCAGTCCTTGCCCAGGGTCGCGCCGACCGGCACGTAGCCGCCCGACAGCGCCTTGGCCACGCACACCAGGTCCGGCTCCACGCCCGGCTCGTGCTGGTAGGCGTAGAAGTCCCCGGTACGTCCCAGCCCGGTCTGCACCTCGTCCGCGATCAGCAGCGCCTTGTGCCGGTGCAGCAGCTCCTGCGCGGCGGGCAGGAATCCGGGCGGGGCCGCGAGGACCCCCTTGCCCTGGATCGGTTCGACGACGAGGGCGGCCACGTCGCCCTTGCGCAGCTCGCGCTCCAGGGCGGCCAGGTCCCCCAGCGCGATCCCGGTGTCGGGGAGCAGCGGGGCGAAGCCGTCGCGGAAGCCGCTCTCCCCGTTGACCGACAACGAACCCGTGGTCAGCCCGTGGAAGGCGTGGTCGCAGTAGAGGATCCTCGTTCGCCCGGTGGCGTACCGGGCGAACTTCAGGGCGGTCTCCACGGCCTCGGTGCCGCTGTTGCCGAAGAAGACCCGGTCCAGGTGGGGGCTGTACGAGAGCAGCTTCTCGGCCAGCAGGCCGGGCAGCGGCTGGCAGTCGAAGCGGGTCAGGTCGGCGAGCTGGGCGTCCAGCACGTCGTGCAGGGCGCGGCGTACGACGGGGTGGTGGCGGCCCAGGCCCATCACCCCGAAGCCGGCCAGCATGTCCAGGTAGTCGTTGCCCTCGGCGTCCCAGAAGTGGGCGCCCTCGGCCCGCTCGTAGACCTTGTCGAAGCCGATGGTGTGCAGCATCCGGGGCAGTTGGTGGTTGAGGTGCCGCGCGTGCAGCTCGTACCGCTCCGCCCCGCGCGCCGCCAGCAGGGCTCCGAGGTCGAAGCCCTTCCCCCCGGGCGACGCCGCCGTCATGCCGACCGGTCCCGGTTGCCGCCGACCGTCTCGCGGGCCGCGCGGAGGGATTCCTTGAGCGAACCCATGGTGGCGAGGACGGCGGTGGGCTCGTAGCCGCAGTGCGCCATGCAGTTGGCGCAGCGCGGGTCCTTGCCGCGGCCGTACTTGCTCCAGTCGGTGTCCTCGATCAGTTCCCGGTAGGTGGGAACGTAGCCGTCGCTCATCAGATAGCAGGGGCGCTGCCAGCCGAAGAGGGAGTAATTCGGAATGGCCCAGGCCGTGCAGGGGAAATCGGCCTTTCCTTCGAGGAAGTCCAGGAAGAGCGGGGAGTGGTTGAGCCGCCACCGCCGACGGTTACCGCCCGCGAAGGCCTTCCTGAAGAGTTCGCGGGTCTGTTCGACGCCCAGGAAGTGCTCCTGGTCGGGCGCCTTTTCGTACGCGTAGGCGGGCGAGATCATCATCTCGTCGACCTGGAGATCGTCATTGAGGTAGTTGAGGACCTCGATGACGGTCTGCGGGGTGTCGGTGTTGAAGAAGGTGGAGTTCGTGGTCACCCGGAATCCGCGCCTCTTCGCCTCCTTGATGGCCGCGACCGCCTCGTCGAAGACGCCTTCCTTGGCCACGGACTCGTCGTGCCGCTCGCGCAGGCCGTCGATGTGCACGGCGAAGGCGAAATAGGGCGAAGGCCTGAACTTCTCGATCTTCTTGCGCAGCAGCATCGCGTTCGTGCAGAGGAAGACGTACTTCCGCTTAGCCACCAACTGTCGGACGATCTCGTGGATCTGCGGGTGCATCAAGGGTTCGCCGCCCGCGATGGACACCATGGGCGCCCCGGACTCCAGGACGGCGCCGACCGCCTGCGCGACCGGCATGCGCTGCTTGAGCACGCCGGCGGGGTGCTGGATCTTGCCGCAGCCCTCGCAGGCCAGGTTGCAGGCGTAGAGCGGTTCGAGTTCGACGATCAGCGGGAACTTCTCACGCCTGCGGAGCTTCTGTTCGAGAAGATAGGTCCCGACCCTGACGGACTGTCGCAGCGGCATGGCCATCTGGCTCACCTCCTGGGGAGCAGCAAAGAACGGTGCCAGTCGTAGAACGCGGGTAGCACGGCACGGAGAACACGGAAGGCCGATATTCCACCGCGAACCGTGCCGATACGGACGAGCTCGTGTTCCGGAGCGTCCACGATCACCCGGACGGCCGCAACCGGACGTCCCCCTCCCGACGGAGGGCGGTGACAGCGGGTCGCGGTCCACAGGGTGGACGCCGACTCCATGTCGACCGCGATCGCGCCGGTCGCGCGCAGCTGTGCGCGCTCCTGGCCGCGGACGACGTGGTCCGATCCGGTCAGTGCGCCGGTGTGCACGGTCCGGCCGGGGGCGGCCCGGGCCAGTGCCTCGGCGAGCAGGGCGCTGCCGGTGCAGGTGACGGTGCCCTGCGGGTCCCGGGTCTCCTCGGCGACGACCAGGTCGCCCGGGTGCATGCCGGGTACCAGTCCGGCGCAGAACCCGGTCGCGAGGACGGCCGCCCGTTCCATCCCCGGTCTCTCCAGTGCCCGGCCGACGGCCCGCTCGGCGGCGCGCGGGCCCATCCCGGTGCGCAGGAGTTCGTACGCCCGCGGGGCGCCCCGGCCGGCGCTGCGCAGGGCGGCCTGCTCGATGCGCAGGGCGCAGGCGACGAGCAGCGGGTCCCGGTTCTCGGCCCGGTCCGCTCCGACGGCGGACATCAGGGCTCCCCGGCCGCGGTGAACGGTTCCCCGTGCAGGTAGCGGCCGAGCGCGGTGAGCGGGAACACCTGCCGGTACAGGTGGTAGTTGATGGAGAAGTCCCAGGGGAAACCGGTGCCGGTGAAGTGCGGCTCGTCCCAGGAGCCGTCCTCGCCCTGCGTCCGTACGAGGTGGGCGACGCCCCGCTCCACGGCCTTGCCCTCCCGCTCGCCGGCCGCCATCAGGGCCATCAGCGCCCAGGCGGTCTGCGAGGCGGTGGAGTCGCCCTTGCCGGCCCAGGCGCGGTCCTTGTAGGAGCGCTGGTCCTCGCCCCACCCGCCGTCCTCGTTCTGTACGGATTCCAGCCAGCGCACCGCCCGCCGGATCGCGGAGTGCGACGGGGCGATCCCGGCGGCGATCAGCGCCGGGACCACCGACCCCGTCCCGTAGACGTAGTTGGTGCCCCAGCGGCCGAACCAGCAGCCCTCCGGCTCCTGTTCGGCGAGCAGCCAGGCGATGCCGCGCCGGGTGCGGGCGAGGCCCGCCTTGCCCTCGAAGGCGAGCATCTCCACGACGTGCGCGGTGACGTCGGCGGAGGGCGGGTCGACGACCTCGCCGAAGTCGCAGAACGGCAGCCGGTTGGGGAGGACGCTCGTGTTGTCGGCGTCGAAGGCGGCCCAGGCTCCGTTCTTCGACTGCATGCCGAGGGTCCAGGAGACACCGCGGGCGATGGCGGCCTCGACGCGGGTCGGGTCCGGGTGGTGGATCCGGCGCAGCGCGAGGACGACCTCGGCGGTGTCGTCGATGTCGGGGTAGGTGTCGTTGTGGAACTCGAACGCCCAGCCTCCCGGGGCCAGTCCGGGCCTGCGCACCGCCCAGTCGCCGCTGCGGACGATCTCCTCGTCGAGCATCCAGTCGGCGGCCTTCACCAGCGCCGGGTGGTCGGGGCGCAGGCCGGCGTCGGCCAGCGCGATCGCCGCGAGGCAGGTGTCCCAGACCGGGGACTGGCAGGCCTCGATCATCCGGGCGCCGTCCTCGCGCCACACCGCGAAGCGGTCCAGGGATTCCAGCCCGGCGCGCATCACGGGGTGGCCGAGGTCGTAGCCGAGCAGGTGCAGGGCGATGACCGAGTACACGGCGGGGGGCTGGATGCCGCCCCAGCAGCCGTCGTTCTCCTGGCGTTCGACGATCCAGCGGCCGGCGGCGGCCATGGCCGCCTTGCGCAGCCGACGCGGGGCGAAGCGCCGGTAGACGTGGAGGGCCTTGTCCATCCGCTGGAAGGCGCCGTCCCAGGTCGTGGCGGGGGCGAGCCGCTCGGCGGGGTAGGGCGCGCGGGCGTCGGTGTGCAGCTCGTCCAGCGCGAAGGGGGCCGGGCGGACCGGGCGCAGCGCGGAGACCACGGTGAGCGGGACGATGGTCTGGCGGGCCCAGCAGCCGAAGTCGTAGATGTTCAGCGGCACCCAGGACGGCAGGAACACCAGCTCGGGAGGGAGTTCGGGCAGGTGGTCCCAGCTCCACCAGCCGAAGAGGGCGAGCCAGATCCGAGTGAAGACGCGGGCGGCGGCGATCCCGCCGTGGGCCCGGATCCAGGCGGAGGCCCGGACCATGTGCGGGGCGTCGGGGGCGTCCCCGGCGAGGCGCAGCGCGACGTACGCCTCGATGGTGGCGGAGAGTTCGGGCGGCCCGCCGTGGAAGGTGGCCCAGGTGCCGTCCTCGTTCTGCTCGCCGCGGATGAAGAGGGCGGCGGCGTGCGTGGTGGCCTCGTCGCGGATCCCGAGGAACTGCCGCAGCAGGAGGTCCTCGGCGTCCATGGTGACGTTGGTCTCCAGGTCGCCCTTCCACCAACCGGCGGGGTCCTGCCGCTCCAGCAGGTGCCGCGTCGCCCGCGCGGCGGCCTCCTGCGCGGCGAGCCTTCCCGCGTCGACGGGCTCGCGCGGGCGCGCTTCCCGGCGCCCGCTGCCGTCCGGAGCGCCGGGCAGGCCGTACCCGGCCTCCCGGACCGCTCCGCTCCCGAGGCTCCCCCCGGCCGCCGACGCACCCGGGCCCGCCGTCGCGGCGCCGGCCCCCTGGCCGGCTCCCGGCGCAAGCGCGTCCGTCGTCGCGGCCGGCCCTGCGCCACGGCCACCGGCCGGGCCGGCCGGGGGGCCGGGCGGGTCCGTGGGTGTCGGGCCCGGCGGCGACGCCCGGTCCGGTGTCGGGCCGGCCTGCGTGTCCGCGCTGGCGCGCGGGGTACCGGGCCGGGCAGGGGCGGGCTCCGGACCGCCGGGGCGGGCCTGCCCGGCGGGGGCAGGCCGGCTGGTGTCCGGCACGCCGGACGCTGCCGATGCGGCCCCGCCCGCCGGGTGCGGACCCGCGGCCGGGCCCGGTTCGTATTCGCTGCCGGCGCCGGCGCTGTCCGCGCTGCCGTCGGTCGTCGCTGTCATGGCTTCCCCTTCGTGCAG
This sequence comes from Streptomyces sp. NPDC001717, assembly GCF_042892775.1. NCBI lineage: Bacteria > Bacillati > Actinomycetota > Actinomycetes > Kitasatosporales > Streptomycetaceae > Streptomyces > Streptomyces sp. NPDC001717. The sequence continues at coordinate 284,232 of NZ_JBIAUK010000003.1, read as the reverse complement.
TCGGTCCTCTGCTGTGCTGGGGTCCGCCGTCGGCCGGCGCTTCCGCGCCGGCCGGCGACTCGCGAGTCATATCCGCCGTCGGGTGGCGATCACCTCTTGCGCACGACGACGAAGTCGGCGAGTGCGACCAACTGCTCGCGCACCCGCTGCGGCATGTCCACGTCGTCCAGCGCGCGGATCGCGATCGCGTGCTGGCGGCGTGCCTCGTCCGCCGTCCACTGGCGGCCGCCCGCCGCCTCGATGAGCGCCGCGCGGGCCGCGAACTCCTCCTCGGAGAAGTTCTCGAAGTCGCTGCTCTTCGCGTCCGCCGCGAGCAGCTCGGCCAGTTCGGCCGAGGCCGGCCCGCCCGCCGCCAGGGCGGCGACGACCGGCAGGGACTTCTTGCGCTGGCGCAGGTCGCTCCACGTCTGCTTGCCGGTGGCGTCCGGGTCGCCCCAGATGCCGAGCAGGTCGTCCACCGCCTGGAAGGCGAGGCCCAGGTGGTAGCCGTACTCCTCCAGCTTGTCCGCCGTGCGGTCGTCCGCGCCGCCGAGCACCGCGCCGATGGACACCGCGCAGGCGAGGAGGGCGCCGGTCTTGTTGCCCTCCATCTCCAGGCACTCCTCGACGCTGACGCTCTCGCGGTGCTCGTACGAGATGTCCTGGGCCTGGCCGTCGATGAGCTTGCGGCTGGCCGTGGTCAGCCGGCGCGTCGCGCGCCCCGCCTCGACCGTGCCGAGTTCGAGCAGGACCTCGTTGGCGAGGGCGAAGAGCGCGTCGCCGACCAGGATCGCCTGGGCCGGTCCGTGGACCTTCCACACGGTGTCGCGGTGGCGGCGCTGCTCGTCGCCGTCCATGAGGTCGTCGTGCAGCAGCGAGAAGTTGTGCACGAGCTCGACCGCGACGGCGCCCGGGATGCCGACCTCGGCGGGCACTCCGGCGGCCTCGGCGGAGAGCAGTGCGAGGGCGGGGCGCACGGCCTTGCCGCCGTCGCCGTCCGCCGGGTTGCCCTGGGCGTCGATCCAGCCGAAGTGGTAGGCGGCGACGGTGTCCATGGGCGCCGCGAGCCGGTCGACGGCGGCACGGAGAACGGGGGTGGACAGCGTGCGGCCGCGCTCCAGCAGGGCGAGCGTGTCGGCCGTCTCCACGCCCCCGCCGGCCGTGCCCACACCGGCACCCGTGTTCTCGACAGCCGGATTCCCCGGGTTCACTGGCTCTCCTCTGGTTCCTGTACGTGCTGCGGTCGTGCTGATGGTCGTCATGCCGCCTCCTGCAGAGGGTGTTCGCGGTGGCGGCCGAGGGTGGCGAGTGCGGCGTGTGCCGCGCTCAGTCCGCTCCTGACGGCGCTCTCCATGGTCGCGGGCCAACCGGTGGCAGTCCACGCACCGGCCAAGTAGAGCCCCGGCGTGTCGGTGCGCGCCCCGGGGCGCAGCCGGCCGACGCCGGGGGTGGGGGCGAACGTGGCCGTCCGCTCCCGGGTGACGAAGAAGTCCCGTACCTTGGCGCCCCGCGTGGCCGGCAGCAGCCGCTCCAGCTCGGGAAGGTACTTGGCCCGCAGGACGGAGACGGGTTCGTCGATGTCGTCCTGGGCCGCGGACTGGGACAGCGCCAGGTACTGGCCTCCGTCGGGCAGTCCGGAGGAGTCGGTGCGGTCGAAGACCCACTGCACCGGCGAGCCGAGCGCGGCGAAGAAGGGCTGCCGCAGGACCTTGCGGTCGTAGACCACGTGGACGTTGAGGATCGGGGCCGTGCCGATGTCCAGGAGCTTGTCGGGGTCGGCGAGGGCACCGGCGGGGAGCAGCCCGTGCGCCTCGCGCTGCGGGACGGCGAGGACGACGGTTCCCACGTCGAGGGATTCGCCCTCGGTGTCGACCCGCCAGGTCCCTTCCGGTGTGGCGGAGATGCCCGTGACCCGGGTGCGCAGCTCGGTCCGTACGCCGGCCGCGTCGAGCTGCTTGCGGGCGAGGGTGTCGTGCAGGTCCCCGAGGGGTACGTGGGCCCAGCCGATGTCGGCGGCGCCGTTCTCGGAGAGCAGGCCGGTCTTGAAGACCATGGCGGCCAGGCCGAGTGAGGAGTGCCGGGCGGTCGCGTTGAGGGTGGCGATGCCGACGAGGTCCCAGAGGGCCTCGACGGTACGGGGGGACTGGCCGTAGCGGCCGAGCCAGGTCGCGAAGTCCAGGCCGTCCAGGGCCGGGTCGGCGGGGTCGAGGCGGCGCAGCGCGAGGGCGGCGCGGCCGACGCTCGCCCGCTCGGCGAGGGAGAGGTGCGGGTAGCGGGCGAGGGAGCCGGCCAGGTGCAGGGGCACGGGCAGGGCGCTGCGGCGCAGCCGGCCGAGGCGCGGGCCGCGCGGGTGGGCCACGTCGAGGACGGGTACGTCGAGGCGGTCCTGGAGGGGCGCGAGGGCGGCGCCCTTGACGCGGTCGAGGAACCAGCGGTAGGCGGTGCAGCAGCGCAGGTAGACGTGCTGACCGTTGTCGACGGTGAGTTCGCCGCGCTTGAAGGAGAAGGCGAGCCCGCCGAGCCGGGGGCGGCCTTCGAGGAGGGTCACCTCCAGTCCGGCGTCGGCGAGTTCGAGCGCGGCCGTGACGCCGGCGAGCCCTCCGCCGACGACGACGGCACGGCTGTCGCCGCGGGTGTCGCTGCCGCTCATGCGCCCTCCCTGGTGGTGTGCTGCGGTGCGGGAGACGCGCCCACCGCCGGAGCGGTTGCCCGAGCCGCACCCCGCGCCGGCGGGGTCGGGTGTGCGGCGGGGCGCCCCCGCAGGGCGTCGAACGCAACCACGTCGTACATGTCCGCCGCCGCTACCCGTTCGACGCCCGAGGAGGTGCCCCGGCGGGCGCCCGACCCCGACGGCCCACCCTGCGGCACGGCCAGGGCGGGGGTGCCGCTGCGCGGAGCCGGTCCCCTACCCGCCCTTCCACCGTTCCCCGGGCTCCGCCCGGCCCCGGTCCTCACACGCCGGACGGGCTGAAAGCGGTGCCTCGAACGTCGGCGGGGCCAAATGGCCCGGTCCTCACACACCGGACGGGCCGGCGTGCCGGCCATCAGGCTCGCCTCCGGGAGGACTGGCGGGAGATCGTGCGGGCGTCCAGGCCCGAGAGGCCGCGGACGGCGACGTACGCCTTCTCGTGCGGCGGGAGCGAGACGCGGCCCCGCAACACCGCCTCCGGCTCGCGCTCGATGCGGTCGAGCAGGCGCCGGTAGATGCCCGCCATGGCGGCCACGCAGGCTCCGCTGCGCCGGTCGAGCAGGGGCAGCAGCCGGTAGCCCTCGACGAACAGGGCCCGGGCGCGCCGGACTTCGTGGTGGACGAGCCCGGGGAAGTCGGAGCCGGCGGGGGCCCGGTCTCCGTGGAAGCCTTCCGCGCAGCCGAACTTGGCCAGGTCCTCGGCGGGCAGGTAGGTCCGCCCGTTGCCCGCGTCCTCCCGGACGTCGCGCAGGATGTTGGTGAGTTGCAGGGCGAGGCCGAGGGTGTCGGCGTACTCCGCGGCCCGCTCGGCCTCGGCGGCGGCGGGGGCCGCGGTGTTCACGGTGCCGAAGACGCCGAGCGAGAGCCGACCGATGGCCCCGGCCACGCAGCGGCAGTAGACCTTGAGGTCGTCCCAGGTCTCGTAGGTCTGGCCGCGGACGTCCATCAGGACGCCGTCGATGAGTTCGTCGAGGCCGCCGAGCGGGATCGGGAAGCGGCGGGAGGCGTGTGCGAGGGCGACGGCGACCGGGTCGGTGTCGTCCTCCTCGACCTCCTCGGCCCGGATCCGCCCGAGCAGCGCCCGGGTCTCCTCCAGCCGGACCAGCTTCGCCTCGGGCGGCAGCGTGCCGTCGCCGATGTCGTCGACGCGCCGGGAGAAGGCGTACAGCGCGGACATCGCCTGCCGCTTGTCGGTGGGCAGCAGCCGGATGCCGTACGCGAAGTTGCGCGCCTGCGATCCGGTGACGGCCTCGCAGTAGCCGTAGGCCGCCTGGACGGGTGCGGACACGTGTGCGTTTGCCTCCACGGTCGGACTCACCCCTTTCTCGACGCGGTGCGCAGGACGGCGGCCACCTCGCGGAGCAGGCCGGTCTTGGTGGGTCCCGGCGGTCCGGGGAGTACGTCGAAGCCGGCGGCCGTGACGGCTCGCAGGGCGGCGCGCCCCCCGCCCACGAATCCCGCGAGCAGCAGGCGGAGTCTGCCGTGCACGCTGCCCACGAGCGGCACGCCTTCGTCCAGCAACTCGTGCGCGCGCTCGGCTTCACAGGCGATCAGGGAGCGTACGGCCATACCGGCGGACGGGGCGGCCAGGTCGGCTTCGGTGACGTGGAACCGCCGCATGTCCTCGGCGGGGAGGTAGATCCGGTCGCGGCCGAGGTCCTCGGCGACGTCCTGGACGTGCTCGACGATCTGCAGGGCGGTGCAGACGGCGTCGGAGCGGCGGATCCGCTCCGGGGTGGCCGTCCCGGTGATCGACAGGACGAGGCGGCCCACCGGGTTCGCGGAGAGCTCGCAGTAGCCGAGGAGGTCGGCGTACGTCTCGTAGCGCGCGACGCGCTGGTCCTGGCGGTTGGCCTCGATGAGCCCGAGGAACGGCTCGGGGGTCAGGCTGTGGGCGCGGACGACGGGCTGGAGGTTCAGCAGCAGCGGGTGCCGGGGCGGGCCGTCGGTGCCGCCGAAGACGCGCAGCAGGTCGGCCTCGAAGGCGTCGAGCATGGCGAGTCGGTCGTCGACGGCGGCCGGGTCGAGGCCGAGGAGTACGGCGTCGAGGCCGCCGGGGGCGAGATCGCCGTCCCCGATGTCGTCGACGAGGCGGGCGTAGCCGTAGACCGCCGTCAGGCCGTCGCGCCAGGCGCGGGGAAGGAAGACGGGGGCCACGGGGAAGTTCTCCGCGGCCGCCTTGTCGAGGGTGGCGCGCACGTGGACGGTGTCGGACGAGGAGCGGAGGTCGTGCCCCGGGGTCACCGCCCGCCGCCCGGGGCGGGGACGGCCGTAGAGCCTGGGGGCCGGAGAATTCCCGTAGCCATTGCCGTCACATCTCCCGTTCTACACTGCCGACCCAATACATCCTATTTCGGACACGCCGCCGGGGTATCCCGGGAGCTGTGCCCGGAACTTTTCACGAGCCGCTCACCTGTGGGGAATCGTCCCCTCTTGGCTCGATTCAGGACCGCATCAGCTTACGCTGTACAACGCCGCGGCGGCCTCCGGGGTATTCGTCGCGCCACTTGATGTCGCCGCGTAATACGGAAAAACACGCCGCGGCCCCCGCCACGTGAAGCGGCGGGGGCCGGGCGAAACCGGTCGGCGGTCAGCCGTTGGACGCCCTCTCGTAGGCGGAGACGACTTCCTCCGTGGGCCCGTCCATCAGGAGTTCGCCCTTCTCCAGCCACAGCACCCGGTCGCAGGTGTCGCGGATGGACTTGTTGTTGTGGCTCACCAGGAAGACCGTGCCGGCCTTCTCCCGCAGTTCCCGGATACGGTTCTCGGAACGCACCTGGAAGCTGCGGTCACCGGTGGCGAGCGCCTCGTCGATCATCAGGACGTCGTGGTCCTTGGCGGCCGCGATCGAGAAACGCAGACGCGCGGCCATACCGGAGGAGTAGGTGCGCATCGGCAGCGAGATGAAATCGCCCTTCTCGTTGATGCCCGAGAAGTCGACGATGTCCTGGTAGCGCTCCTTGATCTGCTCGCGGCTCATTCCCATCGCGAGACCGCCGAGGACCACGTTGCGCTCACCGGTGAGGTCGTTCATCAGCGCCGCGTTCACGCCCAGCAGCGAAGGCTGGCCGTCCGTGTAGACCTTGCCGGCCTCGCAGGGCAGCAGACCCGCGATGGCGCGCAGCAGGGTCGACTTTCCGGAGCCGTTCGACCCGATGAGACCGATGGCCTCGCCGCGGTACGCGGTGAAGGAGACACCGCGCACGGCGTGGACCCTGCGGACGCCCGGTGCGTCGCCCTTGCCGCGGCGCATGATCTTGCTGAGCGCGGCGGTGGCACTGCCCTTGCCGGAGCTGCCGGTGTTGACGCGGTAGACGATGTGCACGTCGTCGGCGATGACGGTGGGGACGCGCCCCTGGTTGTTCTCAGCCACGGCCGTAACGCTCCTCAGCCTTCCAGAAGTACACGAAGCCGCCGAGGCCGATCACGACGGCCCAGCCGACCGCGAAGAGCCAGACGTGGGGCGGCAGGTTCTCCGCGCCGTACTTGTCGATCAGGGCGAACCGGATCAGGTCCATGTAGATCGCGGCCGGGTTCCACTGGAGCACGTCGGAGATCCACTGGGGCTTCGTCGCGAGCATCGCGCTGATCGAGAACATGACGCCGGAGGCGTACATCCACGTACGGGTCACGAACGGCATCAGCTGCGCGAGGTCGGGCGTCTTGGAGCCCATGCGCGCGAAGATCATGGCGAGGCCGGTGTTGAAGGCGAACTGCAGCACGAGCACCGGGGGGACCAGCAGCCAGGAGAGCCGCGGGAAGTTCCCGAAGGCCATCACCACGACGAACACGACGACCATCGAGTACAGCAGCTGTCCCAGCTGCTGCATCGAGAACGAGATCGGCAGGGAGGCGCGCGGGAAGTGCAGCGCGCGGACGAGGCCGAGGTTTCCGGGGATCGCCCGGACACCCGCCATCAGCGAGCTCTGCGTGAAGGTGAAGACGAAGATCCCGATCACCAGGAAGGGGATGTAGACGCCCTTGGGCATGCCGCGGTCCGCCTGCATGATCTTCGCGAAGATCAGCCAGTAGACGAACGCGTTCAGCAGCGGGGTCGCCACCTGCCATACCTGGCCGAGCTTCGCCTGGCTGTACTGGGCCATCAGCTTGGCCCGGGAGAAGGCCATGATGAAGTGGCGCCGGCCCCAGAGCTGGCGCACGTACGCGCCCAGGCCGGGCCGGGCGCCGCTCACCGTGAGGCCGTACTTCCTGGCGAGCTCCGCGGGGCTCAGTCCCGCGTCGGCGGACGGCGGCTTGCTCGTGGCGAGGGCGCCGTCGTGGGTTGTGTCACTCACAAGTTGAAACTTTCGTCTTCAAGATGCGGCCAGGTCTCGGGCATCAGGCAGGTGGCACGAGGCCCATGATCGCGTCATGTTCGCAGACGCGGACTGGTCAGATGACAGGTGGTCTGCCCAGACGGGTCAACCGCCAGACCGTACGCCATCTCATCGGGCGGCGGGGACCACAGGGAGTCGTCCACCCCTCCCGGAAACCACCGAACCAGGCCTTCAACGCCGGCCCCGAGGGCTTGCGAAGGAGCGTCAGCAGGAGCCAGACGCCCACGTAGACCGGGACCAGCGGTGCGGGCAGGTTGCGGCGCGCGAGCCACACACGATTACGAGCCACCATACGGTGGTAAACGGCGTGCCGGGAGGGGGCCGTGGTCGGGTGCAGCAGCACCATGTCCGCCCGGTAGTCGATCGACCACCCCGCGTCAAGGGCCCGCCAGGCGAGGTCGGTCTCCTCGTGCGCGTAGAAGAACTCGGCCGGAAGCGCCCCCACCTGCTCGAACACCTTCGTGCGCACCGCGTTGGCGCCGCCGAGGAAGGTGGTCACGCGCGAGGAGCGCATCGGGTCCGAGGCACGCAGCCGGGGCACGTGACGGCGCTGGGTGATACCCGTCTCAGGGTCAGCGATCCGGAAGCTGACGATGCCGAGCCCCGGGTCCTCGGCGAAGGCCTGCCGGCACAGCTCCGCGGTGTCGGTGCGCTCCAGCAGACCGTCGTCGTCCAGGAACAGCAGGACGTCCACGTCGGAGCCGCCGGGGCCGAAGGCCTCGATGCCGACGTTGCGCCCGCCGGGGATGCCCAGGTTCTCGGGCAGGTCGACGGTGCGGACCCCTTCGGGAAGGTCGGTGACCTTCACGCCCTGGCCCACGACGACGACCTCGACCGGGTCGCCCTCCTGACGGGCCACGGAGTCGAGCAGGGCCTTCAGGTCGTCGGGGCGGTTGCCCATGGTGATGATCACGGCGCCCAGCCGCATCGGCTCGCTCACTTGAGCCTGCTGGAGGCCAGGATCGACACCAGGTGCAGCACGGTCTGGAGCATCGCGATGGCGGCGAGCACGGCGACGCCGACCCGGGACCAGAACAGGTCGCCGCGGATCTGGTCGGCGACGGCCAGCACCAGGATGAGCAGCGAGGCCTCGATGCCCAGGACGAGGCGGTGGAACTTCAGCGCGGCGGCCGCCCGGCGGGCGAGCGCCATGCCGGAGGAGCGCGGCTCGGCCGCCGCGTCCTTGACCACGGGCTTGCCGGCCTGGTGGCGGGCGACGCCGACCAGGTCCGTCTCGGCCTTGATCAGGATCGCGCCGAGCGCCGCGAGGGTGCCCAGGAACGCCCACAGCCAGTCGATCCGGCCGCCGCCCCAGAGGTCGGCGGCGCGCAGGCCGAAGCCGACCAGGACCGCCGCGTCGCACAGGTAGGCGCCGACGCGGTCCAGGTACACGCCGGAGAGCGAGAACTGCTTCTTCCAGCGGGCGACCTCGCCGTCGACGCAGTCGAGCAGCAGGTAGAGCTGGACGGCCACGACGCCGAGGACGGCGCCCGGGATGCCGGGCACCAGCAGGGCCGGGAGGGCGAGGACGCCCGCGAGGGTCATCACGTAGGTCAGCTGGTTCGGCGTGACCTTGGTGGTGACCAGGAGGCGGGTGATGCGCAGGGAGATCTCACGCATGTAGAGGCGGCCGCCCCAGTGCTCGCCGCTGACCCGGTCCTTGACGCCCGCCGGGTGAACGACGGGCCGGAGTTCAGCTACGGATGGTCTTGGCATAGTCGGCGTAAGCGTCCCTGATCTCGGCGGCGGACAGGTTGAGGTGTTCCAGGATCGTGAAGCGTCCCGGGCGGGTCTGCGGGGCGTAGTCGACGGCCGCGACGAACTCGTCGACGCTGAAGCCGATCTCCTCGGGGACGACCGGCAGGCCGTGGCGGCGCAGCACCTCCACGAAGAGCCCGGACTGCTCGGCGGCCCCCCGCAGGTGCATCGCGAAGGCGGCGCCGAGGCCGACCTGCTCGCCGTGGAGCGCGGAGCGCCCGGGGTGGAGCAGGTCGAACGCGTGGCTGATCTCGTGGCAGGCGCCCGAGGCGGGGCGGGTGTCCCCGCTGATCGACATGGCGATGCCGGTGAGGACGAGCGACTCGGAGAGCACGGTGAGGAACTCGTCGTCGCCGCAACCGCCGGGGTGGCGCAGTACGGCTTCGCCCGCGGTGCGGGCCATCGCGGCGGCCAGGCCGTCGACGGTCTCCCCGTTGATCTCGTGCGAGAGCTCCCAGTCGGCGATGGCCGAGATGTTGGACAGCGCGTCGCCGATGCCGGCGCGGACGAACCGGACCGGCGCCTCCTTGATCACGTCGAGGTCGATGACCATCGCGATCGGGGTGGGCACGCCGTAGGAGCCGCGGCCGTTGTCGTTGTCGAGGGTCGCGACCGGCGAGCAGATGCCGTCGTGCGAGAGGTTGGTGGCGACCGCCACCATGGGCAGCCCGACCCGCGCCGCGGCGTACTTGGCCACGTCGATGATCTTGCCGCCGCCCAGGCCGACGACGGCGTCGTAGCGACGGCCCTTTATGTCGTCGGCCAGCTTGACGGCGGAGTCGATGGTGCCGTCGACGACCGGGTACCAGTCGGCGTGCGGCAGCACCGGCTCCAGCTTGGCGCGCAGCACCTGGCCGGACCCGCCGCTGATCGCGATCGCGAGCTTGCCGGACGCCGAGATCCGCTGGTCGGCCAGGAGGCCGGCCAGATCGTCCATCGCCCCGCGACTGATGTCGACGACGACGGGCGAGGGGATGAGCCTCGTCAGTACTGGCATGCGATCGTCCGGCCCTTGGCGAGGTCGTCGTGGTTGTCGATCTCGACCCACTTGACGTCGCCGATGGGGGCCACGTCGATCGTGAAGCCGTCGTTGACGAGCTGCTGGTAGCCGTCCTCGTAGTACAGGTCGGGGTCGCGCTCGAAGGTGGTCTTCAGCGCCTCGGCGAGGGCCTCGGCCGCCTCGGGCTCGATCAGCGTGACGCCGATGTACTCGCCGGTCGCGTCGGCGGGGTCCATCAGCTTGGTGATCTTCTGGACACCCTTGCCGTCGGCGGTGACGACCTTCATCTCCTCGTCGGCCAGGCTCTTGACCGTGTCGAGGGCGAGGATGATCTTCTGGCCGTTGCCGCGGGCGGAGAGGAGGGTCCGCTCGACGGAGACGGGGTGCACGGTGTCGCCGTTGGCGAGGATCACGCCCTGCTTCAGGACCTCACGCGCGCACCACAGGGAGTAGGCGTTGTTCCACTCCTCGGCCTTGTCGTTGTCGATCAGCGTGATCTTGACGCCGTACTTGGCCTCCAGGGCCTCCCGGCGCTCGTAGACGGCTTCCTTGCGGTAGCCGACGACGATGGCGACCTCGGTGAGGCCGACCTCGGCGAAGTTGCCGAGGGTCAGGTCGAGGACCGTCAGGCTCTCCTCGTCGCCCTCGGGGCCGACGGGCACGAGGGCCTTGGGCAGGGTGTCGGTGTAGGGACGCAGGCGGCGCCCGGCACCGGCAGCGAGTACAAGGCCGATCATGCTGGTTCTCCTTCGTCATGTACGGCGGGTGCCCCGGAGGAGACCCAGAAGCGGATGCTCTCCGCGAGCACCACGATCGCCACGAACACGGCCAGGACCGTGAGCGCGACGGGGAAGTCCGATGCGCGCCCCACGAGGACGGCGGCGAGGACCGTGGTCAGCAGGACCCGGCCCTCGTGGCCGCCGATCGTCCGCACCAGCCAGTGCGGGGGCGCTCCGGTGCCACCGCGAATGCGGTACACCGTGTCGTAGTGATGGTAGGCGACCGCCGCGATCAGGCCGAATGCCGCCGGAAGGGCCCCGGGGACGTCCGCCTTGGCGGCGAGCACGAGGACCGTCACGTACTCCCCGGCCCGGAACAGCGGCGGGATCAACCAGTCGAGGGCGCCCTTGAGCGGGGCCGCGAGGGCGAGGCCGGCGGTCATGGCGTAGATCACCGCGGCGGCGATCAGGCCCGGATCACCGAACGGCAGGTACAGGGCGGTCGCGATGATCAGCGCCGTGCCGAGGGCCGCGACGTACACCGACCCGAAGGTCCCGGCCCGGCCGCGCAGCAGCCGGGCCTGGACCTCGGCGAGCGGGCCGGAGTCGGTGAGGTCGGCGAGGGCCTGGGCGGCCCGGTCGGTGCGCTTCGCCTTGCGGGTCAGGGAGCGCAGCACGCGACCGGCGGTGGTGTAGAGCGCGCCGAAGGCGCAGCCGACGATCAGGGCGTAGAAGACGATCCGGGGGGTGGTGAAGGCGGTCAGCACCGCGATCATGGCCCAGCGCTCACCGATCGGCAGGATGATCATCCGGCGGACCCAGACCGTCCAGCCGACGCTGTCGAGCCTGTCGGAGAGGGCGGCCGTCGGGCTCGTGTTGGCGGTGGCGTCGTGGTTGGCCTCGTTGAACGAGAAGTCCACGACGTGCCGGCAGGTCATGAGGACCATGGCGCCGACGGCGAGGCCCCACACGTCGTCGCCGCCCCGGGCGGCGCCGAGCGCCAGGCCCGCGTAGAAGGAGTACTCCTTCGCGCGGTCGAAGGTGGCGTCGAGCCAGGCGCCCATCGTCGAGTACTGGAGCGAGTAGCGGGCGAGCTGCCCGTCGGTGCAGTCCAGTACGAAGGAGACGAGGAGCAGCACACCGGCCGCGACGTAACCCCAGCGCTCGCCGGTGGCGGCGCAGCCGGCCGCGATCAGCGCTGTGATCAGCGACGCGGTGGTGACCTGGTTCGGGGTCAGGCCGCGGCGCGCGCACCAGCGGGCGATGTAGCGCGAGTACGGGCTGATGAAGAAGGTGGTGAAAAACCCGTCGCGGGACTTCACGGCGGTCCGCAGGCGCACGGCCTCGTCGTCCACGGCGGCGACGGCAGCGACGGCCGCCTCCCGCTCCGCCCCGGTGGCGGGGACGGCCGCGACGAGGGTGCCGAGCTCGGGGCGCTGCACGGTGGTCCCGGCGGCCTCGACGGTGTCGGCGAGCCTGTCCACGCAGGGGCCGGAGCCGTCGGGGGCGAGGGCGGCGGCCTTGGCGGCGGCCTCGTCGAGGGCGGCGCGGGCGCCGGGCTGCACGGAGAGCGCTCCGGTGACGGCGCAGGCGTCGAAGCGCGGATCGGTCAGCGCGAGGCGCAGGGCGTGGACGTGCCCGACGAAGGCACTGTCGACGACGCCCACGCGCTGGTCGGCGGGGACGGTCGCGAGCGCGGCGGCGGTTTCCTTGGGACCGGCGGCGGTGCGGACGTCGAAGCCGAGGGAGCGGAGCTCGCCCGCGAGCGGTGATCCGGGGACCGGCAGGCCGGTGAGGATGACGGTCGGCAGACGAACTCACTCCTTGTGACGGATTGCGGACGGGGCGCCCCCGCGGGGGCGCGGCACGTCGGCTGAGGCTATCGGATGAATGGAAGGCGGGGTTCATCACCCGTTTACGCCCGGATAAGCGGAACATTCCCGGGCGAGCGGCCCTGTCGAGCCTTGGCGGAGCCCGGCCCGGCCATCATTGACGATCATGGCGCCGTACCACAAACGGCGTGGATGTTACGGTGGACACGCCCTGTAGGTGGACGAGCGAGGAAGAGGTGGGTTGATGACCGTCGCAGTGGTCGCGGCCATGCGCAGCGAACTCCGGTGCATCCCCCATTCCTCCAGGGCATCCGACCGCCGGGCCTGATCCCACCACCGACAGGCCCCTGGTCGGCCGGAGCCCCCTTTTCCAAGGGTTCACGTTGACCGACAACACCGGTACCGCCACCTCCGCCTTCATCGAGGCGTTCTTCACCCTTCACCACGGCCTGCCCCGGCAGGCTCCCGGCTCCGACGCGAGCACCCGTCACCTGCTGTCCCTGTGCGGACCGCTCCCGAAGCGGCCGCGCGTCCTCGACCTGGGCTGCGGCCCGGGCCGCAGCGCCCTGCTGCTGGCCGCCGAGGCGGGCGCGGACGGCGCCGAGGTGACCGCCGTCGACCTGCACGCCCCCTTCCTCGAAGAGCTGCGCACCGAGGCCCGCACCCGCGGGCTCGGCGAGCGGGTCCGTACCGTTCGGGCGGACATGGGCGCGCTTCCCGCCGACGAGTTCCCCGACGGCTCCTTCGACCTCGTGTGGGCCGAGGGATCCGCCTACACCATCGGCTTCGACACCGCGCTCGCGCGCTGGCGGCGGCTGCTCGCCCCGGGCGGCACGATCGTGCTGACCGAGTGCGAGTGGACCGCGGCGGAGCCGTCCGCCGGGGCGCGCGCCTTCTGGGACGCGCAGTGCCCGCTGCGCTCCACCGCCGGGAACCTGGCCGCCGCGCAGAGCGCCGGGTACCGGTTGCTCGGCGTGCACCACCTGCCCGACTCCGACTGGGCCGAGTACTACGGTCCGCTCGCCGAGCGGGTGCGCACCCGCTCCGGCGCCGGTTCCCCCGCGATGGAGGCCGCGCTGGCCGCCACCCGCGAGGAGCTCGACGTACGGGCCCGCCACGGGCACGAGTACGGCTACACCGGCTACGTGCTGCGCCCGGTGACCGCCGGGGACGGCGGGGCCTGGCCGACCCGCCCGGAGACGGCGGCCGACGAGGCCGCCGTACGGGCCGTCAACCTGGCGGCCTTCGAGACCCCGCTGGAGGCGGACCTCGTGGACGCGCTGCGCGTGGACGGCGCGTGGCTGCCCGGGCTGTCGTACGTGGCCGAGGGCCCGGACGGGTCGGTGGTGGCGCACGCCCTGCTGACCGCCTGCGAGGTGGACGGGGCACGGGCGCTCGCGCTCGCCCCGGTCGCGGTCGATCCCGCGCGCCGGCGCTCGGGCGCGGGCAGTGCGGTCGTCCGGGCGCTGCTCACGGCGGCCCGGGAGCACGGGGAGTCGCTCGTCCTGGTGCTCGGGCATCCGGAGTACTACCCGCGCTTCGGCTTCGTGCCGGCGTCGCGGTTCGGGATCCGGGCTCCGTTCGAGGTGCCGGACGAGGCCGTGATGGCGCTGGTGCTGGACGCTTCCGTCCCGGTTCCGACGGGCACGATCGGCTATCCGGCCCCCTTCGGGGTCTGATGCTCCGTGCCCCGCCGCATAGCACGCGGCGGGGCACGGACGTGGACAGATCTTCGAAGTGCGGACAAGCCCCTTTTGTACGGCAGACTGAAGGCCGAAGTCCGAAGCGAAGGATGGGTATGCCGACCACACCAGCCACCGCCGCCAGCAGCGCGACCGACGGCACCGGGACCCAAGAACCGATCATGCTCGAACTGGTCGACGAGTCAGGCAACACGATCGGCACGGCGGAGAAGCTCTCCGCCCATCAGGCGCCGGGGCAGTTGCACCGGGCGTTCTCTGTGTTCCTCTTCGACGAGCAGGGCCGGCTGCTGCTCCAGCAGCGGGCGCTCGGGAAGTACCACTCCCCCGGCGTCTGGTCGAACACCTGCTGCGGTCACCCCTATCCGGGGGAGTCGCCGTTCGCGGCGGCCGCCCGGCGGACCCACGAGGAGCTGGGGCTCTCGCCGTCGCTGCTCGCGGAGGCGGGAACGGTGCGCTACAACCACCCGGACCCCGCGTCGGGCCTGGTGGAGCAGGAGTTCAACCACCTTTTCGTGGGACTCGCGCAGGCCGCGGTACACCCCGATCCGGAGGAGATCGCGGACACCGCGTTCGTCACCGCCGAGGAGCTGGCCAAGCAGCACGCCGAAGCGCCGTTCTCGGCCTGGTTCATGACCGTGCTGGACGCGGCGCGGCCCGCGATCCGCGAGCTGACGGGCGACGCGGCGGGCTGGTAGCCCTCTCCGCGCTGCTCAGCCGGCCGGGGTCGGCGCGGCGGGGTGCGGGGCGGTGGCGGCCGGCGCGGCGGGGGCCGTGAGCGGCAGGGCCGCCCAGATGACCTTGCCGCCGGTCGACGTGTGCTCGACGTCGCAGACCCCGCCGGACTCCAGCGTGACCTCGCGGACCAGGAGCAGACCCCGGCCGCCGGTCTGCCCGAAATCGGCCTCCAGCGCCTTGGGGCGGTACGGGTGGTTGTCCTCGACGGCCACCCGTACCCACGACCGGCCGATCGCCACCTCGACCGCGACCTCGGGCGAGAGCAGGGCGGCGTGCCGGACCGAGTTCGTCACCAGTTCGGAGACGATCAGCAGCAGGGAATGGACGATGTCCTGATCGGCGGGCACCCCCTGCCGCCCGAGCAGGTCACGGACGGCCCGGCGGGCCTGCGGAACGGATTCTTCTACCGCCGGTGCGGTGAACCTCCACACCCCCTCGTAGGCGAGGGGGTCGGCCGGAGCCGCCGGCTCCGCCTCCCTGGCCGGCGGGACGCTCCCGCTGACATCCATATTCCGTCCCCCGTCTTCGCGCTCGATCGTCTCCACGCGACAAGAGTGGAGAACGGGCTGGTCCGGACCGAACCGCTGACCAGAAATCAGCGCCTATCAGACGCTTTCCGACCGCCGGCGTATGACGGAGTCAGTTTTCGACTGTTCCTGATCCGCTGGATACCATCCGGCGCATGAACTCAGCCGGGGATCCCGCACTGCTCCACACGGTGGCCGACGGGGTGGCGACCGTGGTCGTCTCGCATCCCGCCAAGCGCAACGCCATGACGGCGGCGATGTGGCGGGCGCTGCCGGAGCTGCTGGCGGGCCTGGCCGACGATCCCGCCGTACGGGTGCTCGTGCTGACCGGGGCCGGACCGACCTTCTGCGCGGGCGCGGACATCTCCTCGCTGACCGGGGACGAGGACCCGCGGGCCCTCGCCGTGACCGCGGAGGAGGCGCTGGCCGCCTTCCCCAAGCCGACGCTGGCGGCGATCCGCGGGTTCTGCGTGGGCGGCGGCAGCCAGCTGGCGGCGGCGTGCGACCTGCGCTTCGCGGAGGAGGGCGCGTCGTTCGGGGTGACCCCGGCGAAGCTGGGCATCGTCTACCCGGCGTCGTCCACCCGGCGGCTCGCGACCCTGGTCGGCCCGGCCTGGGCCAAGTACCTGCTCTTCTCTGCCGAGTTGATCGGCGCGGAGGCGGCGCTGCGCGCCGGGTTCCTGAACGAGTTGCTGCCGGCCGGGCAGCTGGACAAGCGCGTCGCCGAGTTCGCCCGGATCCTGGCCTCGCGCTCGCAGCTCACGCAGGCGGCGGCGAAGGAGTTCGCGGACGGCCGGACGGGCCGCGAGGACCACTGGGAGGCACAGGCGGCCGGAAGCGACGACACCGCGGAGGGTGTCGCCGCGTTCCTGGAACGACGGCCGCCGGTGTTCACGTGGACCCCGTGAGCCGCCGTCGTCCCGCGGGCCGGCCGGAGTACCCGCCCGAACCGGCTCTTGCGGATCCCGCCGGTTGATCCCACGTCGTCCGGTGCCGCGCCCCGGGTTTGCCGCACCGGACAGACGGCACCAGCCGGATCCGGCCTCGCCGGCGATGGGGGGCGCGGGGGCCGGGGAGGGTCGGGCAGGATCCCGAAGGGACCTCCTAGCCCAGCGGATTGCTCGCGCGCAGGTGCGCGACGAGCTCGGCCGGGGCCTTGTCCGGCGAACCCGCGTCGTAGGGCGGTTGCGGGTCGTACTCCGTCATCAGCTGGACGGCCTGCGCGTACTCGTCCCCGGCGATCCGGCCGAGCAGGGTGAGCCCCATGTCGATCCCGGAGGACACCCCGGCGGCGGTGACGTACTTCCCGTCGGTGACCACACGCTCCCCGGTGGCCTCGGCGCCGAACTTCGACAGCCGGTCCAGGTACAGCCAGTGGCTGGTGGCCCGCCTCCCGTCGAGCAGCCCTGCGGCCGCCAGCAGCAGGGATCCCGTGCACACGGAGGTGGTCCAGGTGGTGGTGGCGTCCACCGCCCGCAGCCACTCCATCACCGCGGGGTTCTCCATCTCCCGCTCGGGGTGCGGCCCCCCGGGCACGACGACGACGTCCGGCCGGGTCACCTCGTCGAGCCCCTTGTCGGCGACGAACGCGAGCGCCCCGTTGTCCGTGCGCACGGGCCCGGGGCGCTCGGACACGAACACGACCTCGGCGTCGGGCAGCCGCCCGAGGGTGTCGAAGGGCCCGACGGCGTCGAGCGCGGTGAAGCGGTCGTAGAGCAGTACGGCGATCTGCATGGCTCCTCCGGAGCGGTGGATGGACGACAGGTCAGGGGGTGGGGCCGAAACGGCGGCGGTATTCGGCCGGGGGTTGGCCCAGGGCCCTCACGAACGCGCGCCGCAGGGCCTCCGGCGTGCCGTACCCGCAGGCACGGGAGATCTGGGCGACCCCGTCCGTGCCCTCCTCCAGCAGCCGGCGGGCGTGTTCCACGCGGACCCGTTCCACGAACCGGCCCGGGGTCACGCCCGTCTCCGCCTGGAAGGCCCGCGCGAAGTGACGCGGCGAGAGGCGGGCCCGCGCGGCGAGGGCGTCGACGCTCAGGTCGCCGTCCGGGTGCTCCGTGATCCACTGCTGGACGTCCCGCAGGGGATCGCGCCGCGCCGTCTGGGCGGCGAGCTGCGCGCTGAACTGGGCCTGGTTGCCGGGCCTGCGCAGGAACACCACGAGGTGCCGGGCGATCTTCAGCGCGACGTCCCGGCCGTGGTCCTCCTCCACCAGCGCGAGCGCGAGGTCGATCCCCGCCGTGACCCCGGCCGAGGTGGCCACGGGTCCGTCGCGCACGTAGATGGGGTCGGGCTCCACCACGACGGCCGGGTAGTCCCGCGCCATCTGCTCGCACACGTACCAGTGCGTCGTGGCCCGCCGCCCGTCCAGCAGCCCCGCCTCCGCCAGCAGCAGCCCTCCGGTGCACACCGACACGAGCCGCTCCGCGGCACCCCCGTGGGCGCGGAGCCAGTCGGTGAGCCGCGGCTCGAAGTCGGCCCGGTAGCGGCCCCCCGGCACCAGCAGCGTGGTCCCGGCGCCCGGCCGGGCACTCTCCAGCTCACCGTCGGGCACCAGCGTCAGCCCGCTGCTCGTACGCACCGGCGCGCCTCCCGGCGACACCGTCCGGATCTCGTACCCCGACCGCCCGGGGAAGCGGGCGATGGCGGCGAACACCTCCACCGGCCCGGTCACGTCCAGGCTCTGCACCCCGTCGTAGAGAAGGACGAGCACCTCGTTTCGCGGCGACAACCTCATGCCCTCATGGTGGTCCGCCCCGCGCGATGGCCGCAATGACGCGCTTCCCACCTATCCCGCCATCCCGGCGGCGGGACCGGCGCGGGGAAGGTGCGGTACGGGTGCGGGCGACCGGCCCCGCCTCGGCGCCCGGGGCACGCCGGTGTCATCCTGTCGGGGTCCCCCGCGCCGTTTTCCCGGAGTACCCCCTGAACACCGTCGCCGCCGAGTCCCTGTCGGCCGTACTCCTCGTCGGGGTGCTGGCCTTCGCCGTGTTCCGCCCGCGCGGTCTGCCCGAGGCCGCGGCCGCCGTGCCCGCGGCGGGGCTGCTCATCGCCTTCGGGGTGGTGTCGCCCTCCGACGCCTGGGAACGGGTGCGCGACCTGCTGCCCGTGGTCGGGTTCCTGGCGGTCGTCCTGGCGCTGGCCCGGCTCTGCGCCGACGAGGGCCTGTTCCGCGCCGCGGGCGCCGCCATCGCCCGGCTCTCCGCCGACCGGGGCCCGACCGCCCTGCTCGGCGGGGTGTTCGCGGTGGCCTCCGTGGTCACCGCCACACTGAGCCTGGACGCGACGGTGGTGCTGCTGACCCCGGTGGTCCTGGCGACGACGGCCCGGCTCGGGGCCCGGCCCCGCCCGCACGTCCTGGCCACCGCGCACCTCGCGAACTCGGCCTCGCTGCTGCTGCCCGTCTCCAACCTCACCAATCTGCTCGCCTTCACCGCGAGCGGCCTCTCCTTCACCCGGTTCGCGGCGCTGATGGCCCTGCCCTGGCTGGTGGCGATCGGGGTGGAGTACGGGGTGTTCCGCCGCTGGTTCCGGGCCGATCTGGCGGCCCCGCCGGAGCACGTGCCGATGGCGGCAGAGCACCCACCGCTGCCGCGGTTCGCGCTCGCCGTCCTCCTCCTGACCCTCGCCGGCTTCGTCCTGGCCTCCTTCGCGGGGGCGAGTCCCGTGTGGGCGGCCCTGGCCGGCACGGCCGTGCTGGCCGTTCGGGCCCTGCGGCGCCGGGAGACCACCGCGCGCCGGATCGCGGCCTCGACGGCGCCCGCGTTCTGCCTGTTCGTGCTGGCCCTCGGGGTGGTCGTGGGCGCTGTGGTGGACCACGGGCTCGGTGACGGGCTGGCCCGGGTGCTGCCGGCCGGGGACTCGCTGCCCGCGCTGCTGGCGACGGCCGCCGTGGCCGCCGTACTGGCCAACCTGATCAACAACCTGCCCGCGGTGCTCGCCCTGCTCCCGCCGGCCGTGGCGGGCGGGCCGGGACAGGTGCTGGCCGTGCTGATCGGCGTGAACATCGGCCCGAACCTGACCTACGCGGGCTCCCTGGCCACCCTGCTGTGGCGGCGGGTGCTCCAGACGCACGCCGTGCGGGTGTCCGTGTCCGAATTCACCCGCCTCGGCCTGCTGACCACACCGCTCTGCCTGGCCGGCGCCGTGACCGCGCTGTGGGCCGGTCTGCGGGTGATCGGTACGTGACCGCGCCCTGCCCGCGGCCGATCGGCCGCCGGGGCTCCGGGGGCGGGCCGATAGGATCGGCGCATCATGACTGCAACCCTCGTCGCCAAGAAGCTCACCGCCGCGCACGGTGAGCGCACGCTCTTCGCCGATCTCGACCTCGTCGTCGCGCCCGGCGACGTCATCGGTCTCGTCGGCGTCAACGGCGCCGGGAAGTCGACCCTGCTCCGCCTGCTGGCCGGACTGGACACCCCCGAGACCGGTGAACTGCGGCTCTCCCCGCCCACCGCCGCCGTCGGTCACCTCCCGCAGGAGCCGGAGCGCCGGCCGGAGGAGTCCGTACGGGAGTTCCTGGCCCGCCGCACCGGCGTGGCCGCCGCCCAGGCGGAGCTGGACGCGGCCACGCAGGGCCTGGTGGACGGGGCGCCGGGCGCGGACGACGCGTACGCGACGGCGCTGGACCGGTGGCTGGACCTCGGCGGCGCGGACCTCGACGAGCGGGCCGAGGAGGTCGCGGACGACCTCGGCCTCACGGTGGGCCTGGACCTGCCGATGACGGCGCTCTCCGGCGGCCAGGCGGCCCGCGCGGGCCTCGCCTCGCTGCTGCTCTCCCGCTACGACGTCTTCCTGCTCGACGAGCCCACGAACGACCTGGACCTGGACGGTCTGGAGCGGCTGGAGCGCTTCGTCAAGGGGCTGCGCGCGGGCACGGTCGTGATCAGCCACGACCGCGAGTTCCTCACGCGGACGGTCACCAAGGTCCTCGAACTGGACCTCGCCCAGCAGCAGATCAACCTCTACGGCGGCGGGTACGAGTCCTACCTGGAGGAGCGGGCCCGGGCCCGCAGTCACGCCCGTGAGGACTACGAGGAGTACGCGGACAAGAAGGCCGCCCTCGAAGGCCGGGCGCAGATGCAGCGCAACTGGATGGACAAGGGCGTGCGCAACGCCCGCCGCAAGGCCGGCGACAACGACAAGATCGGCAAGAACCTGCGCGGCGAGTCCAGCGAGAAGCAGGCCGCGAAGGCCCGCCAGACGCAGCGGGCGATCGAGCGGCTGGAGGCCGTGGAGGAGCCGCGCAAGGAGTGGGAGCTGCGCATGGAGATCGCGGCGGCCCCGCGCTCCGGCTCCGTCGTCGCCACCCTGCGCGAGGCGACCGTCAAGCGCGGGGACTTCGCCTTCGGCCCGGCCGGCCTGCAGATCGACTGGGCGGACCGGGTCGCGATCACCGGTGCCAACGGCGCCGGCAAGTCCACCCTCCTGGCGCTGCTCCTGGGCAGGCTGACCCCGGACTCCGGCTCCGCGACCCTGGGCTCCGGCGTCCTGGTCGGCGAGGTCGACCAGGCGCGCGGGCTGTTCCTCGGCGACGAGCCCCTGCTGGAGGCCTTCTGCGCGGCGGTCCCGGACACCGAGCCGGCCGAAGTCCGCACCCTGCTGGCCAAGTTCGGCCTCAAGGCGGCCCACGTCCTGCGCCCGGCGGCCACCCTCTCCCCCGGCGAGCGCACCCGCGCGGCGCTGGCCCTGCTCCAGGGTCGCGGGGTGAACCTGCTGGTTCTGGACGAGCCCACCAACCACCTGGACCTCCCGGCGATCGAGCAGTTGGAATCGGCGCTGGAGTCCTACGAGGGCACGCTCCTGCTGGTCACGCACGACCGCCGGATGCTGGACGCCGTTCGGGTGACGCGCCGCCTGGAGGTCGCGGGCGGCAAGGTCGTCGAACTGTAGGAAAAGGGGCACGTTCCGAGGTGCCGATCGACTCGAACGGGACTAGCCTCTGTAAGTGAGAGCCGCAACCGCGGAGCACGCCCGCGCGGGCCCGAGTCCCGCGTCGACTGGAAAAGTGCTTTCGCATTTCCCGCGGCCCTGTATCCGATCCGCGCTGCGCATTCTGATTCTGCGGCTGCGGTTCCGCCTCGTCACACCTCGAAGAGGTGCGGGAGAGGGCGGGAGGAAAGGGAAATTCTCATGTTTGCACAGAGAGCGAAGCGCCTCTTCGCGGTCTCCGCTGCCGGTCTCCTGATGGCCGGCGGAGCAGCCGTCGCATCTGCCGGCAGCGCTGCTGCGGCAACCCCGGCTCACCACGTCAGCTATGTCGCCGGCGGCTGGGACGACGATGACGACTGGGGTGGCGGATACGGCCACCACGGTGGTTGGGACGACGACGACTACGGCAACTGGGGACACGGCGGTTGGGACGACGACTGCGGCTAGCCCCTCCAACCCAGGCCCGCGCGGCCCTTGACCAGGGCCGCGCCTCGGCCTGTCCGGCGGCTTCGGCCGGCGTCCGCCGCCTCAGCCGCGGTCCGGCCGGTCCGCCGGGGCACTCCGTTTGCGCGCCATCCTGCGGGCCACGAAATCGCGCGGGAGGTGCCGTACCGCCCATGCGTAGGCGCGGTAGCGGCGGCCCGTGATGCTGAGGGGGCGGCGCAGCGCCAGGTCCCGCAGCGCACGCTCGACCACCGCTTCCGGTTCCAGCCAGACCGCGTCGCGCAGTGAGCTGACGTCCATCCCCGCCCGCTCCTGGAATTCGGTGCGGGTGAAGCCGGGCACGACCGCGAGGACGCGGACGCCGTACGGCTCCATGTCCACCCGGAGGGATTCGCTGAAGGCGGTGATCCAGGCCTTGGCCGCGCCGTAGGTCCCCGTGGGCAACAGGCCCGCCACCGACGAGACGTTGAGGACGGCTCCCCGACGGCGTTCGCGCAGGCCCGGCAGGAGCGCGTGGGTGAGCCGGAGCGGTACCTTGACCAGCAGGTCCAGCATCCGCTCCTCGTCCTCCAGCGGGCTGTGGGGGAACGGCGCGGGCAGTCCGAAACCCGCGTTGTTGACCAGGACGTCCACGGGCCGGGTCCGGTCCGCGAGCCGCTCGGCGACCGACGCGCACTGTGCCGGGTCCAGGAGGTCGGCCGGCAACACCTCGCAGGACACGCCGAATTGCCGACCCAGTTCCCCGGCGAGGGCGTCGAGGCGGTCCTTGTCGCGGGCCACGAGGACCAGGTCGCAGCCCTTGGCGGCGAACCCGCGGGCGAAGGCGGCCCCCAGTCCGGCGCCGGCGCCCGTGACCAGTACGGTCGTGCTCGTCGTCGACGTGCTCAAAACGGTTTCACTTCCCGGTGGTTGTAGCGGCGGCGTATTCCTGGGCGACGTCGACGAGGAACGCCGCCTCGTCCGCCAGGTCCCCGTCCGCCTTCGTGGTCTGGATCGCGGCCGGCAGTTCCAGCGCGGCCGCCTCGCCCGCCTGACCGGGAAGTCCTTCGAGTTTCGCCTGCCGCGCCTCACGCAGTACGCAGGCCAACGCGGCGGCGGTGCGCCGCTGTTCGGGTACCCCGCGGCCGGCGACCCGGTCGCGGGCCTGCTCCAGGGCGCCCGGGGCGACGTACTCCCCCAGGATCAGGATCGCGTCGCGCGTCTCGATGACCTTGCGGTAGACGAGCAGGTTGCGCGGGACGGGCGGCCACAGCAGCTCCACCACCCGCCCGGCCCGCGGCTTGTTGAGCGCCACGTGCGGTACGGCCTGGACGAGGTCGCGCCACAGCGGCCACAGCCGCCACGCGATGGCGATGTCGGCGGCGCCGCGCCGGAAGGTGAACAGCGTGGGCACCAGGATTGCGGTGGCGCGCAGCAGGCCGTGCAGGTTCATCAACAGCGGCAGGGCGGGCATCGCCCAGGTGCTGCCGAAGAGGCCCTTGAGCAGGTACGCGAACCAGAAGAGGCCGGCGAGCGCGGTGCCGAGCCCGAACAGCCGCAGTCCGGCGGCCAGTCCGCTGCTCTCGGCACGGCGGCTGTAGCGCCAGCACAGGGCGACGCAGACGGTGTTGGCCACCAGGTGCGCGGAGATCAGGACCAGCCAGTACGCGAGGGAGGGCACCGGGTCGCCGACCGGCGGCATGGTGTGGCCGCCGTGCGCGGGCGCGGCCGCGTCCAGGCCGTACAGGGTCCCGAGCCACCCCACGGTCGCGACGCAGGAGGCGAGTTGGAGCCGACGGCCCTTGGTGGTGGCGGCCACGAAGTAGAGCACGGCGCCCGCCGACAGCACGCCGCTGAAGTTGCGGAAGAGCCCGATGGCGTGGGCGTAGTCGGGGCCGCGGCGCATCGCGTACGCGACCACGTCGGGCAGGTTCAGGGTCATCGCGGCGGCCGCGGTGGCCACGGCCAGCCACAGGCCGCGCTGTTGCGGGGAGCGCAGGGCACCGGGGGCGCGGAGCAGGAGTGCGATCCAGAGGCACGCCACGCTGGGGACGGCGAGCCAGTTGCCGAAGGCGGTCAGGTCAGCGGCCACCGTTCCTCCGCTCGTATCCCATGGCCGACTCCAGCCGGGCCAGGGTGTCGCGGGGCGGGGCGGCGGCAGCGTGCGGGCCGGCGTTCGCCGTGCGGATGCGGATCATGCTGGCGAGCATCTCCGCCTCCTGCTCCTGGCGGGTGGTGTAGTTGGTGCGCCCGAGCACGGTGGGAGCGTGGCCGTCGTCGACGTCGTCGGCTTCCACGGAGTGGTGGCCGAACAGGATGTGGCCGAGTTCGTGAAGCACGATGTGCTCCCGGTGCAGCGGGGTGGTCTGCGCCTCGTAGAAGACGTAGTCGACGCTGACCGTTCCCACCCAGAGCCCGCAGACCCCCGTCTCGGCCGCCTCCTTGGGCAGCGGGTGGAGGCGGATGGGCCGGCCGCGCTGCTCGGCTATTCGGTTGCAGAGCTCATCCAGGGAGAATGGATGGGGTAATTCCAGATGGCCGAGAATGTTCTCGCACCTTTTGCGCAGACTGACTCGCCGGTGGGACATGTGATCCCTCTTCGGACCCTTTCTCGGGCAGCGTCTGTAGGCGTGCGGGGGCATGGGCATGGTGTCCTGTGCCTTCAAACCGGGCCTCGGGGAACACGGTCCTGAGGGGAATGCGGAAGCTCGTCCGCCGAGTGACGAACGGGCGTTCCTCATGCCTACATATCTTCTGCCGCCATTGGCAAGGCAACTCCCCTGGTGGGGAAGGTATTCGGCCATGCCTGCCGGGTCCGCGCGCGAGGTGCGCGAGGGGGTGTGCGCTACCGCTTGCGGCGGTCCTCGGGGCCGGTGAGGCCGGCCCTGCGCAGGGCGTCCGCCATCGCGCTGTTGGCGGGTGCGGGGGCGCTGCCGCCGCCCTGCCGCCGGCCCTGACCCCGCTGGTCCTGGCCCTGGCTCTGGCCCTGGCCCTGGCTCTGGCCGCCGCGTCGGCCCTGCCCCTGGCCCTGGCCGCCACCACCGCCACCGCCACCGCGCTGCTGCGGCGGACGGCCGCCGCCCGAGCGGCGTTCCTGGCGGTCCTGCCTCGGGGCGCCGCCCGCGGGGCGGTCGGCCTCGTCCTCCAGGCGCAGCGTCAGCGAGATGCGCTTGCGCGGGATGTCCACGTCCAGGACCTTCACACGGACGATGTCGCCCGGCTTGACCACGTCCCGCGGGTCCTTGACGAAGTTCTTCGACAGGGCCGAGACGTGCGCCAGCCCGTCCTGGTGGACACCGATGTCGATGAAGGCGCCGAAGGCGGCCACGTTGGTGACCACGCCCTCCAGGATCATGCCGGGGGCCAGGTCTCCGATCTTCTCCACGCCCTCCTTGAACGTGGCCGTCTTGAAGGCGGGGCGCGGGTCGCGGCCCGGCTTCTCCAGCTCGCGCAGGATGTCGGTGACCGTGGGCAGGCCGAAGGCCTCGGTGACGAACTGCTCCGGGCGCAGCGAGCGCAGTACGGAGGTGTTGCCGATCAGGGCCGCCACCTCGCCGCCGGCCGTCTTGCCCATGGACCGGACGACCGGGTACGCCTCGGGGTGCACGGCGGAGGCGTCCAGCGGGTCCTCTCCGCCACGGATGCGCAGGAAGCCCGCGCACTGCTCGTACGCCTTCGGGCCGAGGCGGGCCACGTCCTTGAGGCCCTTGCGGCTGCGGAAGGGGCCGTTGGCGTCCCGGTGGGCGACGATGTTCTCGGCGAGGGTGCCGCTGATGCCCGAGACCCGCGAGAGCAGCGGCGCGGAGGCGGTGTTGACGTCCACGCCGACGCCGTTCACGCAGTCCTCGACGACCGCGTCCAGGGAGCGGGAGAGCTTCACCTCGGACAGGTCGTGCTGGTACTGGCCGACGCCGATCGACTTCGGGTCGATCTTCACGAGCTCGGCGAGCGGGTCCTGGAGGCGGCGGGCGATCGAGACCGCGCCGCGCAGGGACACGTCCATGCCCGGGAGTTCCTGCGAGGCGAACGCGGAGGCCGAGTACACGGAGGCCCCCGCCTCCGAGACCATCACCTTCGTGAGTCCCAGTTCGGGGTGGCGGGTGATGAGGTCCCCGGCGAGCTTGTCGGTCTCGCGGGAGGCCGTGCCGTTGCCGATGGCGACCAGCTCGACCGCGTGCTCCTTGGCGAGGCGGGCCAGCTTGGCGAGGGACTCGTCCCACTTGTTGGCGGGCACGTGCGGGTAGATCACGTCGGTGGCCACGACCTTGCCGGTGGCGTCGACGACGGCGACCTTCACGCCGGTGCGGAAGCCCGGGTCGAGACCGAGGGTGGCGCGGGTGCCGGCGGGGGCGGCGAGCAGCAGGTCGCGCAGGTTCGACGCGAAGACCCGTACGGCCTCGTCCTCGGCGGCGGCGCGCAGCCGGGTCCGCAGGTCGATGCCGAGGTGCACCTGGATCTTGGTGCGCCAGGACCAGCGGACCGTGTCCGCGAGCCACTTGTCGCCCGGGCGGCCGCGGTCGGCGACGCCGAAGCGGCGGGCGATCATGCCCTCGTACGTGGAGGGGCCGGGAACGTCGGACGGCTCCTCAGGCTCCAGTTCCAGGGTGAGCACGTCCTCCTTCTCGCCGCGCAGCATCGCCAGCACGCGGTGCGAGGGGAGTGCGGTGAGCGGCTCGGCGAAGTCGAAGTAGTCGGCGAACTTCGCGCCCGCCTCCTCCTTGCCGTCGCGGACCTTGGCGGCGAGCCGGCCGTGGCCCCACATCCGCTCGCGCAGTTCGCCGATCAGGTCGGCGTCCTCGGCGAACTTCTCGGTGAGGATGGCGCGGGCGCCCTCCAGGGCGGCGGCCGGGTCGGCGACGCCCTTGTCGGCGTCGACGAACGCGGCCGCCGCGGCGGCGGGTTCGACCGACGGGTCGGTCAGCAGCCCGTCGGCGAGCGGCTCCAGACCGGCCTCGCGGGCGATCTGGGCCTTGGTGCGGCGCTTGGGCTTGAACGGGAGGTAGATGTCCTCCAGCCGGGCCTTGGTGTCGGCCGCGTTGATCCGCGCCTCCAGCTCGGCGTCGAGCTTGCCCTGTTCCCGCACGGAGTCGAGGATCGCCGCGCGCCGGTCCTCCAGCTCGCGCAGATACCTCAGCCGCTCCTCGAGGGTGCGCAGCTGGGCGTCGTCGAGCATCTCGGTCGCTTCCTTGCGGTAGCGCGCGATGAACGGCACGGTCGAGCCGCCGTCGAGCAGCTCGACGGCCGCCTTGACCTGCCGCTCCCGTACGCCGAGCTCCTCGGCGATCCTGCCTTCGATGGACGTCGTCACGATCGGGTCCCGCCTGCCTTCGTTTGCACTGGAAGGCTGCCAATTGTGGCAGGTGGCGGAGAGGGACGGCGGGAGCCCCGTCCGTCAGCCGCGCAGGTCCGGCGGGAAGGCGCCGGCGGCCATGGCCTGGTGGACCACGGCGCCGCCGAGTTCGGCGAGGCGGGCGAGGCCTTCGGCGCCGAGGTGCTCGTACGGGGCGGCGTCGAGGCGGTCGGTGTCGGTCTCCAGCCGCTCGCGCAGGGCGGCGCCGTGCTCGGTGAGGGTGCCGTCCGCGTCGAGCACTCCGCGCGCGCGGAGCCGGTCCGCGGCGGCGTCCAGGTCCGCCTGGTCCCAGCCGCGGATGCGCTTGATCCACTTCGGGCTCATGCCCCTGCCGGTGGCGGTGTGGCTGAGGAGGGCCTCGACGGGGTCGAGTCCCGCGAGGAGCAGGGCGGCGAGGTGACCGTCCCCGCGGTGCTCGCGCAGCAGGGTCGTGGCGTGCCAGAGCCTCAGGTGGGGTTCCTCGGGGACGGGGAGGTCGGCGTGGGCGGCGTAGAGGACGCGGGCGTGCCGGGTGCAGCCCTCGGTGGCGCGCATCGCCAGGTCCGCGGCCTCGGCGAGTTCGGCGGAGCCCAGGGTCTCGGGGCCGAGCAGCCGGCGCAGGGTGGTGTCGGCGGCCCGCAGTCGGGCGGCGAGGACCTGTTCGGGTCCGGCGGTGTCCCAGACGGCGGGCAGGAACCGGGCGACGTGGTCGTGGCTGTAGTTGTAGAACGCGGCCGTCACGGACCCGGCCCCGACGGCGCCCATCGCCGCGGAGCGCTGGGCGAGGTTGACGGCGACGGGGTCGGTGATCCCCAGGGCGGCGAACTCCTTGGCGGTGTCCGGCGAGAAGTAGATCGTCGAGTGCAGCGGGTTGATGGCCGCGTGCCAACAATGCCGGGCCGCGAGCGGGGGAATCGTCATGCCGGGCAGGTTACCGACTGCTCAGTATGTCGGGAAGCCCTGCGCCCTCGCGGGCAGCCGACCCGCGATGCCTGCGGGCACACCCATCCGGCCCGTGGACGCCCACCCACCCCGCGGGGCGCAACCGGCCTTCGAGGCAAGGGAATCGGGGCGGAGCCCCGGACCGGGGAGCCGGGAGCGGAGCCGCCGGTTTCGGGAAGGGGCGGGGTGGGCGAAGGCCCCGCAGGCCCCCCGGCCCCCGGCATGGCCGGGCAAGGCGGGCAAGGACGGAGCGGGGCAGCGGGGTGGTTCCGGACGAGGATGCGGGGAAATCCGGCCGATCCACGGGGCCCGGCCGGGGGCTGCCCCGTGCCCGGCACCGCATCCGCCGGCCCGCGCCACCGCATCCACGGGCCCTGCTCCGGCGGTCGAACCGCAGGCCACGGCCCCGCGCCGGCGCAGCCCGCACCCGGCGGCACAGCCGGGGGCACCGTACCGCTCAGCGGAGCGTGACGGCCGAATGGCGATCGTGTGACAGCAGGGGCCATGGACATGACCTGATGCGCCACGCGTGAATACGGTCGGACGACAACAGCCGAACCAATCCGTCTCCCCTACCACTTGGAGCCATTCGTGCACCGCAAAGTCATCGCCCCGAGCGTGCTCGCCGCTTCCCTGCTGCTGGTGATCCCGGCATCCGCGGCGAGCTACGGTCCGGGCGCCCCGGGTATCGGCGATCCCTACTACCCGGCCAGCGGCAACGGCGGATACGACGTGTCGCACTACGACCTGCGCCTGCAGTACCAGCCGCAGACGGACCTGCTGGAGGGAACCGCCACCCTCCTCGCCACCGCCAAGCAGGACCTGTCCCGCTTCAACCTCGACTTCGGGCTCCAGGTCAGCGAGATCAGGGTCAACGGCGTCAAGGCCAAGTTCGCCACCTCCGGCGCCCAGGAGCTGGAGGTCACCCCCGCCAAGGCGGTCGCCCGCAACACCCCGCTCACCGTCGTCGTCAAGTACGCGGGCAAGCCCTCCGAGCTGAAGGTGGACGGCTGGACGGCCTGGCAGCGCACGCCCGACGGCGGTGTGGCCGCGCAGGAGCCCGACTCGGCGATCTGGTGGTTCCCGAGCAACGACCACCCGCTCGACAAGGCCACGTTCGACGTCTCCGTCAACGTCCCCGACGGCACCCAGGCCATCAGCAACGGCGTGCTCCAGTCGCAGACTTCTCGGCTCGGCTGGACCAGGTACAACTGGCGTTCCAACAAGCCCCAGGCCACCTACCTGGCCACCCTCGCCGTCGGCAAGTTCGACATCACCACCGACAAGACCGCGAGCGGACTTCCGATCCTCAACGCCTACAGCAAGGACCTCGGCGACAACGCGGGCGCGGCGCGCGCGAGCGTGGAGCGGACCGGCGAGGTCGCGGAGTGGCTGGAAGGGGTCTTCGGGCCGTACCCCTTCAACGCGCTCGGCGGCTACGTGCCGAACGTGACCGCCGGCTTCGCGCTGGAGACGCAGACCCGCCCCTTCTACGGGCCGCGCCAGTTCCAGAACGGCGCGAACGTCTCGGTGGTCGTGCACGAGCTGGCCCACCAGTGGTACGGCGACAGCGTCTCCGTGGACGGCTGGAAGGACATCTGGATCAACGAGGGCTTCGCCCGCTACAGCCAGTGGCTGTGGTCGGAGAAGGAGGGCGAGGGCACCGCGCAGGAGCTCGCCGACTGGGCGTACGGGCTGCGCCCGGCGGAGGACGCGTTCTGGCAGGTCAAGCCGGGCGACCCCGGTCCGGAGAACCAGTTCCACGGTGCCGTCTACGACCGTGGCGCCATCGCGCTCCAGGCACTGCGCAACCGCATCGGCGACGAGAAGTTCTTCGCGATCCTCAAGGGCTGGCCGACCGAGCGCGCCTACGGCAACGCGAAGGTCGCGGACTTCGTCTCGTACGCGGAGAAGGTCTCCGGGCAGCCCCTCGCGCAGCTCTTCCAGACCTGGCTGTACACCCCGGGCAAGCCGGACGCCTCGGCCCTGAACCCGACGGCTCCGAGTGCCTCCGCGCGCTCCTTCTCGGCCCCGGCCGCCAAGACCGAACCGAAGTCCTGGAAGAAGATCGCGGAGACGAACACGATCCACGAGCACACGGAGCACGCCGGGCGCTGAGTCCCGTCAGCGGGCGGCGGCGTGCCGGCGGGCGCGCGCCGCCCGCGCGATGGGCAGGTACCGCAGGCGCTCGGGCAGCAGGGGTACGAGGATCCGCGCGGCCGTGCTGAACCGGCGCAGCCGGCGCTCCTGGGTCCGGCTCCACTCCAGCCCGAGGACGGCCCGCGCCTCGGGCGGCATGTACCCGACGGTGACGAAGGCGCGGAAGCGCAGGAACGCGGCGCGCAGCGCCGGCCAGGTGAGCCGCAGCAGGAGCCGCGCGGCGGACGAGTCGACCTCGGGCCGGGGCAGCGGCACGTCGGTGGCGAGGAGCTCGCGGGCGACCTTGGTCGGCTCGATCTCCTCGGCCAGCATCCGGCCCCAGTACGTCCAGTACTCCTCGACGCTCTGCGGCATGTCCCGGTCGCGCAGGCCCAGGATCCGGCCGACCTGGAGCCATTCCCGGTAGAGCTGCCGCTCCTGCGCGGGGGTGAAGCGGCGCAGCAGGTAGCGCCCGGCGTAGAGGTAGATCGGGAAGCCGGTGGCGTGGACCCAGGCGTAGCAGGCCGGGTCGAGGGAGTGGTACGGGCGGCCGCGGGTGTCCGTGCCCCGGATGTCCTTGTGCAGGCGGCGCACCCGGCGGCCCTCTTCGGCGGCCTCCTCGCCGCCGTACACCCACAGCTGGACCGAGCGCAGGGAGCGTTCGCCGCGGCCCCAGGGGTCGGTGCGGAACACGGAGTACTGGTCGACGCCGGCCCCGATGGCCGGGTGCGCGACCTGGAGGGTGAAGGCGGCGGGCAGCATGAGCAGGGCCCGGACGTCGCCCGCGATGGTCCACAGCACGCCGCCGGGCGGGGGCGGCTCGGGCTCGGTCCGACCGCCGGGCGTCCGGTGCGTCCCGGCCCCGGAGACCGCCCGCCGCTCGGTCCCGTCCATGTGCTCCCCCAGGGTGTCGATCCCGCCGGTACCCAGTATGACCTGCGGACGGATCGGGCCGCCGAGCCCGATCCGTCGAGCGTCGCACGACACCCTTCGGGGCCCGGGTCGCCACCTTGTCGCGGGCCGGACAGAAAGTCGCTGCACGGGTGTTACCCAGAGGTAACCGCGGCTGCTTGGATGGCGGAGCCGATCTTCCCCCGCAGGAACGATGGAGTCCTCATGCTGTCTTCCCCCCGCCGTCACCGCGCCGCCGCCGCGGTCGTGGCCGCTATCGCCGCCGGCGCCCTGGCCGCCACCACCGCGCCCGCCGCCACGGCCGCGGAGAGCGCCACCGCGCCCCGGCTCAGCGTCCTGTCGTACAACGTGTTCCTGATGAGCAAGAACCTGTACCCGAACTGGGGCCAGGACCACCGGGCCGCGGAGATCCCGAAGGCCTCCTTCTTCCAGGGCCACGACGTGGTCGTGCTCCAGGAGGCCTTCGACAACGGCGCCTCGGACGCGCTCAGGGCCAACGCGGCCGCGCAGTACCCGTACGCGACCCCGGTCGTCGGCCGCAGCAAGAGCGGCTGGGACGCCACCGGCGGCTCGTACTCCTCCACCACCCCGGAGGACGGCGGCGTCATGGTGCTCAGCAAGTGGCCGATCATCCGCAAGGAGCAGGTGGTCTACAAGGACGCCTGCGGCGCCGACTGGTGGTCCAACAAGGGCTTCGCGTACGTGGTGCTGAACGTGAACGGCACCAAGGTGCACGTGGTCGGCACCCACGCCCAGTCCACGGACCCGGGCTGCGGCGCGGGCGAGGCGGCGGAGATGCGCGCCCGCCAGTTCCGCTCCATAGACGCGTTCCTGGACGGGAAGAACATCCCGGCGAACGAGCAGGTCATCGTGGCGGGCGACATGAACGTCGACTCGCGCACCCCGGAGCTCGCCTCCATGCTGGCCAACGCGGACCTGGCGCCCTCCGACACCCGGACGGGCCACCCGTACTCCTTCGACACCGCGCTGAACTCGATCGCCAACTACCGCTACCCGACGGACCCCCGCGAGGACCTGGACTACGTCCTGTACCGCAAGGGCAACGCCCGTCCGGCGGGCTGGGAGAACAACGTGGTCAAGGAGGAGTCGGCGCCCTGGACCGTCTCCAGCTGGGGCACCTCCTACACCTACACCAACCTCTCCGACCACTACCCGCTGATCGGCCGCTAGGCCGTCCCGTCCGGAAGCGAGGGGTGCGGCCCGGGCCCGCCGGATCGCACCCCCACCACCCCGCCGAGGCCTTCGCGGCCCGGCTACCGCTCCCCCGGAGCTCCGGCGTGCGTGGCGCACCACTCGGCGAACGGGCGCAGGGCCCGCCAGGACGTACGGACGCGGTCGAGGGCCTCGGGGGTGCCGACCCAGGGGTCGGGCGGCCAACCGCGGTGGGCGTAGATGCTGCGGTGGCGGAGCAGGTCGAGGCGGGGATGGTCGGCCGCGACGCCGCGCGGTCGGGTCTTCAGCCGCTCGCCCGCCCGCTCGAACCCGTCGGCCCGGAGGGTTTCGAGGATGGCGGCCAGTTCCTTGCCCGACCGGTCGGCGTCCACGGCGGCCCGATAGCGGGCGAGCTGTTCGCCGGAAGGGCCGTGGAGCCCGGCGGCGACCATGAGGCCGTCGGCGTCGACCGCGACGTAGTAGCCCTGTGAGGTGTGCGCGCCCTGCTGGGTCTTGTAGGGCGTCTTGTCGGCGGAGAACCGGACGTCGCGGTACGGGCGGAAGATCTTCGCCGGGCCGAACTCGGCTTCGAGCTCGGCGCACAGCTCTTGCATCGGCTCGCGGACGGCCGACTCGTACGTCTCCTTGTGCGCGGTCCAGAAGCTCTTGGAGTTGTCCGCGGTCAGAGCCTCGTAGAAGGCGAACGCCTCCTGGGGGAAACCGGAAAAGGCCATGACGCCAGTAGACACCGGCGGGCCGCGCCACGCAGCCCTCGGGTCGCCCGGCCCCGTCCGGTGGGCGGTGACCCACCCACCGGACTCGTCCACCCGGGTCACACGCGGTCGCGCGGCTCCTCGTACAGACCCTCGATCAGGTCCCCGTACTTCTCCCGGACCACCCGGCGGCGGAGCTTCAGCGACGGGGTCAGCTCGCCCGTCTCGGGGCCCCACTCCTCCGTCAGCAGCCGGTACTTCTTGATCTGTTCGGTCCGGTTCAGTCTCGCGTTGGCCGCCTCGACGGCGCGGGCGATCTCCTCCCGGACGGCCGGGTGCCCGGCGAGCTCGCCGGGCGAGGCGGCCTCGATGCCCCTGGCCGCCGCCCACACCGGGGCGAGTTCCGCGTCCAGGACCAGCAGGGCGACCAGGTAGGAACGGCCGTCGCCGTGCACCAGTGCCTGGCCGATCAGCGGGTGCTCCTTGACCGTGTTCTCCACCAGGGCCGGCGAGACGTTCTTGCCGTTCGAGGTGATGATCAGTTCCTTCTTGCGGTCGGTGATCCAGAGGAACCCGTCCTCGTCGAGCCGGCCGATGTCCCCGGTCGGGAACCAGCCCTCGGCGTCGGCGGCGGCGTCCACCGATCCGTCGGGGCGCAGGTAGCCGGCGAAGACGGTCTCGCCGCGGGTGAGGACCTCTCCGTCCTCGGCGAGCCTCAACTCCAGCCCCTCGATCGCGCGGCCCACCGAGCCGAGCCGGAAGCCGTCCGGGCTGTTGACCGTGCACACGCCCGAGGTTTCGGTGAGCCCCCAGGCGTCCATGATGGTGATCCCCCAACCGGCCCAGAAGCGCACCACGTCGAGGGGCATGGGCGCGGTGGCGCTGGCCGTCCAGACCAGCCGGTCCAGGCCCGCGAGGCGCAGCAGCGGGTCCAGGACCTGTTCCTTGGCCTGCGCGTACGAGGCTTCGAGTGCGGCCGGGACCTCCTCGGCCCGCTCCTTGTGGCCGGCCCGGGCGCGGGCCAGGTCGCCCGCGGCCTCGATGGCCCGCCGCTGCTCCTCGGGGAGCTGCGCGAGGACGGCCCGTACGGAGGCGGCGAGCTTCTCCCAGACCCGGGGCACTCCGAAGAACTGCACGGGGTGCAGCTCTCGGACGGCGGCCGAGACGGCGGTCGGGTCCGCGCACAGCCGGACGTGGGCGGCGCGCAGCAGGGGCAGGTAGATCCCGAGGACGCGCTCGGCGATGTGCGCGAAGGGCAGGTAGCAGATGTGCTCGGCGTGCTCGGGCAACTCGACGTGCCGGTCGAGGCGGACGGCCTGGAGCACGAGGTTGCGGTGGGTGAGGCGGACGCCCTTGGGGTCGCCGGTGGTGCCCGAGGTGTAGACGACGGTCAGCGGGTCCTCGGGGGCGGTGTCCTGCCAGGCCTTCTCGAAGGCCTCGGCGGAGTGCAGCCGGGCGCCGCTCGCGTACAGGGACCCGTAGGTCCGGTGCGGGCCCGCCTCGGCGGGTTCGGCGACGACCAGGCGCTCCAGGGGCGTGTCGGCGTCGGCCAGCAGCGGCTCCCACCGGGCCAGTTCCCGGGCGCCCTCGACGACGGCGATCCTGGCCCGGCTGTGGCGGGCGATGTGGGCGATCTGCTCGGGCGCGGAGGTCCCGTACACGGTGACGGGGACGGCGCCGAGGTGGACGAGGGCGAGGTCGCTGAGCCAGTGCTCGGGGCGGTTGCCCATCATCATCAGGACGTGCTCGTCGCGCTCGACGCCGAGGGCGGCGTAGCCGGAGGCGAGGACGGCCACCTTGCGGCGGGCCTCGCTCCAGGTGAGGGTCTCCCAGCCGTCGCCCGAGCGCCACGAGAGGGCCGGCAGGTCCCCGTGTTCGGCGGCGTTGCGGGCCAGCAGGGCGGGGAAGGTGATCTCTTCGGGTCGTCCGGGCAGTCGCAGGTTCGTGGTCATGGGCAGCTCCTGGCCGTTTCACATCGTTGGTGCGACAGCAATACTGTTGAACCCAAGCTGTGGAGCAGAGAGCGAGGCGCAGACGATGGCCGACCAGGCACCCGAGCCGACGCTCACCGTCGACGAGCTGGCGGCCCGGGCGGGCGTCACCGTGCGCACCGTACGGTTCTACAGCACGCGCGGGCTTTTGCCCCCTCCCGTGATCGGACCTCGTCGCGTGGGCCACTACGGGCCGGAGCACCTGTCCCGGCTGGCCCTGATCGAGGAGCTCCAGCACCAGGGGATGACGCTGTCGGCCTGCCGGCGCTATCTGGAGGCCCTGCCGGACGATCTGAGCGCGCACGACCTGGCGATCCACCGGGCGATGGTGGCGAGTTGGGCCCCGGACGCGGCGCAGGAGGTGTCGCGGGCGGACCTGGAGAAGCGGGCCGGGCGGACCCTGTCGGATTCCGACGTGCGCAGGCTGACGGCGATGAACGTGCTCGCGGCCTCGGGCGACGGGTTCCGGGTGGACGTGGGGCTGCTGCGGCTGGGGGTCGCGCTGCTCGACGTACCGATCGCGCACGAGACGATCCTGGCGGCGCGCACGGTGCTGATGGACCACGCCCGGTCGGCGGCGCACGAGCTGACGGCGCTGTTCCGGGACGAGGTGTGGCGGCCGTTCACGGAGGGCGAGAGCGATCCGGAGCGGGTGGAGTCGATGA
Organism: Streptomyces sp. NPDC001717; assembly: GCF_042892775.1. Lineage (NCBI taxonomy): Bacteria > Bacillati > Actinomycetota > Actinomycetes > Kitasatosporales > Streptomycetaceae > Streptomyces > Streptomyces sp. NPDC001717. Next base: position 248,735 of record NZ_JBIAUK010000003.1, on the reverse strand, counting down.
AGGCACTGTCGGCGCACATGCAGCCGATGGTCGTGCAGGCCCTGGTGACGGCCTTCCAGCGGTCCCTGCGGGAGGAGCTGCGGGCCGCTTTCGAATCCGGCGAGCGGTAGGTCGTCTCCTTCGGATCGTGCCGGGCTCGGGTCGGGCGATATCCGCACGAGGCGGGCTGGGCACCGGCGCGGTCTCACCGCGCGGGGCCCGGTCGTACTGGGTACCGTGAAGGGGAAGCTCCGTGCCGGGCCGGTCCACCCCTGAGCAGTTCACGATCGCCTTCGTGAGGGAGCTCGTACTCATGGACCTCAACACCATCACCGAAGTCGTCCGGCGGCCGGCGGACCGGCCGGGCTCCGACTGGCACGACGGGGACGCCTGGCTCGCGGGCGGCACCTGGCTGTTCTCGACCGAGCAGCCCGACCTGCGGCGGCTGGTCGACCTGACGTCGCTGGCCTGGGACCCCCTCGTGCCGAGCGACGCCGGTCTGGAGATCGGTGCCACGTGCACCGTCCGCGACCTGTACGCCTTCGCGCCGCCGGCCGAGTGGACCGCGGGCACCCTCATCCCGATGGCCTGCGAGGCGTTCCTGTCGTCCTTCAAGGTCTGGAACGCGGCGACCGTCGGCGGGAACATCTGCATGTCGCTGCCGGCCGGTCCGATGATCACGCTCACGGTCGCGCTGGAGGCACGGTACGAGCTGTGGGCGGCCGACGGGTCCGTACGCACCGTCGACGCCCTGGACTTCGTGACCGGGAACAACCGCAACGTCCTGGCGCCCGGGGAGATCCTGCGCCGCATCGACATCCCGGCCCACGCCCTGCGCAAACGCGCCGCGCACCGCCGGTTCACCCTGACCCACCTGGGCCGCTCGACCGTGTTCCTCATCGGCACGCACACGCCCGGAACGAGCAATCTGCTGCTCACCGTCACCGCGGGCACCACGCGGCCGGTGCGGTTCGCCTTCGACAGCATGCCCGATGCCGACACCCTGCGGGAGAGCATCGACGCCATACCCGCCGACGTGTGGTTCGCCGACCCCAACGGGACACCCGACCACCGTCGCCACCTGACGCGGCACTTCGCCGAAGAGATCCGCGGTGAAATCATCGCTGGGGGCCCGGCATGACCTACCTCGTGAACGGACAGGACTTCGACGCGGAGCCCGAACCCGGCCAGTGCCTGCGCACGTTCCTGCGCGCGCTCGGTCACTTCGGCGTCAAGAAGGGCTGCGACGCCGGCGACTGCGGCGCCTGCACCGTCTGGCTGGACGGCGTTCCGGTGCACAGCTGCATCACCCCGGCCTTCCGCGCGGAGGGCCGTGAGGTGACCACGATCGAGGGGCTCGGATCTCCCGGCGACCTGCATCCCGTGCAGCAGCGGTTCCGGGACGCCCCCGGCTTCCAGTGCGGCTTCTGCACCGCGGGGATGATCATGACCTCGGCGACCTTCACCGAGGAGCAGAAGGCCGACCTGCCCCGGTCGCTGAAGGGCAACCTCTGCCGCTGCACCGGCTACCGGGGGATCGAGGACGCCGTCAAGGGCGTCGCCCACGTGCAGACGGCCGCCCCGGGCAAGGCCGTCGGCAAGAGCGTCGGCGCCCCCGCCGCCGAGGACGTGGTGACCGGCCGGGCCGAGTTCACGATGGACACCCGGATGGAAGGGATGCTGCACCTCAAGGTGCTGCACTCGCCGCACGCCCACGCCCGGATCGTGTCGATCGACAAGACCGCCGCACTCGCGGTCCCCGGTGTGCAGCGCGTCTACACCTGGCAGGACGTGCCGCGCAGGCGGTTCACCACGGCGATCCACACCGACCACCTCGTCGATCCGGACGACACGTACATCCTCGACGACGTCGTCCGCTTCGCCGGACAGCGCGTCGCCGTCGTCGTCGCCGACACGGTGGGGGCCGCGGAGGAGGGCTGCCGCAGGCTGGTCGTCGAGTACGAGGTGCTGCCGGCGGTCTTCGACCCCGAGGAGGCCATGGCGGACGGGGCGCCCCAACTGCACGATTCGCCCGACCCGTTCGTGAGGGACTCCGTCCACAACCTCCTGGTGGAGCTCCACTCGCACATCGGTGACGTCGACGCGGGGTTCGCGGCGGCCGACGTGATCCACGAGGGCACCTACTTCTCCCCGCGCGTGCAGCACGCCCACCTGGAGACCCACGGCTCGATCGCGTGGATGGAGGACGGCCGGCTGAACGTGCGCACCAGCTCGCAGTCGCCGTCGATCGCCAAGGTCAAACTGGCCTACCTGTTCGCGCTGCGCCCCGACCAGCTCCGCGTCTTCTGCAAGCGCGTCGGCGGCGGTTTCGGCGGCAAGCAGGAGGTCATCTCCGAGGACCTGGTCGCCCTCGCCGCCTTGGACACCGGGAAGCCCGTCTGCTTCGAGTTCACGCGCGAGGAGGAGTTCACCACCGCCTCGCCCCGGCACCCGATGAAGCTGACCGTCAAGCTCGGCGCGAAGAACGACGGCACGCTCACGGCCTTCCAGGTCCGCAACGTCTCCAACACGGGCGCGTACGGCAACCACGGCGGGGAGACCCTGTACGCGGGCGGCGCCGCCGTCATGCTCTACCGCTGCCCCAACAAGAAGTACGACGCCTACTCCGTCTACACCAACACCGTTCCGAGCGGCGCCCTGCGCGGGTACGGGATGACCCAGCCGGCCTTCGCCGTGGAGTGCGCGATGGACGAACTGGCCCTCGCCCTCCACATGGATCCGCTCGAACTGCGCCGCCGCAACATCGTGCGCCCCGGCGATTCGCTCGTCGCGCTGCACGACGGCCCGGACGACGTGATGTTCAACGAGGACGGGCTCGCCAAGTGCATCGACCTCGTGGCCGGCGAGCTGGCCCGGACGGCCGACCAGCCCTCCCCCGGCCCCGGGTGGCTCGTGGGGACCGGCGTGGCGAGCTCCATGCACGAGACCGCTCCCCCGACCGAGCACATCTCCGAGGCCTGGGTCACGCTCGGCGACGACCTGGTCTACGAACTCGCCATCGGCACCGTCGAGTTCGGCGAGGGCACCTCGACCGCGCACGTGCAGATCGCGGCCAACCAGCTGGGTACGACACCGTCCCGTATCCGCCTGGTGCAGTCGGACACCGACCGCACGGGGTTCGACACCGGCGCCTTCGCAAGTGCGGGACTGTTCGTGGCGGGCAACGCCGTCCTCCGGGCGGCGGGCGCCGTGCGCGACCGCATCCTGGAGTTCGCCGCCGCGGAGACGGGTGTCCACGTCGTGATGTGCTCGATGGACGACGAGCACGTCATGTGCGGGGACGACCGCGTGCCCCTGGCCGACCTCGTCGCCGTGGCCCGGGAGCGCGGGATCCGGTTCACCGCCGCCCGCAAGGCCTACGGCTCGCCCCGCAGCGTCACCTCCAACACGCAGGGGTTCCGCATCGCCGTCCACCGGGTGACGGGCGAGATCCGCATCCTGTACAGCGTCCACGCGGCCGACGCGGGCGTGCTCATCAACCCGGAGCAGGTGCGCGGCCAGGTGGACGGCGGCGTCGCCCAGGGCATCGGATTCGCGCTGACCGAGAACTTCATGGTCGACGCGGACGGGGTCATGGCCAACCCGAACCTGCGCAACTACCGGATCCCCACCTACGCCGACGTCCCCCGCACCGACCTGCTCCTGGTGAGTTCCTCCGACTCGGTCGGGGCCATGCACTCGAAGGGGATGGCGGAGTGCTGCATCAACCCGGTGGCGCCCGCGCTGGCGAACGCGCTGCGCGACGCCACGGGAGTCCGCTACCGCGAACTGCCCCTCACCCCGGAGCGGATCTACAGCCGGCTCGGTGAGAGCCAGTCGGCCCGGTCCGGCCCGAGACGATGACCACCGGGCAGCAGGCGGACGCGGCCGCCACCGTCATCATCGGCCACCGGATCCGGCCCGGCATGGACCGGGAGTACGAGAGGTGGCAGGAGGGCGTCAACGCCGCGGCCTCCCGCTACGCCGGGCACCTGGGCGCCGAGGTGACCCCGCCGACGGAACTGCAGCCAGACTGGGTCGTCGTCTACCGGTTCGACTCGATCGCCCATCTGCAGGCCTGGATGAACGGCGCGACCCGCCAGCGGCTCCTCGACATCGGGGAGAAGTTCTTCGACGGGCCCGGAACGCAGCAGGTGATCAGTGGCGGCAGCCGGCCCACGGACCCGCTGGTGACGGTGGTGGTGACCCACCGGGTCCACCCGGACCAGGTCGACGACTTCCTCCAGTGGCAGCGCCGGATGAGCGAGGAGGAGGGCAGGTTCCCGGGCTTCCGCGGCACGGAGATCTTCCGCCCGATCGAAGGCCTCCAGGACGAGTGGACCACCCTGTACCGCTACGACAACGCCGAACACCTCGACGCGTGGCTGACGTCGGACGCGCGGCGGCAGATGCTCGCCGAAGGGGAGAAGTTCCACGACTTCAGACTGCACAAGATCGAGAACTCGTTCGGCAGTTGGTTCGCCTTCGAGGAGAACGGCAAGGAGGCACCGCCACCGTCGGAGACGAAGACCGCCATCGCGGTCTGGGTGGGCCTCTACCCGACCGTCGTCCTGCTCGCGCTCGCCCTGTCCCCGCTGAAGCTGCCGATCTGGATCGGGTTGCTCATCGGCAACCTGCTGTCGAGCCTCGCCATGAGCTTCTTCACGATGCCGTACTACGTGAACCGGCTGCTCAAGCGGTGGCTGTGGCCCGCGCCGGACGCACCGCCGCTGCGGACCAACCTCGTCGGACTCGGCATCGTCGCGGCGGCGCTCGGGTTCTGGGCGATCGTCTTCTACCTCGTCACCCGGCAGTTCTGGACGCTGCCCTGACCGATGGGTCCCCGGAACGGAAAGGCGGGCCGGGAAGGAACCGGCCCGCCTTCCGCGTGCACCGCGCTAGTCGGAGTACGTCTCGCCCCGGCCGGCCTTCTCCACCAGGGAGGCCGGCGGGGTGAAGCGCTCCCCGTACTGCGCGGCGAGCTCGCGGGCCCGGGCCACGAAGCCGGGCAGGCCGCCCTCGTAACCGTTGATGTACTGGATCACGCCGCCGGTCCAGGCCGGGAAGCCGATGCCCATGATCGAGCCGATGTTGGCGTCGGCGATCGAGGTGAGGACCCCCTCGTCGAGGCAGCGGACGGTGTCCAGGGCCTCGGAGAAGAGCATCCGCTCCTTCATGTCCTCGAACGGGATCTCCGCGTCCGGCTTGGCGAAGTGCTCGCGCAGGCCCGGCCAGATGCGGGTGCGCTTGCCGCTCTCGTCGTACTCGTAGAAGCCGCCGCCGCCGCTGCGGCCGGGGCGGCCGAAGTCGTCGACCATGCGGTCGATGACGGTGTCGGCGGGGTGCTCGGACCACGCCCGGCCTTCGGCCTCGAAGGCCTTGCGGGTCTCGTTGCGGATCTTGCGCGGGAGGGTGAGGGTGAGCTCGTCCATCAGCGAGAGGACCTTGGCCGGGTACCCGGCCTGGGCCGCGGCCTGCTCGATCGAGGCGGGCTCGATGCCCTCGCCGACCATCGCCACGCCCTCGTTGATGAACTGGCCGATGACGCGCGAGGTGAAGAAGCCGCGCGAGTCGTTGACCACGATCGGGGTCTTGTTGATCTGGCGGACCAGGTCGAAGGCGCGGGCGATGGCCTCGTCGCCGGTCCGCTCCCCCTTGATGATCTCGACGAGCGGCATCTTGTCGACGGGCGAGAAGAAGTGCAGCCCGATGAAGTCGACGGGCCGCGAAACGCCCTCCGCCAGGCCCGTGATGGGCAGCGTGGAGGTGTTGGAGCAGAGCAGCGCGTCGGGAGCGACGACGTCCTGGATCTCCTGGAACACCTTGTGCTTGAGGGCGGTGTCCTCGAAGACGGCCTCGATGACGGCGTCGCAGCCCGCCAGGTCGGCGGCGTCGGAGGTCGGCGTGATGCGGGCGAGCAGCTCGGTGCGCTGGGCCTCGGTGGTGCGGCCGCGGGAGACCGCCTTGTCGAGCAGCTTCTCGGAGTACGCCTTGCCCTTGGCGGCGGCCTCGGCGGTGACGTCCTTGAGGACCACCTCGATGCCCGCGCGGGCACAGGAGTAGGCGATGCCCGCGCCCATCATGCCGGCGCCGAGCACGGCCACCTTGGTGACCTTGCGCGGGGCGATGCCCTGCGGGCGGCTGCGGCCCGCGTTGACGGCCTGGAGGTCGAAGAAGAACGCCTGGATCATGTTCTTCGCGGTCTGCCCGGTGACCAGCTCGGTGAAGTAGCGGGCCTCGATGGTCAGCGCGGTCTCGAAGTCCACCTGCGCGCCCTCGACGGCGCAGGCGAGGATGTTGCGCGGCGCCGGGTACGGGGCCCCGTTCAGCTGCTTCTTCAGGCTGGCCGGGAAGGCCGGGAGGTTGGCGGCGAACCGCGGGTTGGACGGCGTACCGCCCGGGATCTTGTAGCCGGGGACGTCCCAGGGCTGCTTCGACTCGGGGTTCGCGTCGATGAAGGCGCGGGCCTTGGCCAGCATCTCCTCGGGGGTCGCGGCCAGTTCGTGGACGAGGCCGTTGTCCAGGGCGCGCTTCGGGTTGTACTGGGTGCCCTGGAGCAGCACCTTGAGCAGCGCGTCGGCGATGCCCATGAGGCGGACGGTGCGGGTGACGCCGCCGCCGGCCGGGAGCAGGCCGAGGGTGACCTCGGGCAGGCCGATCTTGGAGCCGGGGGCGTCGAGCGCCACGCGGTGGTGGGAGGCCAGGCAGATCTCGTAACCGCCGCCGAGGGCCGTGCCGTTGATCGCGGCGACGACGGGCTTGCCGAGGGTCTCGATGCGGCGCAGCGAGCTCTTGATGGCGGTGCCGGTGTCGAAGGCCAGCTGCGCGTCCTCGGGGCGCAGCCGGATCATGTCCTTGAGGTCGCCGCCCGCGAAGAAGGTCTTCTTGGCGGAGGTGTAGATGATGCCGCGGATGGAGTCCTTCTCGGCCTCGGCGCGGTCGGCGACGGCCGCGATGGAGTCCTTGAAGGCCTGGTTCATCGTGTTCGCGGACTGGTCGGGGTCGTCGAGGATCAGGGTGACGACGCCGGTCTCGTCCTGTTCCCAGCGGATCGTGGTGGACTCGCTCATGTTCGCTACTTCCGTGTCAGAGAGGAGGTCTGGGGGGATACAGGACGCCGGTCAGAGCCGCTCGACGACGGTGGCGACGCCCATGCCGCCGCCGACGCAGAGGGTGACGAGCCCGTAGCGCTTGTCCTGGCGCTCCAGTTCGTCGACGATCGTGCCGAGGATCATGGCGCCGGTGGCGCCGAGCGGGTGGCCGAGCGCGATGGCGCCGCCGTTGACGTTGACCTTGTCGAGGGAGACGCCCATGTCCTTGACGAAGCGCAGGACGACTCCGGCGAAGGCCTCGTTGATCTCGATCAGGTCGATGTCGTCGATGGTCAGCCCGGCCTTGGCGAGGGCCTTGCGGGTGGCGGGGGCGGGGCCGGTGAGCATGATGGTGGGCTCGGAGCCGGACACGGCGGCCGAGACGATCCGGGCGCGGGGCGTCAGCCCGTTCCGCTCTCCCGCCTCCCGGGAGCCGATGGCGACGAGCGAGGCGCCGTCGACGATGCCGGAGGAGTTGCCGGCGTGGTGGACGTGGTCGATCTTCTCGATCCAGTGGTACTTCTGCAGGGCCACCGCGTCGAAGCCGCCCAGCTCTCCGATGTCGGCGAAGGAGGGCTTCAGCTTGGCGAGCGTGTCGGCGGTGGTCCCCGGGCGGACGAACTCGTCGTGGTCGAGGACGACGAGGCCGTTGCGGTCGGTGACCGGTACGACGGACCTGGCGAAGCGGCCGTCCTTGATGGCCTCCGCCGCCCGCTCCTGGGAGAGGGCCGCGTACTCGTCCACGTCGCGCCGGGAGAAGCCCTCGATGGTGGCGATCAGGTCGGCGCCGATGCCCTGCGGGACGAAGTTGACGTCCCAGTTGGTCATCGGGTCGTTGAACCAGGCGCCGCCGTCGGAGGCCATCGGGACGCGGGACATCGACTCGACGCCGCCGGCCAGGACGAGGTCCTCCCAGCCGGAGCGGACCTTGGCCGCGGCCATGTTGACGGCCTCCAGGCCGGAGGCGCAGAAGCGGTTCTCCTGTACGCCGGCCACCGTGTCCGGGAGGCCTGCGGCGATGGCCGCGATCCGGGCGATGTCGGAGCCCTGGTCGCCGACCGGGCCGACGACGCCGAGCACGATGTCGTCGATGGTGCCGGGGTCGAGGCCGGGGTTGCGCTCGCGCAGGGCGTCGATGAGGCCGACGACCAGGTCGATCGGCTTGGTGCCGTGCAGGGCGCCGTTGGCCTTGCCGCGGCCGCGCGGGGTGCGGATCGCGTCGTACACGTACGCTTCGGTGCTCACTGGTCAAGCCTTTCGAGGGGAGTTAGCCGAGCAGGGAACGACCGATGATCTCCTTCATGATCTCGGTCGTGCCGCCGTAGATGGTCTGGATGCGGCCGTCGGTGAAGGCCCGTGCGACCCGGTATTCGGTCATGTACCCGTACCCGCCGTGCAGCTGCAGGCAGCGGTCGGCGACCCGCTTCTGGAGTTCGGTGGCCCACCACTTGGCCATCGAGGCGTGGACGTGGTCCAGTTCGCCGTTGGAGTGGTCGACGATGCACCGGTCGAGGAAGGTGCGGGTGACGGCGCACTCGGTGGCCATCTCCGCTATCTCGAACCGGATGTGCTGGAGCTTGGAGAGCGGCCGCCCGAAGGCCTCGCGCTCCTTGACGTAGGCGGTGGTGATCTCCAGCAGGTGCTCGGCGGCGGCGATGCCGGCCATCGCGATGCCCATCCGCTCCTGGGCGAGGTTGGTCATCAGGTGGACGAAGGCGCCGTTGAGCTCGCCGAGCAGGTTCTCCTTGGGGACGCGTACGTCGTTGAAGAAGAGCTCGGCGGTGTCCTGGGACTTCTGGCCGATCTTGTCGAGGTTGCGGCCGCGCTCGAAGCCCTCGGCGCCGCGCTCGACGACCAGGAGCGACAGACCGTGCGCCCCGCCCTCGGGCGTGGTCTTCGCTACGACGACGACCAGGTCGGCGAGGATGCCGTTGGAGATGAAGGTCTTGGAGCCGTTCAGCACCCAGTGGTCGCCCCGGTCCTCGGCGCTGGTCCGGATCCCCTGGAGGTCGGAGCCCGCCCCGGGCTCGGTCATCGCGATGGCGGTGATGATCTCGCCCGAGCAGAAGCCGGGCAGCCAGCGGCGCTTCTGCTCCTCGGTGGCGAGCGAGGTCAGGTACGGGCCGATGATGTCGTTGTGCAGGCCGATGGCCAGCCCCGGGGTGCCCGCCCGGGTGAACTCCTCGGCGATCACGGCGGCGTAGCGGAAGTCGGTGTTGCCGCCGCCTCCGTACTCCTCCGGGACGGCCAGGCCCAGCAGCCCCTGCCGACCGGCGGCCCGCCAGGCCTCGCGGCTGACGATGCCGTCCTTCTCCCACTGCTCGTAGTGCGGCAGCACCTCCTTGGCGAGGAAGGTGCGGACGCTCTCGCGGAACGCCTCGTGGTCGGCGTCGAAGATTCGGCGTTGCATCGGGGCCCCCTAGAGCCAGTTCCTGACGGTTTCGATCAGCCGGGCCGGCTCCGGACCCACGGGCGTGACGTTCAGCATGGTCACACCCGCCTCGCGGAAGGCCTCGACGCGCTCGCGTACGTAGCCCTCGGGCCCGCACAGCGTCATCAGCTCGCAGAACTCGTCCGGGACGGCGGCCGCGGCGTCGCGCTTCCGGCCGGAGAGGTACAGCTCCTGGATCCTGCGGGCCTCCTCCTCGTAGCCGTAGGCCACGGCGAGGTCGTTGTAGAAGTTCTTGCCGACCGCCCCCATGCCGCCCACGTACAGGGCGATCTGCGGGCGCGCGAGGTCCCGCGCCGCGGCCGCGTCCTCGCCGATGGCGAGCAGGCCGCCCGCCACCGTCTGCAGCGGGCCCAGCTCCGGGGACCGCTTGGCGGCGCCCCGGGCGAGCGGTTCGCCCCACACCTCCCGCGCCTTCTCGGGGATGAAGAGGGTCGGCAGCCATCCGTCGGCGATCTCCGCGGTCATCGCCACGTTGGCGGGGCCGAGCGAGGCGATGTAGACGGGGATCGAGCTGCGCACCGGCCGGGTGAGGATCTTCAGCGGCTTGCCGTGCCGGCCGCCCTTCTCTGGCGGCAGCGGCATGTCGGTGATGCCGTGGTGGTCGATCGTCTCCCGCCGCCAGATGCGCCGGCACAGCTCCACCGTCTCGCGGGTCCGGCCGAGCGGTTTGTCGTACGGCTTGCCGTGCCAGCCCTCCACCACCTGCGGGCCGGAGGCTCCGAGGCCGAGCAGCGCCCGGCCGCCCGAGACCGCGTCGAGGCCGGCGGCCGTCTGGGCGATGAGGCCCGGGGTGCGGGAGTAGACGTTCAGGATCGCCGAGCCGATCTTGAGGCGCTCGGTGCGGGCGGCCAGGTAGCCCATGATCGTCGGGGAGTCGAAGCCCCAGGCCTCCGCCACCCACACCGCGTCGAGCCCGGCCGACTCCAGCTCCACCGCCTGGTCGGCGGCCCGGCGGGCGTCGCCGGCGTAGTCGAGCATCGTGGACAGTTCCATCAGGCGTCCTTCTCCACGCTCGCCGGCGCCTTGGCCGGCGCCTTCTCCGGCGCGTCGTTCAGCAGGCCCGGTACGTCCCAGTCCACGGCCACGGATTCGGTGTGCGCCCCCGGCAGGGCCGGGCCGGCGGTGACGGCGGCCGGGGTCGCCGAGAACCTGGGGGCGGGGGCGGGCTGCACGATCCCGCCGAAGTCGGTGAAGGTGCCGCGGGCGGCGAGGTGCGGGTGCTCCGGGGCCTCGCGCAGGGACAGAACGGGCGCCACGCACGCGTCCGTACCCTCGAACACGGCCGTCCACTCCGCGCGCGTACGGGTCCTGAAGCGCGCGGCGACGGTCTCCCGCAGCTCGTCCCAGCGGGCGAGGTCCTTGCGGGCGGGGGCCTCGTCGCGGATGCCGAGCAGCTCCACGAAGGTGTCGTAGAACTGCTGCTCCAGCGGGCCGACGGCCATGTACCCGCCGTCCGAGGTCGCGTAGGTGCCGTAGAAGGGGCAGCCCCCGTCGAGCAGGTTCGCCCCGCGGCGGTCCTGCCAGCCGCCCGCCGCCATCATGCCGTGGATCATGGCGGTGAGGTGGGCGGTGCCGTCGACGATGGCGGCGTCGACCACCTGGCCGACGCCTCCGGTCCGGGCGTGCTGGAGGGCGGCGAGAACACCGATGACCAGGTACAGCGAGCCGCCCGCGTAGTCGCCGACGAGGTTGGCGGGGACGGCCGGGGGCCCGTCCGGGTCGCCGATCATGCCCAGGGCGCCGGTGACGGCGATGTACGCGATGTCGTGCCCGGCGGTGTGTGCGAGCGGGCCCTCCTGGCCCCAGCCGGTCATCCGGCCGTAGACCAGCCTCGGGTTGCGGGCGTGGCAGTCGGCCGGACCGACGCCGAGCCGCTCGGCGACCCCGGGACGGAAGCCCTCGATGAGGATGTCGGCCCGTTCGACCAGGTCAAGCACCCGGGCCGGACCCCCGTCCGACTTGAGGTCGACCAGGACGGAGCGCTTGTTGCGGTTGGTGACGTCGTACGCCGGATTGACGGCGAGCCCACCACCGCCGGGCCGGTCGACCCGGACGACGTCCGCCCCCAGGTCGGCGAGGAGCATGGCGGCGAACGGGCCGGGGCCGATGCCCGCCAGCTCGACGACCCGCACTCCGGCGAGCGGGCCGCGCCCGCCCGTCGTCGCGTTCCCTGTCACTGCCATCGAGCCCCCAGCATCCGTAGGACCACCATGTGACACAACTGATGTAACACCGGTGATGCTAGGAACGTGTTCCACTCAGCACAAGAGCAAGCGCTTAGCCGGTTGCCCGCGCCGTCGGATTTTCCCTTGCGCAGGGGACACCCCGGACCGCGGTCCCACGTCCGCATCGCGCTAGCCTCAGCCACCGACACCAGCTGGGAGGAGCGGTCATGAACGCAACGGTCCGGAGCCCTCGGGGACCGCAGGACCATCCGGAACGGGCCTACGACGTCGTGCTCTTCGGCGCGACCGGGTTCGTGGGGGCGCTGACCGCCGAGTACTTGGCCGCGCACGCGCCCGCCGGCTGCCGCTGGGCACTGGCCGGCCGGAACCGGGCCAAGCTGGAGCGACTGCGCGAGCGGCTCGCGGTCATCGAGCCCGCCTGCGCCGAACTGCCGCTGCTCCCGGCCGACGCCGGCGACGCGGAGGCGATGCGCCGATTGGCCGCGTCCACCCGGGTGCTCGCCACCACCGTGGGCCCGTACGTCTGGTACGGCGCGGAGCTGGTCGCCGCCTGCGCCGAAGAGGGCACGGACTACGTGGACCTCACCGGCGAGCCGGAGTTCGTGGACCGGATGTACGTCGAGCACGACGCCCGGGCCCGCGAGACCGGGGCACGCATCGTGCACGCCTGCGGCTTCGACTCGATCCCGGCCGACCTCGGGGCGTACTTCACCGTGTCCCGGCTGCCGGAGGGGGTTCCGCTGCGGGTCGACGGGTTCATGCGGTCCAACGCCGTCTTCTCCGGCGGGACCCTGGCCTCGGCGCTGACCGCGCTGGGGCGCGGCCCCCAGACCTTCGCGGCCGCCCGCGCCCGCCGGCTGCACGAGCCCCGGCTGCTGGGCCGACGGGCCCGAGGGCCGGTCGGCGCGCCCCGGTTCAGCCGGGAGACCGGCACCTGGGCCCTGCCGCTTCCCACGATGGACCCGACGATCGTGGCGCGGTCGGCGGCTGCGCTGGAGCGCTACGGCCCGGACTTCCGCTACCGGCACTACGCCTCCGTCAAGCACCTTCCCGTCGCGGTGGGCGGCACGGCTGCGGTGGCCGCGACCGTGGCCGCGGCCCAAGTGCCGCCCGCCCGGCGGTGGCTGATGAACCGCTGGGAGTCGGGCCGGGGTCCGGACGCGGAACGCCGCGCGCGCAGCTGGTTCACCGTGCGGTTCGTGGGCGAGGGCGGCGGCCGGCGCGTGCTCACCGAGGTGTCGGGCGGCGACCCGGGCTACGGCGAGACGGCGAAGATGCTGGCCGAGTCGGCCCTCTGCCTGGCCTACGACGCCTTGCCCGACCGTGCGGGCCAGCTCACCACGGCGGTCGCGATGGGAGACGCCCTGCTCGACCGGCTCCGCAAGGCGGGGATCGTCTTCCGCGTCGCGGACGAACGCTGAGCGACGGCGCCGCCCGCTCACACCCGACTCTCACCCGGCCGCCTCACGCAGGGCCCGGCGGCACAGGGAATCGGCGTGCCGGGTCGTCTCGGGGATCCGGAAGCGGGGGCTGAGGGCGAGCGCGTGGGCGCAGGCGTTGTCCAGCGAGACCCGGTGCCCGACGGAGACGTAGACCGGCTTGACGCCGTCCTGCGTGCGCAGCGCCCGACCGACGACGGCCCCGTCGGGTGCGAGCAGCGGGGCGGCGTCGCCGCGCCGGGCGCCGGGTTCCTCGTAGGTGAAGGTGAACGGGTTCTTGGCGATTCCGATGGCCGGTAGTCCGGTGACCACGCCGAGGTGGCAGGCGAGGCCGAAGCCCCGGGGGTGGGCGAGCCCGTAGCCGTCGCAGACGACGAGGCCGGGCGCGGCGGTCAGGGCGTCGAGCGCCGCGAGTACGGTCGGCAGCTCACGGAAGGCGAGCAGCCCGGGCACGTAGGGGAAGCTGACGTGCCCGACGGCGGTGGCCTCCTCGACCACTTCCAGGGTGACCGCGTCGAGCACGACGGCCGCGGCGGCGACCAGGTCGCGCTCGTCGTCGTAGGCGACGTCGACACCCGTGACCAGTCCGGATCCGGGCGGCGGGCCGGGCTCGTCGAGTACGACCTGATGGCGCAGTACGTCCTGTATCGCCCGGGCTTCGGCCTCGTCGGCCGGCGTCTTCACACTCGTCATGATGGAGCGAGAGTAGCCTGGCGATCATGTTCGTAATGGAGCTCAGCTACACCGCCCCCATCGAAGCCGTCGAAGAACTGATGGACGACCACATCGCCTGGCTGGACGGCTACTACGCCGCCGGCGTCTTCCTCGCGTCGGGCCGCAAGGTCCCGCGCGACGGAGGCGTGATCCTGGCGGGCGGGGTCTCCCGGGCGGAAATCGAGAAGATCGCGTCCGAGGACCCCTTCACGGTCTCGGGCGTCTGCGCCTACCGCATCACGGAGTTCATCGCGTCGAAGACCTCGGCGGACCTGTCGACGGTCCGGGAGAACCCGGTGGTCTGAGGCGGCGCCTTGCACGGCGGGGGGGGGTGGTTGGCGGCTGGTAGGTCGCCCCACCATTCCGTGGCCTGAACCCTCAGGGGTAGCAGGGCAGGTGGACCGAGTGGGCCGCGGTGAACAACCGGCCGGAACCCGGGCACGGCGGCGCCCCGACCGGTCGGCGCCGGAAAGGGTTGGGGCTTTCCCGTCGGTCCCATAGTCCTTCCGCGTCGGGCCGCCCTGTCAAGGGCGCTCCTTCGTCGCGTCGCTGCGCGATGTCGCTGCGCTCCACCCTTGACAGACCGACCCGCCACGGAAAGACAAGGACCAACGGGAAACCCCCAAAGGAACGGGCCGGGAGGAACGGCGACAACCAGCCGGGACAGGAATGTCCGACCCGACTCCGCGCCGGCAGGCCCCCCACATGTCGACCACAAGAGCCCCAGCCGCGGGAAGGGCGCGTCACATCGCTACGCGCTCCTCGCGTCTCAGCGTCTGCGGTCCGTCTGGGGCTGGTCACGCCCAGATCGCTACGCGCTTCTCCTCGACGGCGTCCAACGACCGCCTGGGGCTGGACATAGGCCGCCCAAACCCTCGTTTCCCCTTCCCTGACCGCGTCCGACGGCCGTCGAGAGGGAAGACGGAGCCAAACAGCGCCTATTTCAACCTGTAGTGCAGTCAGGGGAGGTGAGCAGCCAAAACACCTGACGTTATGCCCTAATTGTCAGGTTCTCGCAAGTATCAGCCTCAGACGGGGGTCGGTCGCGGTCGTCGAGAAGCGCGTAGCGATCATGGGCGGCTTATGTCCAGCCCAAACGACCGTCGGACGCTGTCGAGGCGAAGCGCGTAGCGATCTGACGCGCGACCAGCCCCAGGCGGACCGCAGACGCTGAGACGCGAGGAGCGCGTAGCGATCTGATGCGCCCTTCCCCCCGCCGGGCCTCTTGTGGTCGACATGTGGGGCAGTGGCCTGCTGGGCCGAAGCCGGGTCGGACATCTCGGACTGGCCTTATTGCCTCTGTCCCTCCCGGCCCGTTCTTTTGGGGGTTTCCCGTTGGTCCTTGTCTTTCCGCGGCGGGTCGGTCTGTCAAGGGTCGCCGAAGGCGATCGCGCAGCGACGCGACGACGAAGGAGGAGCGCCCTTGACAGGCCGGCCCGACGCGGAAGGACTATGGGACCGACGGGAAAGCCCCAACCCTTCCCGGCCCCGACCGACCGAGGCCCCGCCAAACCCCAGGCCCACCCCCGCCCCACAGAACACCCCGCCGAGCGGAACCCGCCCAGTCACCTCCCCCTGACCCACTCCCCCTGACCCACTCCCCCCGGCCCACTCCCCCTGGTCCACCAACCCCCTCCCCCAACTCCCTAGTCGCCCACCTCCAACCTCGCCACCCGGCCCTTCTCCCCCGATGCCCAGCAGCCCGCATCCGGGGCGCAGTCGACCGTGTCGAAGGAACCGGGGTCCAGCGGTCGCCAGTTGCGACCGCCGTCGGTGGTGACGTCCGTGCCGGTGGGGCCCACCGCCAGGGCGGTGTTCGACCCGTACGGGTACCAGGCCGCGCCCGAGCGGTAGGCCGGGGGCGGGGTGGTCGAGGGGGTCCAGGTGCGACCGCCGTCGGAGGAGCGGGATCCGGCCTGCGGGGAGGGCTGGCCGGTGCGGTAGTCGCCGCCGACCGCGAGGCCCCTCGTACGGTCGCGGAAGGCGAGGGCGAAGACACCGCGCGCCGGGTCTCCGGCGGGGACGGTGGATTGCGTGGCCGTCCAGTTCCGGCCGCGGTCGGCCGAGTGCAGGATGCGCGCGGTCGGACCGCCGCCCGTGGCGAGCCAGACGTCCTTCGGGCCCGCGCTGACCAGGCACTGGCCACTCGCGGCGAAGCCCGCTTCGCCGGGCAGCGCCTCGGGCATACCGTCGGTCGGGAGGGGCTGCCAGGTACGGCCGCCGTCGGCCGTGGAGAGGAGACGGAACTTGCCGTCCACCGGGTCGCTCACGGTCAGTCCGTGGTGGTGGTCGAAGAAGGTGAGGCAGTCGTAGAAGGCGCGGGGATCGGGGTTGCGGAAGGCCTCGGTCCAGGTGGCGCCGCCGTCCTCGGTGCGCAGGACCCTGGAGGCCTCGCCCTCCCCGATGGACAGGGCCACGGCGCGGCGGGCGTCGAAGGCCTCGACGTCACGCAGTTCCAGGCCTTCGGCCACGGCCGACGGCGGGGACACGTCGCTCCAGCTGCGGCCGCCGTCCACCGTGCGCAGGACCGTGCCCTTGGAGCCGGCCACCCACGCCGTCGACCGGCTGACCGCCGACAGGCCGCGGAAGCGAACCTCCTTGCCGGTGTTCTTCAGCGCCCAGCCGGCGCCGTGCAGCTCGGCCACCCCGCCCGCCCCACCCACTCCGCCCGCCCCGCCGGACTCGTCCGCCTGGGCGGGGACCGCCAGTAAGCCCACCGTCAAAACTGCCGCGCACATGCCAACTCCCAGAAGTCTCATGGCGCCGGAAGCTAACGCACGCCCGTTTTTCCGTCCAGGGTGCGTCCCCACCACCCGCTTCCTACGGTGGTCCCATGACGCCCAAGGAACCCGCGGAAGCCAAGGAAGCCAAGGAAGCCAAGAACCCGAAGGAACGGAAGGAACCCAAGAAACCCAACGAACCCAACGAACCCAACGAGCCCAAGGCCTACGACGGCAAGCAGATCACCATCACCTACGACGTCGGCCGGTGTCTGCACGCCGCCGAGTGCGTGCGGGGCCTGCCCGCGGTCTTCGACTCGGCGCGGCGACCCTGGATCCAGCCGGACGGCGCCGCGGCGGAGTCGGCCGCCGAGGTGGTCCGCCGCTGCCCGTCGGGGGCCCTCCAGTACCGGCTCGCCGAGGGGCCCGGGGAGGAGCCGGACCGGCCGACCACCGTCGTGCGGGATCCGGCCGGCCGGCTCGTGGTCCGCGGCGACCTGAGCGTGACCACCGCGGACGGGCACGTCCGCAGGGAGACCAGGGCCATGCTTTGCGCCTGTGGAGTGAGCGCTAATCAGCCCTTCTGCGACCTCTCCGGAAGCTGCCATTCCGATTGACCACCCAGCCACCGCCGCACACCGACGGTCACTCTGTGCGATCACACGGTCTGGTTCCGGCCAATCGGTGACACAGCTCACGTCACCTTCCATGCACGGATTTGCCGATTCCGGCGTCTATCGAGTTGCCGAGCTCCACCCCACGGCCCGGCAGCAGATCCGCCGCAAGGGAGTGCGCCTTGATCACTGTCATCGAGCAGGCCGTTCAGGCCCGTCTGGTCGCCACCGCGCCGAAGGTCGAGACCGTGCCCGTCACCCTCTGCTACGACCGTGCGGATCCGTTCGCCGTCCGCATGGCCTTCCCCGCCCCGGCCACGCTGGAGGGCGTCGAGGTCTCGTGGACCTTCGCGCGGGAGCTGCTGGAGTCCGGGCTGGACCATCCGTCCGGTCATGGTGACGTGCGCGTGCGCCCGTACGACGGCGACCGGACCACGATCGAGTTCCACGCCCCCGAGGGCGTCGCGATCGTGCTGATGTTCACGGCCGAACTGCAGCGCTTCCTGGAGCGGGCCTCGGTCGTGGTCCCGCCCGGCCTCGAGCACCTCTACCTCGACATGGACCACAGCCTGGCCGAGCTGATGCGCGACGGCTGCTGAGGACCGGCCGACGGCTACTGAGGACCGGCCGACCGCTGCCGGAGCCACCGGGGGGCGCCGAGGTCGCCGATTCCCGTTAATCGTTTGCGGGCGGCTCCGGCCGCCCGTAGCTTCGTAGACGCCCCATCGCCGTCGAAACGGAGCAGGACATTGGACTTCTGAGGTCCGAGACACCGACCATCGTCACCGCCAACCGCTGACCGTCGGCTGTCTCCCCGCGTTGCACGCACCATTCACGCAACCTGGAGGCCTCTATGAGTCACGCCCCTGCTTTCATCACCTGCTCCGCCCTGTCCTTCGACTGGCCCGACGGTTCGCCCGTCTTCGAGGACTTCTCCCTGGCCGTCGGCCCGGGCCGCACCGGCCTGATCGGGCTCAACGGCTGTGGCAAGTCCACGCTGCTGAAGCTGATTGCCGGTGAACTCACCCCTGGAGAGGGCGAGTTGGCCACGGCCGGCACGGTCGGGTACCTGCCGCAGAACCTCACTCTCGACACCGCGCTCCGGGTCGACGAGGCCCTCGGCATCCACACGGCCCGCGCCGCCCTGCACGCCATCGAGGCGGGCGAGGCCACCGAGGCAAACTTCACGGCCGTCGGCGACGACTGGGACGTGGAGGAGCGGGCCATCGCCACGCTCGACCAGCTCGGGCTCGCCCGCATCGGACTGGACCGCACCGTCGGCGAACTGTCCGGCGGCGAGTGCGTGCTGCTGAGGCTGGCCGCGCTGCTGCTCGCCCGCCCGGACGTCCTGCTGCTGGACGAGCCCACCAACAACCTGGACCTGCGGGCCCGGCGCCGCCTGTACGCGGCCGTCGAGTCCTGGACCGGGGTGATGGTCCTGGTCAGCCACGACCGGGAGCTGCTGGAGCGGGTCGACCAGATCGCCGATCTGCGCGACGGCGAAGTCCGTTGGTACGGAGGGAACTTCACGGACTACGAGGAGATGCTCGCCGCCGAGCAGGAGTCGGCCGAGCGGATGGTCCGGGTGGCGGAGGCGGACGTACAGCGACAGAAGCGCGAACTGGCCGACGCCCAGGTCAAATTGGCGCGGCGCAAGCGTTACGGCCAGAAGATGTACGAGAACAAGCGCGAGCCGAAGATCGTGATGGGCGCCCGCAAGCGCGCGGCGCAGGAATCGGCCGGCAAGCACCGGATCATGCACGCGGAGAAGCTCGCGCAGGCGAAGGAGCGGCTCGACCATGCGGTGGAGGCGGTGCGCGACGACGACGAGATCCGGATCAAGCTCCCCGCCACCCAGGTCCCGCCCGGGCGGCGCGTCCTGACCCTCAGCGACGTGCGACTGGCCCACGGGGCGGCCGTGCGGGGCGAGTGGGAACTGCGCGGGCCGGAGCGAATCGCCCTGGTGGGACGCAACGGTTCGGGCAAGACCACGCTGCTGCGCACGATCGCCGGGCAGCTCGATCCGGTGTCCGGGGAGGCGGTGAGGCACGTGACCACGCGGTTCCTGCCGCAGCGCCTGGACGTACTGGACGAGAGCCGTTCGGTGGTGGAGAACGTGGCGCGGTTCGCTCCGCAGGCCACGAACAACGTGATCCGGGCGCGCCTCGCGCACTTCCTGTTCCGGGGTGCCCGGGCGGACCGGCCGGCCGGCACCCTGTCGGGCGGCGAGCGGTTCCGGGCGGCGCTTGCGGCGCTGCTGCTCGCGGAGCCCGCTCCGCAGCTGCTGATGCTCGACGAGCCGACGAACAATCTGGACCTGTCGAGCGTGCGGCAGCTGACCGGCGCCCTGGAGTCCTACGAGGGCGCGCTCCTGGTGGCCAGCCATGACGTGCCGTTCCTGGAGTCGATCGGCATCACGCGGTGGCTGCTGCTGGACGGCGAGCTGCGGCCGACGACGGCCGAGGAGGTTCGGGAGACGCTGTGGCACGAATGATCGCCGGTGATCGCCGGTGACCACCGGTCGCTAACGCGGCAACAGGGCCCAGGATTTGGTGCCGCCCGTCGCGGTCAGGACGGGGGTGAGCCCCCAGTCGCCGCCGCAGGCGTCGACGGCTGCGGCGAGCAGCCACATCCCGCGGCTTCGCCGGCTCCTGCACTCCTCGCTCTTCTCGGGCGAGGAGTGCGCGGGGTGCTGGTCGTACACGACGATCCGCAGCGCGTCGTACTGCCAGCGGATCTTCAGCATCATCTCTTCGTCGGGCGTGAAGCGGTGTCCGTACGCCACGAGTTCGGAGGCGGCGAGGGCCGCGGTCTCGCGCAGGTCGGGCAGGCCGTGCCGGTCGAGGAGGGTCCGGACGACGGAACGGGCCGTGCCCGCGCAGTAGGCGCCACCCGGCAGGCATATCGAGTAGTTCAGCTTCGCCGCCTCGGGCGGTGTCCGCAGGGGCTCATGAACCGGCCGCAGGCCACCGAGAGTGCCCGTCATCGTGCTGCTCCAAGTATGGGTGTGATCGACGGCGTGTGATCGAAGACCGGTTGGTCGTGGAGGGTCGTACGAGGTCACGGGGTTGCCCCGTGTGAGACTTGCACTACCGACCGTAGCGTAACCCGGTGCACAGTGCTACTACTTGTCTCACCAGTTGCCCATTTCTCGGGGTATTTCAGGACGGGTACGGAATGTCGCGCGTGCCCCGCAGCAAAGGAGGGCCCCGTGCCGCCCAGGAGCACGCCGACCGCGAGGCAGCAGCGATTGGGGGCCGAGCTGCGCAAACTCCGCGAGCAGTCGGGCATGACGGTGCAGCAGGCCGCGGCCCTGCTGGGGGTGGACCGGACGCGGATCCCGAACATCGAATCCGGCCGGATCGGCATCAGCGCCGAGCGCGTCCGCACCCTCGCCTTCAACTACGACTGCCCCGACACGGGCCTCGTCGACCTGCTGGCGACGATGGCGCAGGAGCGGGACAAGGGGTGGTGGGAGCAGCACCGCGGGATGCTGCCGCCCGGGCTGCTGGACATCTGCGAACTGGAGCACCACTCGGTCGAGTTGCACACCGCGGTCACCACGCACATACCGGGACTGCTGCAGACCGAGGCGCACGCGCGGGCGGTCTTCGACACCGCCGACCCGCCGCTGCCCGAGCCCGACCTGCAGGCGCGGCTCGCCCTGCGCATGAGCAGGCAGCAGGTGTTCGCGCGGGAACGGCCCCCGCTGTACGAGGCGGTGGTGCACGAGGCCGCCCTGCGGATGCAGTTCGGCGGACCGAAGGTTGCCCGGGCGCAGCTGGAGCACATCCTGGACCGGTCCGAGCGGGCGCGTACGACGGTGCTGGTCATCCCCTTCACCGCGGGCGGCTTCCCGGGTGCCGGGCAGTCCTTCACGTACGCCGCGGCCGAGATACGCCAACTCGACACCGTGCAGCTGGACAGCTCGCACGGCTCGATGCTGCTGGACTCCCACATGAAGCTGCTGCGCTACCGGGGGCTGCTGGAGCGGCTGCGCTCACTGGCGCTGCCGGCCGCCGCCTCCCGCGATTTCATCCACGCCGTCGCACAGGGCCTGTGACCGGGCCGACGAGGAGAGACGCCATGAACACGACCATCGCCACGCCCGCGCGCCCCGCGTCCGCCGCGCCCCCCGGGAACGAGATCACCTGGGAGGAGGCCTTCTGCAGCGAGGGAGCCAACTGTTTTCGCTTCGGACGCGACGCCGAGGGGAAGGCTTATATCGGAACGACCGAGTCCGCCACGTACGTCACCGACTCGATCGATGCCCTCCGGGCACTGATCTCCGCGGTCAAAGCAGGGGCGGCCGACCATCTCTTGGCGTGACTTTGCCCCTCACTGAGCCTTTCGGACGGCCCTCAAACTGTATAGATAACAGGATGTAACCAGACATACACCCGCCAGGGACTTGGCTCGCCTTGATGTCACGCTTAACCTACGACTCCGTAGGCTACGGAACCGTAGGTAGTTCGCTTTACACCCAGGAGTACCCGTGACGATCACCTCTCCCCACCTCGGCAGCTCGGAGGCGTGGACCGACGCGAAGCTGCTGTTCGCGCTGGAAGAAGTGGTCGAGAAGGAGCTCAACCGCCACCTGAAGGTCCAGAAGGACTGGATGCCCCACGACTACGTCCCGTGGAGCGACGGTCGCAACTTCCCCGCCTTCTTCGAGGACGGCGAGGCCTGGCACCCCGACCAGTCCAAGGTCACCGAGATCGGCAAGATCGCCCTGGTGGTGAACCTGCTGACCGAGGACAACCTGCCCAGCTACCACCACGAGATCGCCACCCTCTTCGGCCGCAACGGCGCCTGGGGCACCTGGGTGCACCGCTGGACGGCCGAGGAGGGCCGCCACGGCATCGTGATGCGCGACTACCTGCTGGCCTCGCGCGCCGTGGACCCGGACAAGCTGGAAGCGTTCCGTATGCAGCACATGTCGGAGGGCTTCGAGTCCGACAACAGGCACTCGATGCTCCACTCGGTGGCGTACGTGGCCTTCCAGGAGCTCGCGACCCGCATCTCGCACCGCAACACCGGCCACCAGTCCGGCGACCCGGTCTGCGACCGGATGCTGGCGCGCATCGCGGCCGACGAGAACCTGCACATGATCTTCTACCGCAACCTGCTGGCCGCGGCCTTCGAGATCGCCCCCGACCTGACGATGCAGGCCGTGCGGGACGTCGTCGTCAACTTCCGGATGCCCGGACACGGCATGCCGGGCTTCGAGCGGATGGCCGCGCAGATGGCGATCGGCGGGGTCTACAACCTGCGGATCCACCACGACGACGTGCTGAGCCCCGTGATCCGCTTCCTGAAGATCATGGACATCGACGGTCTGGGCCCCGACGGCCAGAAGGCCCAGGAGGAGCTCGGCCTCTTCATGAACGGCCTGGACGCCGAGGCGCGCAAGTTCGACGAGCGCCTGGCCGCCCGCGCGGCCCGCATCGCCGCCCGCAAGGGCTGACCCCGGCCCCACCTCCTGCGGCCTGACCGGTTTCCACTCCCTCCTGGGAGTGACGCGGATTCCCCTGGCAGAACGCCGCTCTGCCAGGGTTTCGCGTCATGACCTCGCTCCAGGTGGACATCGACCAGCTGACCCGTCTGACCCGCGCCCTGGACTCCTCCCTGGTCTCCTTGCGGGACGCCCGGCGGGCGCTCGACCACGTACGGGCGGACCAGCTGGGCACGGCGGACCTCGACCGGGCGTGCGACGGGTTCCAGGAACGCTGGGCCTACGGCACCAGGGAGCTGACCAAACGCGTCAAGGCCGTGCGGGAGGGCGTGGACCGCAGCGCGGCGGAGTACGCGGAGCTGGAGGAGGCCATCCGCGAGGCCTTCCGCCGGGCGGCGGCCTCGCATGGCTGACCACGCCGCGCTGGGCTTCGACCCCGCCCCGGGGAACCCGGCGGCGGTCCTGGCCCTGACGAAGAAGCTCTCCGCCTCGGCGAACTCCCTCGGGGAGGCCTCGCGGGTCGTGAAGGCCCTGGTGTCGCACAGCTCGTCCTGGGAGGGCGAGGCCGCCACCGCCTTCCGCGCGTCCCTGTCCCAGGACCTCCCCCGCTACCTGGGCTCGGCGCACACCTCCCTGGCGGAGGCCGCCCGGCGGCTCACGGGCTGGCACGACACCCTGCTAGCCCACCGCGCACTGGCGGCCCGCTACGAGTCCCAGGCGGCCGCGGCGAAAACCCCCGAGGCCCTGTCCGACGCCCGCCGCCTGGCGCGGGAACTGGCCTCGGAACACGGCAGGGCGGCCCGTGGGGTGGCCAAGACCCTGAACGCGGCGGTGGACCGCCTGGCCCCGAAGGAACCGGGGTTCCTGGCCTCGGTCTGGCACAAGATCGTCGACGATCCGGGCGACGCCTTGTCGAACGCGTCGGCGATCCTGGGCGCCCTCGGAGCCGCCGTGGCCCTCGTCGCCCCGCCGGCGGGCCTGGCGATCATGCTGGTCGCCGGGGGCCTGTCCCTGGCTGCCCTGACGACGCACCTGGCCGACCCGAAGTTCCGCAAACCCCTGAAGGACGGCTTCACGAAGGGCGAGTTCGACGCGGACTTCTGGAAGAGCAGCGTGACCTTGCTGGGCGACGCCACGGGCTCGGTACCGGGGATCGCCGCCGTCGCCTCCGGCGCGAAGGCCGGCACGGCGGCCGCCAGAGCCGCCATGGCCGCCGCCCCTGAGGCCGGCGCCCTGTCCTCCCTGGGCACGGGGGCCACCGCGTTCCGCAGCACGACGTGGTCGACCGGCCTCGCCATCCAGGAGGTCGAGAACCCACTGGTCACCTGGGCCGTGCGGACAACAGATCCTACGGCGAGGAAGGCTGCCGGCCTGGTCGCACCGGTTGCCGGTGGCCTGACGGGCATCGGCGGCCACCTGTCGGACAGCGAATCGGTTGAACGGGCGTCAACCGCCGCCGATGGCGTCCGGGGCGTCTTGGACGATGCTCCTTCCGCTGGAGCAAAGGCCGCCGGCGCCTGGGCGGCGATGAGGCCGTGATGAACAGCGAAACAGCGCCGCCGGTCTGGTTCCGCCTGCCGCCGGGCTTCCATGACGTCAGTCCGAGGGACCGCGGCGCGCTGGAGGACGTTGCCAACGCGCTCGGCGGTCCGGTTGCCGTGGGAACCCTCGCCCCACTGATGGATCTGATGGACCTACTTCCCGCACACGGTGTCGTACACACGGCCATCGGGCTTCACCCTGACGATCTCATGGGCATCGCGACGTCCTTGTTCTCGCTGACCATCCGTCAAGCCGAGCACGCCAACCCTCGGGTATCGCCAGAATCGCGACGACGGATCTACAAGGGCGTCACGTCTTCATCCTGGACTTGACCAGCGCTGCGACGCAGCACGCCGCGAACCAGATCCTTGCATCGCTTTCTTGATCCTTGCAGGTCAACCGGATCGGAAAAGGCGTCATGCGGAATGTCGGAGTGAAGTCCCCCGGGGCGACCCTCGGTATGGCGGTGTCGCCTCCAGGGTCGGCGGCCAGGGCCTGGTGCGTGTGGTGTCGGACAGAGCACCCCTAGAGGGATGGGCGGCGGCTGACGGGGACGACCGGCTCGCCCGTAGGACTGGGCTGGCCCGCGCGAGCGGCAAAGGCACCCGTACCTGATCAGCGGCGCGGCCGCAGCGCCGAGCGTTCCGCTTCCGACAGGCCGCCCCAGACGCCGAAGCGTTCGTCATTCGCCAGGGCGTACTCCAGGCACGCCACCCGCCCCTCGCACGCCCCGCACAGCCGCTTCGCGTCGCGCAGTGACGAGCCGGGTTCCGGGAAGAAGAAGCCCGGGCCCGTCTGGGCGCAGAGGGCGAGGTCGTACCAGGCGGTGTCGGCGGTGGCCGAAGCGGACGTGGAAGTGGTAGCGGTAGCGGTAGCGGTGGTGTTCATCGACATGCCGGTGATACTCACCGCCCTCGATGGACGTCCGATCAACGCCTGATCAACAACACGTCACGGACCGGACGCCGGCGCACTGGCGATGACCGTGAACCTCGCTCCGAACGGATCCGCCAACTTCGCGAAGCGGCCGACCCCCTCCATGAACACCGGAGTGAGCCTCACCTTGCCGCCCGACTCCTCCGCCTTCGCGGCCGTCGCGTCGCAGTCGACGACCTCGAAGTACAGGGACCAGTACGGTCGTTCGGTGTCCTCGATCGGGTCCATCGAGATCGGGACGAGCCCCGCGAAGGACTCCTCGTCCGTACCGCCGGCCGGTATGGCCATCGTGTACGCGCCGCCCTCGTACGGCATCTCGCGGATCTCCCACCCCAACACCGCGCCGTAGAACCGGGCCGCCGCGGCCACGTCACCCGTGTACAGCTCCGTCCAGCACAGGGAACCCGGCTCCGTCACCGCGCCCAGGCCCGTGTGTCCCCTCGGCTGCCACACGCCGAAGCCCACGCCCTCCGGGTCGGCGAAGACCGCCGTGCGCCCGAGGTCCATGACGTCCATCGGCTCGACGGTGACCGTGCCGCCCGCCTTGGTCACGGCCGCCGCCGTCGCGTCCGTGTCGGAGGTCTGGAAGTACGCCTGCCAGGCGGACGGGCCCTCGACCGCCGGGACCGTCATGCCACCGGCCACCGTCTTGCCGCCGAGGTGGAACATGCCGTAGCCACCGACCTCCTCGCCGCCCGCCCGGAAGTCCCAGCCGAGGAGTTCCCCGTAGAACCCGGCGGCGGCGTCGAGGTCAGGCGTCCCGAGGTCCACCCAGTTCGGAGAGCCGTCTTTGTAGTCCGTGGTGAGCATGGTCAGCACTCCTTCCGGTCGCTGCCGCGCCTGCGACGCCCATGACCGTTCGTCCTCTCCCTTCGAGCATGGCATCCCCCACTGACAGTGGACCCGGCCCGATCGGTCCCCCAGGGTGAACGACCGTGCGTTCGGTAAGATGGCGACATGGCAGACGGACGCGTGGAACGAGGCAATCAGACGCGGCGCACCGTCCTCGACCGGACGATGAGCATCGCTTCCGTCGACGGGCTGGAGGGTCTGTCCCTGGGGAAGATCGCCGCGGATCTCGGTCTGAGCAAGAGCGGTGTCTTCGCCCTCTTCGGTTCCAAGGAGGACCTGCAGCTCGCCACCGTCCGCGCCGCCGTGGACGTGTTCGTCGAGCAGGTCGTCCGGCCCGTGCGCGCGGAGCCGGCCGGTCTCGCCAAGGTGTGGCGGGTGTGCGAGCTGTGGCTGGGCTACTCCGGGCGCCGGATCTTCCCCGGAGGGTGCTTCTTCTACTCGGTCTCCGCGGAGTTCGACTCGCGCCCGGGCCCCGTGCGGGACGAGATCGCCAAGGCACGGTCCGACTGGACGCGTTACATCGAGCGCCTCCTGGACGAGGCCCGGCAGGCGGGCGGGTTCCGGGAGGACTTCGACCCGGCGGACGTGCCGCAGCTCGCGTTCGAGGCGATCGCGCTGATGGAGCTGGCCAACGCGCATTCCGTACTGCACGAGGACCCGCTCGCGTACGAACGTGCCGGCCGGGGGATCCTCGGCCGGCTGCGGGCGGCGGCGGCCGCCCCGGAGGAGCTTCCGGAGCGGCCCCCGGCGATCGGCCCGGGTGTCAGTCCGGCTGTCAGTCCGGCTGTCGGGCAGGCAGGCTGACCCGGGCGCCCGGGCGCATCGACCAGCCCGCGACCGCCGCGCCCACCGCCGCGATCGCGACCATGAGGAAGACCCCGGGCCAGCGGTCGCCCGGCCCGGTCAGCAGGGCCGCGGTGGCCGCGATGCCGAGCGCGCCGCCCAGTTGGCGGGCCGTCATCAGCAGCCCGGTGCCCGCAGCGAACCGCTGCGGCGGGAGGCCGGCGGAGGCGGCGGTGGAGAGCGCGGTCAGGGCCACCCCGATGCCGAGACCTCCCAGCAGGCCCGCCGGGAGGAAGACCTGGGCGTACGAGGTCGAGTCGGCGACCCAGCCCCACAGCAGCAGGGCGTTGACGGCGAACAGCAGGGAGCCGACGACCACCGCGACCCATTGCAGCCGCGCCGGCACCCGGCGACCGACGACCAGTGCGCCGACCATCGCGAGCACGGCGCCCGGGGTGACGCCGAAACCCGCCTCCAGGACCGAGTGGTTCCAGCGGGCGATCAGGTACGAGGGCCCGGTCAGCAGCCACGCGTACATGGCCGCCCCGAAGAGCAGGGCCGCCAGGTTGGCGCGGGCGAAGACCCGGTCGCGCCACAGGTCCCGGTCGACGGCCGGGGCGGGATGACGGCGTGAGCGGTACAGCGCGGTGGCCGTCGACAGGACGCCGCCGCCCACGAGTCCCAGGACCGCCGCGTCGGTCCAGCCCCGGTCGGCGCCCTGGGAGAGTCCGGCCACCACGCCCCCGATGCCGAGTGCGAGGGCTACGGTGCCGACGGGGTCCGGGAGCCGGCTCGCCGTGCGCGCGTCCCGGGGCACGGCGCGGGCGGCGGCCCCGCAGACGACCAGGCCGAGGGGCACGTTGACCAGGAAGATCGCCCGCCAGTCCCACGCCTCGACGAGCAGACCGCCGAGGCTCGGGCCGACCGCGGCGGCGAGCCCGCCCGCGGCGCCCCAGGCGCCGAGTGCCGCGGCCCGGCGGCCGGGCGGCGTGTGGGTCAGTACGAGCCCCAGCGCGGCCGGGATCATCCCGGCGGCCGCGGCTCCCTGGAGGGCGCGGGCCACGATGAGCAGGTCGGCGGTGGGGGCCGCGCTCGCGGCGAGCGAGGTGAGGGTGAAGGCGAGGGCCGAGCCGAGGAAGAGGGCGCGTCGTCCCAGGGTGTCGGCGAGGCGTCCGGCGGCGGCCAACAGCGCGGCGAACAGGACGGCGTAGCCGCTGACCACCCAGGTCAGCCGGGCCAGGGACACCTCGGGGAAGGCCCGCCGCAGATCGGCGAACGCCACGTTGACGACGGTGGCGTCGAGGAAGGCGAGGAAGGTGACGGCGCAGGCGAGGAGCAGGATCCGGCCGGGGGCGGCGCCTCCGTCGGCCGGGTCCGTGCGCGTGGCCCCGGTGGCCCCGGTGGCCCCGGTCCGGACGGGGACGGTGCTCATCGGGCGACCGCCGGGCTCTCGACGGGGCCTTCGGCGGGGACGTACGGGGTGGTGATGAACCGGACGGCGGCCGCGACGACCTCGGGGTCGGCGAGGATGCGGCGGTGGCCGAGGCCCGCGGTCTCGATCAGGCGGGCCCGGTCGCCGTGGGCGGCCGCGATGGCGCGGGACTGGGCCGGGGTCGCGGTGTCGTCGTCCGTGTCGTGGAGGAGGAGCATCGGCACCGGGACGTCAGCCGGCCGCCAACGGGCGTCGAGGCGCTGCCAGATGTCGGCTTCTCCGGGGAACAGAACCGTCTCGACGTGCCGGCGCAGGACCTTCTCGACCCCGTCGCCCACGCCGAGCCGGGCGCGGAACTGCTCCAGGAGGTAGCCGAAGTCGGCGATTCCCCCGATGGCGACCACCCGGTCCGCGCGGACCGTGTCCCGCAGGGTGAAGAGGCTGGAGAGTACCCCGATCGAGTGGGCGAGGACGGCCGAGAAGTCCCCGTGCTCGGCGTGCAGCAGGCGGATGATCTCGCGGTGGTCGCGGACGGTGGCGGCCCGGCCGCCGGATTCTCCGTGCCCCGGGGAGTCGAAGGCGATCACGGTGCGGCCCTGGGCGCGAAGCGCCTCGATGAAGCCGGCGAACCGCGAGGCGCGCGAGGACCAGCCGTGCACCACGAGGACGGGCCGCTCTCCGTCCCCCCAGCGGTAGGTGGTGACGGGTATGCCCCGCACGAGCAGCCGCCCGGTCTCGGCCCGCGCCATCACCTCCGCCTCGTCGGGCCGCAGCCGTGCGCGGCCGAGCGGGCGGACGAACAACGCGAAGACGCGGGGTCCGGCCAGGCCGGGCGCCAGCCGGGCGCCGACGTCGAGGGTGGTGCGCAGGAGTGAAGCCATGGGATGCATGCCGGTTCTCCGGATCTCCGCGGGATGGCCAGATGGCAAGGACAAGGCCAGATGCCAGGGCAGGGGCAGGATGACGGGGAGATATTAGCACGATCGTTCGTGTTGTTTTTTGTCCGACTGTGAGCAACGGAATGGTTCCGCACTGTAATCTCCGGTCGGGTGTGGTGATCACCGCACCCGGATCAAGGAGCACTCCTTCGATGAGCGCGGAATCAACGTCCTCTTCCCCTGCCGAAGCCGCGTCGGGTACGGCCGAAGGCGCGGCGCGCCCCTTCGACGCACTGGGCAAGACGTACGAGGACGCGTACGCGCACCTGCCCGAGCGACTCGCCGCGATCGACTGGCTGCTGGCCCGACTGCCCCAGGGGGCGCGGGTGATGGACATCGGTTCCGGCACGGGCCGTCCCACCGCCGAGCGCATTGCCGCCCAGGGGCACGCCGTGACCGGGTACGACGTCTCGAAGGTCATGGTGGACCTGGCCCGCACACAGGTACCCGCCGCGCGTTTCGAACTCGCCGACGTACGCGCGCTCGCGGACACCGCGGGCCGGTGGGACGCGATCACTGCGTTCTTCCCGTTGCTGCAGATGCCGCGCGCCGACCTGGACACCACCCTCGCCCGCATCGCCGACTGGCTCGCGCCGGGCGGGATGTTCGTCTTCGCCACGGTGCCCTTCGACGCCGAGGACGAGGAGATCCAGTGGATGGGCCAGACCGTCCGCTGCACCAGCCACCCGGCACGGACCTACGGGCAGCTGCTGCGCGCGGCCGGTCTGGAAGTGGTGCACGAAGAACTCAGCGTCTTCCACCCCGACTTCCCCGGCATGGGGCCCGAGGAGCACCTGTTCCTGTACGCGGTCAAGCCCGGCGGCGCGCCCGCGCCGGCGCACCTCCTGGCCGGGCCCTACCCGCTGCCCGAGACCTACCGCGGCCCGCACGAGCTCAGCGAGCAGGGTTGGTTGGGCATGGAGGCCCGCTTCGAGCGCCACGACATCGCCTTGGTCGCCGACGCACTCACCGGCAACCGGAACGTCCTCGACGTCGGCGGCGGCACCGGCGCGGTCGTCCGGGAGATCGCCGGCCGCCTCGGGAGCGTGACGACGGTGGAGCCGCACGCCGCCCGTGAGGCGAGTCTGCGGCCGCTCACCTCGGACGGGGTGCGCGTCCTCGCGGGACGCGCCGAGCACCTCCCGCTCTCGGACGGGGAGTTCGACGCGGCCCTGGCCACCTGGGTCCTCCACTACACCGACGACCCCGACGCGGCCGTCACCGAAATGGCCCGCACCGTCGACCGCGCCCACCCCGAGGCCAAGGTCGTGCTCGTCCAGGGCGCGCCCGACAACGAACTCATCGCCCTGTGGAACCGCGCCTGCGCCCCTCTCCTCGGCGAGGCCCCCGACCACCAGGGGCACCTCCTCACCCGCGCCGCCCGTCTCCTCGCCTCGCGCGGCTTCGAGGACGTGTCCTTCCACCGGGCGCGCGTCGACGTGGTCTTTCCCGAAGCGGGCCCCGAGGCCAAGGCGCAGGCCGCCGCCGGGGTGCTGGCCGACTTCTGGAACACCGGGCACCCCCGGCTCGACCGGCTGCGCGAGGCCCTGCTGCCCGCCCTGCGCGAACACTTCGCCTCGGGAACCGATCGCTTCAACGACGATGCCGTCATGCTCCTCGCCCGGCCCCGCCGCCCCCTCACCGCCTGAGCCGGTGGCCGCCGGAGCCCCTCACCGCCTGACCGGCGCCGGGAGGCGGCCGACGGTGCCCCGTCAGGACTCGTGTTTGGCGCGGCTCGGCTGGACGCGTTTGGGTTCGCCCGGCATCTTCGGGTAGTCCGGCGGGTACGGCATGTCGCCCAGGCCGTGCTCGTGTTCGTCGCGGGACGCGAGCTCCAGTGCGGCGTCCAGCGTGAAGGCGTGGTCGTCCATCTCCGCGTGCAGGTCGCCCACTTCGGCGAAGCGGGCCGGCATCGTCACGATGTCGAAGTCGCGCGGCTCCACGTCGTCCACTTCGTCCCAGCGCAGCGGGGCCGACACCGGGGCGTGCGGGCGGGGGCGGACGGAGTAGGCGGAGGCGATCGTGCGGTCGCGGGCCGTCTGGTTGTAGTCGAAGAAGATCCGCTCGCCGCGCTCCTCCTTCCACCACGCCGTCGTGACCTTGCCCGGCATCCGGCGCTCCAGCTCCCGGCCGATGGCGATCGCACAGCGACGGACCTCCGTGAAGGTCCAGCGCGGGGCGATGGGCACGAACACGTGCAGGCCGCGGCCTCCGGAGGTCTTGGGCCAGCCGCGCAGGCCCAGTTCGTCCAGCAGGCCCCGCAGTTCGTGGGCCGCCGCCACCGCATGGTGGTAGTCGGTGCCCGGCTGCGGGTCCAGGTCGATGCGCAGTTCGTCGGGCCGGTCGGTGTCCTCGCGCCGCACCGGCCACGGGTGGAAGGTGAGGCAGCCAAGGTTGGCGGCCCACAGGACGGCCGCGGGCTCGGTGGGGCAGATCTCGTCCGCCGAACGGCCGCTGGGGAAGGAGATGTGGGCGGTGGGGATCCAGTCGGGCAGGTTCTTGGGGGCGCGCTTCTGGAAGAAGGACTCCCCCTCCACGCCGTCCGGGTAGCGCTCCAGGGTCGTGGGCCTGTCGCGCAGGGCGCGCGTGATGCCCTCCGCGACCGACAGGTAGTACTCCGCCACGTTCCTCTTGGTGAGGCCCCGCTCCGGGAAGTACACCTTGTCCGGGTTGGACAGGCGGACCGTACGGCCGCCCGCCTCCAGCTCGATCGCGTTACCGGCAGCACCCATGTGGGCCACGTTAGGCGGGCCCAGCCGGTCGCGCATACCGGGCGGGGCCGGACGTACCGTCGCAGAATCGACAGCATGGATCTGCCGGTGATGCCCCCCGTGAAACCGATGCTCGCCAAGTCCGTGGCCCGGATCCCGCCCGGCATGCAGTACGAGGCCAAGTGGGACGGCTTCAGGGCGATCGTCCATCGCGACGGCGACGAGATCGAGATCGGCAGCCGGACGGGCAAGTCCCTGACGAGGTATTTCCCGGAGCTGGCGGCGTCCCTGAAGGGCAATCTCCCCGACCGGTGCGTCATGGACGGCGAGATCGTGATCATCCAGGGCGGGCGTCTCGACTTCGACCGGCTGACGGAGCGGATCCATCCCGCGGCCTCCCGCGTGAAACTGCTCGCCGAGACGACCCCCGCCGCCTTCGTCGCCTTCGACCTGCTCGCCCTCGGCGACGAGGCGCTCCTCGACACCCCGCTCAACGAGCGCCGTGCCGCCCTCGCCGATTCCCTTTCCACCGCCCGGCCCCCCGTCCATCTCGCGCCCGCGACCACCGACCCCGCGCTCGCGCAGGAGTGGTTCGAGCGATTCGAAGGCGCCGGGCTCGACGGAGTGATCGCCAAACCGCTCGATCTCCCCTACCGGCCCGATGCCCGCCTCATGTTCAAGATCAAGCACGAACGTACCGCCGACGCCGTCGTCGCGGGTTTCCGTTTCCACAAGAGCGGTCCGATCATCGGATCGCTGCTGTTGGGGTTGTACGACGGCCAAGGCGCGCTCCAGCACGTGGGCGTCTGCGCGGCCTTCTCGATGAAGCGCCGCGCCGAACTGGTGGAGGAGCTCGAACCGCTGCGACTGGAGGACCCGACCGGTCACCCGTGGGCCGCCTGGGCCGAGGAGTCCGCGCACGAGAGCGCCCGACTGCCCGGCGCGACGAGCCGCTGGACCGGCAAGAAGGACCTGTCCTGGGTGCCGCTGCGCCCGGAGCAGGTCGTCGAGGTGGCCTACGACCACATGGAGGGGGACCGCTTCCGACACACGGCCCAGTTCCGCCGGTGGCGTCCCGACCGGGCGCCGGAGAGCTGTACGTACGCCCAGTTGGAGGAAGTCGTCGGCTACGACCTGGCCGAGGTGCTCGGACTCGGCCCGGACCCGGCTTCCGCCTAGACGTCCGTGCCTGGCCCCTCATTCCCTACCGGGTGGTAATTCCAGCCAATCCCGCGCGAACGCCTGACATGCTCCTGACAGTTCATGGCAGCTGTGGGACGCTCCGGCACGCACTCCGCACCCTCTGAGAGGCCCAGCGCCTCGCCCACCCCCACCAGTACGGCATGGAGGAGCGAATCATGAGGCACTTCACGCACAGGACCCGCTTATCGCGCATCACCGGAACGGCCGGGATCACGATGCTGGCGGTCGCCGCGGTCTTCGCCGGTACCGGCACCGCCCTCGCACGCGGTTCGGCCGCCGACCTGAAGGCCGACGGTGTGATCGTGGTCGCCGGCAGCACCTGCACCTGGACCAACGCGACCACGAGCGCGGCCGCCCCCGCGGCCCTCACCGTCGACCGCGGCACCATCAACGCGCCGGGAGGAAATCTGGCCTGCGGCGGCGGCATCGCCGCCACCCTCAACAACAACCCCGCCTTCACCTTCGATGACGCCGCCGGCACCGCGCGGACCGATCTGATCGACATCACCGGCAGGCAGAGCTTCATCTCCTGCCGCTACAAGGCGACGAACATCGTGTGGGACCGCGACGGGACGACCCGGAAGTACGTCAACCGGGCCTTCACCGCCGCCAAGACCTCGGGCAGCTTCCTGTGCCCGGGCTCGGTCACCACGGCGGCCGGGGACGCGTCCGTGCTGTTCCACTGAGCCGACGTACCAGCGGCCCGGCCTGCCGCGGCGGGTCGGGCCGCCCCGGGCGGGCCCGAATGCCCGCCCGCGTTTAATCGGTGGTGTGCGACCCGGGCGGCCTTGTAGGTTCGCAGCGCGACCGCGCCTCCGATGCGCCCGGCTGCGGCTACTTCCTTCTGACAACCAAGTGACGCCGCCGCCCCTTTTGATCTCGGTGGGCGCGGGCGCGCCTTCGCCCCGTCGCACGCTTCGTCCGGGGCGTCCCGTCCTTTGAATCCGGGGGATTCACTGCCTCGTCACACCCCGCGCGTCTCCAAGGTCTGGTCCGAGATGCTCGTGGCCCCGCACGTCTCGGCGGCCGCACGCTCCTTGCCCGCTCCGGCGCTCCACCACCGGCCCGCCCGAACGGACCTCCGCACCCACAACGGTGGCCCGGGCTTCGTCCGGGAGCCGCGCGAGGAGCTCTTCCTCCTCGCGGTCGGCAACTTCGTCACCCAGCAGACCTTCCACGAGAGCGGTGGCGAGCGCGACGACCGGTACTCCCGCCTCGTCGCCGAACTCGCCGTCCAGGACCCGGTGTGGACGGCCGGGCTGCTGCGCTGGCTCCGCGGCGAGGGCAACATGCGCACCGCCTCCCTGGTGGGCGCCGCCGTGTACGTACGGGCCCGGCTGGAGGCCGGGGCGTCCACGGGACCGTCCAACCGGTCCGTGATCGACTCGGTGCTCCAGCGCGCCGACGAGCCCGGTGAGCTGCTCGCCCACTGGATCTCGGCCTACGGGCGGAAGGTGCCGACGCCCGTGAAACGGGGCATCGCCGACGCCGTGCGCCGGCTGTACACGTCCCGCTCCCTGCTCAAGTACGACACCGCGTCCAAGGCCATCCGCTTCGGCGACGTGCTCAACCTGGTGCACCCCTCCCCCGACCCGGACAAGCCCTGGCAGGGCGCGCTCTTCCGGTACGCCCTGGACCGCCGCCACCACCCGGAGACGGCGGTTCCGCCCGCCTCGGACCGCATGCTGACCGCCCACCGGGCTCTGACGGCGTCGGCCGCGGACGAGTGGCGGGCGGTGGTGACCGGGCCGGGCGGCTCCGAGCGCCTGGCCTCGGCGGGCATGACCTGGGAGGCCCTCGCAGGCCGGCTCCACGGGCCGATGGACGCCGCCGTCTGGGAGGCCGTGATCCCGACGATGGGGCCGATGGCACTCCTGCGGAACCTGCGGAACTTCGACGAGGCGGGGGTCTCGGACGAGGTCGCCGCCCTCGTCGCCGCACGCCTTTCGGATCCCTCCGAGGTCGCCCGGTCGCGGCAGTTCCCCTTCCGCTACCTGGCGGCCCATCAGCACGCGCCGTCGCAGCGCTGGGCTGCCGCGCTGGAACGGGCGCTGGGCCACTCGCTGGCCAACGTGCCGTCCCTGCCCGGCCGGACCCTGATCCTCGTGGACCGCTCCGACTCCATGTTCTGGGACACCGCCTCGGAGCGGTCCAAGCTGACCCGGGCGGACGCGGCGGCCGTTTTCGGCACCGCGCTGGCCATGCGCGCCGACCGGGCGGATCTGGTGGAGTTCGGCTGGGGCAGCCGAACGGTGCCGTTCGAGCGGGGCGAGCCGGTGCTCGACGTGCTGAAACGGTTCCACAGTCTGGGCGGCACGGAGACCACGACGGCGGTGCGCAAGCACTACCGGGAGCACGACCGGGTCCTGATCGTCACCGACGAGCAGGCCGCGGCCGGACCCGACCGCCGCGCCCGCCGCGGCGGGCCGGCCGAACCGGTCCCGGCCGACGTCCCGGTCTACACGTGGAACCTGGCCGGCTACCGGCCCGCCCAC
The DNA here is from genome assembly GCF_042892775.1 of Streptomyces sp. NPDC001717. Taxonomy (NCBI): domain Bacteria; kingdom Bacillati; phylum Actinomycetota; class Actinomycetes; order Kitasatosporales; family Streptomycetaceae; genus Streptomyces; species Streptomyces sp. NPDC001717. The sequence continues at coordinate 213,193 of NZ_JBIAUK010000003.1, read as the reverse complement.
GGCCCCTCGGGCCCGAACCGGCACACCTTCGGGGGCCTGACGGACGCCGGGTTCCGGATGGTCGGCCTCATCGAGGCCGGACGCGAGGCCGCTTGGCCGTGGACCACCGGGACGGCCGGGGCCGCCGAGGCCGCCGAGGCCGCCGAGGCCGCCGAGCGGGCTTGATCCGGGCAGGACCGCGCTCAGCCCTTCGTCAGCTTCTCCCATTCCCCCCGCTCCGGCCCCGCCGGCTTCGGCGCGTAGTCCGGCCGGACCTCCAGCCAGCGCGCCACCCGGGCCCGGATCTTCGGATCGGCGTACGCGCGCTCCGGGGGCTCGGCGAGGTGCCGCACCCTCGCCCGGGCCCGCATCACCTCCGGATCCTCCAGCGCGCACTCGAACAGGGCCGCCACCTCCCGAGGCGGCCCGGAGCGCACGGCCCGGGTCGCGAACCGCTCGCCGATGGCCGAGTCCGCGACCACCTGGAAGTCGAACCAGGGCTTCAGGGTGCGCACCGCCCAGTCGTGGTAGTCGGCGGCGTACCGCTCCGATCCCGGGTCCTGGTGCGCCGTACGGGCCACTCGGCGGGCCGCCCACAGCGCGAGCGAAGCGCCCTGCCCGAGCGTCGGGTTGGTGTGCGTGATCGCGTCGCCCACCGGCACGAGTCCGCTCACCACCGGGCCCCGCTCGTCGGCCTGCGGGCTCCACCGGTTGTCCAGGCTCGCGGTGGCCAGTACGTCCGACAGCGGCCGCGCGCCCAGTGCCAGCCATGCCTCGCCGGGCGCGAAGGACCGGGCCGCGGCCTCGAAGACCGCCGGATCGCGCAGCGCCGAGCGCGTGGTGTCGGTGGTGTGCACGAACAGGGTGATCGCGAACACCCGGTTGTCGGCGGGGAAGACGGCGCACCCCGCGAAGGCCCCGCCGGTGACCGCCCAGGGCCGGCGCGGACCCTCCTCCATGCCCTCGGGCAGCCGGTACCAGCGGCAGAAGTACGCCAGTCCGGTGCGGTGCCGTTCCACGGCGGCCGGGCGGCAGCCGGCCGCGGCCAGCCAGCGTTCGGTGCCGCCCCGACGCCCGCCCGCGTCCACCACGAGGTCCCCTTCGTGGCTCCCCTCGCCGGTCGTCACCCCCGTCACCCTGATTCCCGGGACCGTGGTCAGCCCGGTGACCGGCTCCCCGTACCGCGAGACGACGCCCGGCTCACCGCGCAGGGCGGTGGCCAGTGCGCTCTCCAGCAGGATCCGGCGGGCCTGGATCATGACGATGTCGTCGTCGCCGGGGCGCTCGGGGGGACGTACGTCGAACCAGTCCAGTTCGTGCCGCTCGCGCGCGCCGAGCCGGAGCATCTCCTCGTACACGTCGGGCAGTTCCTCGCGCAGGACGGCCCGAGCGGCGCCGAGCAGCGCGTGCGGCTGGCTCGCCTGCGGTACGGAGGGGCGGTGCCAGCCGAAGAAGTCGCGGTCGAGCGCGGTGCCCGGGGCCCGGGTGTCGCGCTCGAACAGTTCGGCGGTGTGCCCGTGCCGTGCCGCGAGCAGGGCGGTTGCCAGGCCTCCGATGCCTCCGCCGATGACCAGCACATGTGCCATTGCGCCCCCTGAGCCGAAGAACGGTACGACGATCAGACCGCCCAGAGCCTGCGCGGACGGGACCTGGCCGAAACTCGTACAGTCGTCCGATGGCCGGACGTCCGCCCGCTCAGCCGGCCGCCCGGTACGCCTCGACGGCCCGGCGGCCCTGTTCCTCGATCAGGTCCGCGTTGATGGCGACGGCCGCCTGTACGCCCTGCGCGGCGGCGCCCGCGACCTGCGCCATCGGCGCCGTCACGTTGCCCGCCACCCACACCCCGGACAGTGCGGTGGCCCCGGTCGCCGCGTCCGACTCCACGCACGTGCCGATCACCCGGCCGTCCCGCTCCAGGGCGGTCATCGGCAGTCCCAGGCCGGTCAGCACCCCGGAGCGGGCGGTGAACCGGGGGGCCACCACCAGCGCCCGGCACTCCACCGCGCCCCCGCCCGCCAGGGTCACCCCGGTCAGCCGGTCGTCCGCGCCGACCGCGAGGCCGGTCACCTCCCCCTCTACCACCGCGACCCCGAGGGCCGCCAGGAGCTCGCGGTCCTCCTCGGTGAGCTCCCAGGTGTGCGCGAGCAGGGTCGTACGGTCGCTCCACTGCCGCCACATCTGCGCCTGGTGCACGGATACGGGGCCCGTGGCCAGCACCGCGACGGGCTCGTCCCGGACCTCCCAGCCGTGGCAGTACGGGCAGTGCAGCACGTCCCGCCCCCAGCGCTCCGCGAGCCCCTCCACCGCGGGCAGCTCGTCCACCAGCCCGGTGGTGACCAGCAGCCGCCGCGCCCGGACGGTGGAGCCGTCCCCGCAGCGCACCAGGAATCCGCCGCCGGACAGCGGGTCCGCGGCGATGGCCGTGCCCCGCCGGATCAGCCCGCCGTAGCCGGTCACCTCCGCCCGGCCCCGTTCCAGCAGTTCGGCCGGGCTCCGCCCGTCGTGGCCGAGGTATCCGTGCATGTGCGTGGCGGGGGCGTTGCGCGGGCTGCCCGCGTCGATGACGAGGACCGAGCGGCGGGCCCGGACCAGGGTCAGGGCCCCGGCGAGCCCGGCGGCCCCGCCGCCCACGACCACCACGTCGTACGAGTCGTCCATCGTTCCCTCTGCGTCGTCCATGCCGTGAGCGTCCGCCCCGCCATGCACGTTTGACAAATGTCCTTGCCGAAGTGGCAAATGGAAACATGGCCACCGACGAACGGGACGAGGAACTCGCGGGCGTGCTGACCGCCGTGGGCCCGCGGCTGCGCGCCCTGCGCCAACAGCGCGGCACCACGCTGGCGCAGCTCAGCGAGGCCACCGGGATCTCGCTCTCCACGCTTTCCCGGCTGGAGTCGGGGCAGCGCCGGCCGACGCTGGAGCTGCTGCTTCCGCTCGCCCGGGCGCACCGGGTCGCCCTCGACGAGCTGGTCGGCGCGCCGGAGACCGGGGACCCCCGGATCCGGCCGCGGCCCTTCGTCCGGCACGGCCGCACCTACGTGCCGCTGACCCGCGATTTCGGCGGCCTGCACGCGTACAAGACGATCCTGCCGCCCGCCGGGAGCGCGACGGTCGATCCCGAGCCCGAGCTACAGGTCCACGAGGGTTACGAGTGGCTGTACGTGCTGTCCGGGCAGGTGAGGCTGCTGCTCGGCGAGCACGATCTGGTGCTCGGCCCCGGGGAGGCCGCCGAGTTCGACACGCGCACGCCCCACGCCTTTTCCAACGCGGGGCCGCGTCCCGCCGAGTTCCTGAGCCTCTTCGGCCCGCAGGGCGAGAGGATGCACGTGCGGGCCCGGCCCACCACACCACCGGAAGGACGCCGATGAACGCCGCCGCCACCGACCGGCACCCCGAGCAGCCCGAGCGCCCCGAACGCGCCGCGCCCCGGCCCAACGGCGTCGTCGGCGTCGGGCTCGTGGTCGTGGACCCGGACGGCCGGGTATTGCTGGGCCAGGCGCATGACGGCCGCTGGGAGCTGCCCGGCGGGAAGGTCGACCCCGGAGAGGGCTTCGAGCAGGCGGCCGCCCGGGAGCTGGCCGAGGAGACGGACCTGCGCGCCGAGCCCGGGGGCATCCGTGTGCTCGGCGTCCGGATCGACGCGAAGTCCGGGGTGACCCGGCTGACCGCGGCCGCCGTCACCACCACGGCGACGGGCGTGCCCGCCGTCACGGAGCCGCACAAGATCGTCCGGTGGGAGTGGTTCGCCCCGGAGTCGATCCCCGCCGCCCTCTACGCACCGTCGGCGGGCGTGCTGCGCACCTGGCGCCCGGACCTGGAGGCGCTGCCGCAGGCGGTCTCGTACGACTATCCGCTCGCCAGGGTGGACGACGCCGGCTGACCCCACCGGTCCACCACCCCGCGCGACGACCCCCGTACGAGGACCTCCGACCGCCCCCGCCCGGCTACCCCCGCATGACCACGCGCGGCGCGAAGTTCCCCTCGCCCAGGTCCTCCGCCAGCAGCCGCTTCGCGATGGCGTCCGCCGCCACCCGCAGTTCGGCGCTCCGCGGCCGCCCGCGGTCCTGCTCCAGCCGGTCCTTCAGCCACTCCGCCCACGCCGCCGAGATGACCCCGGCCTCCCGTTCACCGGCCGGGGTCAGGGAGAAGAACCCGTTCTGCCGCGTCAGGTACCCCTCGTCGACCATCCGCTCGAAGACCGGCAGCAGAACCTCCGGCGGCAGGGAGCGCCGGCCCGCGATCAGCCCCAGGCCGGCGTGACCGACCGTCCGCGTCATCAGGTCCACCTGCATCACGGCCCACGCGCCCGCCATGTCCAGCCGGGTGTCGGAGGCGTCGACGATCGCGCGCGCTTCCTCCGGCCCCATGGTCCGTACGAGCTTGCCGACCGCCAGCTCCAGCAGCTTGGCCGAGTCCCCCGAGGCCGTGGCCGGCGAGGCGAAGCCCTCGCCCATGTCCGTGGAGGCGGCCCGGGCGGAGTCGCGCAGCCGGACCTGCTTGAGGAAGAGGGAGACCACGAAGCCGACCAGCGCCACCGGCACCGTCCACAGGAACACCGTGTGCAGGGCGTGCGCGTACGCGTCGATGATGGGGCCCGCGGCCGCCGGATCGAGTCCGTGCACCCCGTCCGGGCTCATCGCCGCCTTGCCGAGCTGAGCCGGGTCCCCGCCGGTGGCCCGGGCCGCCTGCGCCACGCCCGCCGTGAGCGCGGGCTCCAGGCTGTTGGCGTAGATCGTGCCGAACACCGCGGTCCCGAAGCTGCTGCCGAGCGTGCGGAAGAAGGTGACACCGGACGTGGCCGTGCCGAGGTCGGCGTAGTCGACGGTGTTCTGCACGGCGATCGTCAGGACCTGCATGCACAGGCCGATGCCGGCGCCGAGGACGAACATGTACAGCGATTCCAGCCAGGCGTTGGTACCCGGCCCCATCAGGGACAGCAGGTAGAGGCCGAGGGCCATGACGGCGCTGCCCACGATCGGGAAGATCCGGTAGCGCCCCGTCTTGCCGGTGACGTTGCCGCTGAAGACGGAGCAGATCAGCAGGCCGATGACCAGCGGCAGCGTCCGGACGCCCGAGACCGTGGCCGAATCCCCGTCCACGTACTGCAGATAGGTCGGCAGGAACGTCATCGCGCCCAGCATCGCGAAGCCGACCACGAAGCTGAGCACCGAGCAGACCGCGAAGACGGGATTGCGGAACAGTCGCATCGGCAGCATCGGTTCCGCGGCCCGGGCTTCGACCAGGCAGAAGAGCACCAGGGCCACGACCCCGCCGGCGAAGAGGCCGATGATCGTCGACGAACTCCACGCCAGTTCGTTCCCGCCCAGGCTCGTGGCCAGGATCAGCGCACTGGCACCGGCGGTGACGAGCGCGATGCCCAGGTAGTCGATCACGGGCCGGGCCGCCGCGCGCAGGGTGGGGATCGTCCGGGCCGCCGCGATGACCACCAGGATGGCGATCGGGACGTTCACGTAGAAGCACCAGCGCCAGCTCAGGCTGTCGGTGAAGAACCCGCCCAGCAGCGGGCCGATCACCGTCGCGACGCCGAAGACCGCGCCGATCGCGCCCTGGTACTTGCCGCGTTCGCGCAGGGGGACCACGTCGGCGATCAGCGCCATCGAGGTGACCATGAGGCCGCCCGCCCCGATGCCCTGCACGCCCCGCCACACGATGAGCAGGGTCATGTTGCTCGCGAGACCGCAGAGGAAGGAGCCGGTGATGAAGACGACGGCGGAGATCTGGAAGATCGGTTTCCGGCCGAAGAGGTCACCGAACTTGCCGACCAGCACCGTCGCCACGGTCTCGGCGAGCAGGTAGGAGGTGACCACCCACGACATGTGGGCCGCGCCGCCGAGGTCCGCCACGATCGTGGGCAGGGCGCTGCCCACGATCGTCTGGTCGAGGGCGGCCAGGAGCACGCCCAGCATGATCGTGCCGAAGATGACGTTGCGCCGCCGCCGGTCGAGGGCGGGGGACGCCGAAGTCGCTGCGGGGGCTGTGGTCACATCTCGCACTCTCACAGCGCACCCGGCCGCACGCATGCGGCGTACGGCCGTACGGGCGAGGGGAGTACGGTGTCAGCGCAGGTGGGCCAGGCCGGGATGGGCCGCCGCGTAGCCGTCCAGCAGCCGTCGCGCCACTGCGACCGAGTCCACGAGCGGGTGCAGCGCGAAGGCCTTCACCGCATCGGCCCGCGAACCGCTCGCCGCGGCCGCCAAGACCTCACGCTCGACCGCCTTCACCGCCGTCACCAGCCCCACCGCGTGCAGCGGCAGCTGCTCGACGCCCAGCGGGTGGGCTCCGTTGGCGTCGACCAGGCAGGGCACCTCGATGACGGCCTCGGCGTCGAGGACGCGGAGCGTGGAGCCGTTGGGGACGTTCAGGATCAGCGTGGCCCGCTCGTCGCGGGCGATGGCCCGCATCAGGGCGAGCGCGACCTTCTCGTACCCGCCGGATTCCAGGTCGCTCTCGTCGCGCTCGCCGACGCCGGCCGCCTCACGGTTCTCGGCCATGTACGTGGCTTCGCGCTCGGCCCGGGTCCGGTCCCAGGCGGCGAGGGCCGCCCCGGGCGGCTGCCCGGCCCGGCCGGCCTCGGCGTAGAAGCCGCGCTGCTGGTCGCGCAGGAAGGCCCCGCGCGTCTGCTTGGCCTCCTGGTACGCCCGTACGGTGTCGCGGTTGAAGTAGTAGTAGTGCAGGTACTCGTTCGGGATCGCGCCGAGCGAGCGCAGCCACTCGGCCCCGAAGAGCCGGCCCTCCTCGAAGGACTCCAGGGCCTCGGTGTCGGCCAGCAGCCGGGGCAGTTCGTCGCGGCCGCCGATCCGCAGCCCGCGCACCCACCCCAGGTGGTTGAGGCCGACGTAGTCGATCCAGGCCTCCTGCGGGCGGGCGCCGAGCAGCCGGGCGATGCGCCGCCCGAGGCCCACGGGGGAATCGCAGATGCCGATCACGCGCGAGCCGAGCTCCTCGGCCATCGCCTCGGTGACCAGTCCGGCCGGGTTGGTGAAGTTGATGACCCACGCCTCGGGGGCGACGAGGGCGATCCTGCGGGCGAGCTCACGGGCCACCGGAACGGTCCGCAGGCCGTACGCGATCCCGCCCGCGCCCACCGTCTCCTGGCCCAGCACTCCCTCCGCCAGGGCGATCCGCTCGTCGGCGGCGCGGCCCTCCAGGCCGCCGACCCTGATGGCGGAGAAGACGAAGTCGGCTCCGCGCAGGGCTTCGTCGAGGTCCCCCGTCGCCGCGACGGCGGGGGCGTCGGGCACCCCGGCGGCCGCGGCCTGGTCGACGAGCACGCGGGCCATGGCGGCGAGCCGCGCCGGATCCTCGTCGTACAGGGTCACGTGGGACACCCGGCCCTCGGCGTGGTCGCCGAGCAGGGCCCCGTAGACGAGCGGTACGCGGAAGCCGCCCCCGCCGAGGATCGTCAGCCGCACGCCCTTACCGCCCTTCGCCGAAGAAGCCCTGCTCGTGGCCGAGACCGTGGCACACGGCCCGCGGCCGCAGCCGCGGCCCGCACCGAAGTCCGATCCCGACTCCGATCCGGATCCGGTGCCACGATCAGTGCCACGATCGGTGACACGGCACCGGATTCCCGACCGGGTCCGTGGCGCACCGACCCCGGCGCACGACCTTGCCGGACACCAGTCTCCCCCGCCGGGTCACTCCCCCAACGGCGGCACGGCGCGCAGTCTCGCGCCCTGCTGGTGCACGAGCCCGCCACCGCGGACGGGCCCCAGGGATCCTCCCTGCGGCGCCGACAGGATCAGGGTGATCCGGGTCAGCCCCATCGCGTCCAGCATCCGGCTGGATTCGGCCACCATCCGGCAGCGCACGAGGCCCCGGCTCGGGTCGGGGTGGCGCACGGTCCGCACCGCCCCGTCCTGCTCGGCGGCCTCGGCCCCGCGCTTGCTCAGCCAGTGCGGCACGCCGTAGCGGTAGGCCGCCTCCATGAACGGGTCGCGGGCCACCTCCTGGCGGATGCTGCTCAGCCCCTCGTCCTCCGGCGCCTCGGCCAGCGCGGTGGCCAGCTGCGCGAGCAGCGGTACGCACCAGGCCGGCTCGTGGTCCTCCAGTACGCCCGCGGCGTCCGGGTGGAACAGCACGAAGCGCAGGAAGTTGTCGTCCGGCAGGGCCGTCGGATGCGGCCGTACGGACTGGAAGAGCTGGTCAAAGGCCGAATTGGTGAGCGCTACGTCCCAGCGGTGGTCCACCAGGAAGCTCGGATAGGGCACGGCCTCCATGAGGGCGGCGTAGTCGCACAGGTAGTCGCGCTGCGCCGGGTCCTGGGGCAGCCGGTTGTCCTCCGCGGCCCGCCACGTGGGCGGCGGATCGCGGTCGACCATGACGCGGAACAGCCAGAAGCACTGCCGCTCGCTCATCTCCAGGGCCTCGGCCAGGGCGAGCAGTTTGCGGTCCGTCCACTCCTTGACCAGGCCGCGCTCCCAGTTCCCGTACGCACGCACGCTGATGCGCAGACGGGCGGCGAGGTCCTCCTGGCTCAGGCCCAGTTCCTCACGACGCTGGCGCAAAATCTCCTTGCGTCGCTCCGCCCGTACGGCGCCGTGTGCGGACTCATCGGCCGCCAGGCGCTCTTCACCGGCTCGGGCGAGGCCATCGGACGGGCCCACCGCTGCGAGATGTGGCACCGAGAGCTCCCCCTCCCTCACGGTCTGGATCTTCATTTCCGTGTGGCGATCCTGCTACCGACTTCATTCGAGTGTCAACTATTGTGGCAATTCTAGCCTCTTGACAGCTCATTCACGCCACAGCTGTGGCACGTTCTAGCCCTTCGAGGCCGGAACGGCTAGATTCCAGAAGCCGACCACGTGTCCGAACCGACTTCGCGCGATCTAGGAGAACCACTGGTGACAGACGGCTTCCCGGCTCCCGTCGCGGTGGCCCACGCACCCCTGGCGGCCACCGTCGCGCGCGTTGCCGAACTCGCGGCCAAGATGAGCCGCGATCGGAGCCAGGTCTTCGACCTGCGACGCCTCTCCGAGGCTTCCGGCGTGCCCACGGACGTGATCAGGATCCTGCTCGACGGCAGACCGGCCGGCGAACCCGATCTACAGGCCCGCTTCCTCCAGCGCCTGGACCTGCTCCGGCGAACCCGGGTCAAGCCCAACGGCCGCCGCTACACCCAACAGGAGATCGCCGACGGCGCGGGCATGTCCCGGCAGCAGGCGGGCGCCTTGATCAACGGCGACCGGCGGCCCACCATGGAGCACTGTGACGCCATCCAGCGCTTCTTCGGCGTGCACGCCGGGTTCCTCACCGCCCACGACGCCGACGCCCTCACCGACGCCCTCCAACGGACCGAGCAGCAGCTGCTCCAGGACTTCGCCGGCCGGGCGCGGGAAACCGTACCGGCCGCGGCCGCTTCGACGGGCGATCCCCTGGCAAGACTCCTGCAGAACCACGGCGTACGGGGCATCGCCTGGCGGGCCGCCCAACTGCCCAGCGACAAGCACCGGGACAAGGTCACCGAATGGCTGGACATGCTCCTCGAGAGCGTCAAACCGAATGAATCCTGACCCAGTCGACAGTCTGGGTCTGATCCTTGAGTCCTGATCCGGATCCATTCCGACGGGGAGAACGGTGAGCATAGGCAGAGAGCAGCGGCGGTTGTGCGGGGAGCTGGTGGCCGGCATCCGGCTGACCGCACCCGTGGAACCCGTGGACCTCTACGCCGCCCTGTGCGAGGGCATGAGCAGGCACCGGGGCCGCCCGGTGGAGTTCCGGATGGCCGCGTTCCCGCCGGGGACGGCCAGCGGCCTGTGGCTCGACATGGCGGACCGCGATCTCGTGGTCGTCGAGGAACGCACCCCACCCGACCACCAGTTGGTGATCCTCGGGCACGAGCTGTGGCACATGAAGGCCGGTCACTGCAGCCACCACGTCGACGGCGCCGCCGTCGCCGCCCGGCTGCTGTCCGACGGTGCGGACATCGGCGAGACCGTCCGCAGCGTCGCGGCGCGCACCCGCGCCGACGTCCGGGAGGAGACCGAGGCCGAGACCTTCGGCCTGCTGCTGGGCAGCCGGTGCCGCACCTGGCTGGCCGGATCGTCGAGTCACCGCGCCCCGGCACAGCGCGACCACCTGGCGGGCCGGATCGAGGCCTCGCTCGGCTACCGGGGGCACAGGAACGACCGTTGAAAGGCCAGGACTACTACATACCCGCGATCGCGATGGCGGTCGCGCTCGCTTTGAAGCTGCCGGCCTTGCGCCACAACTGGCGCGATCCGCTGCTGCGTTCGGTAGTGGCCCTGCTGACCATGGCGGGCCTCGTGTTCGCCTTCGCCGCCCCGCCCACCATCGAGGCGGTCAACCGCTGGACCGGGGTGCCGAACTTCTCGGCGCCGCTGGTGTACTCCCTGATCACCGGGTTCAGCGCCTCCTGCCTGGTCCTGGTCGTCAACTGGCGGGGCGGCCCGCCCGAGAAGACCCGCCGCACCTCGCGGCGGTGGATCCTCGGCTACAGCGTCGTCAGCGTGGTCCTGATCGTGCTCTTCGCCCTGGGCGACGCCCCGGTCGAGCGGCTGCGCGATCTGGACACCTACTACGCGAACACCCCGTACATCCGCGAGATGATCGCCCTCTACCTGGTGGCGCACAACGTGGCCGCGCTGGTCATGGTCGCCATGTGCTGGCGCTGGTCGCTCCAGGTGCGCGGTTGGCTGCGGGCGGGTCTGATGATCATCGTCGCGGGCTACATGTTCAACCTCAGCTACGACGCGACCAAGATGACCGCGGTCGTCGCCCGCTGGACCGGTCACGACCTGGACTACCTCAGCACGTTCGCCGCCCCGCCGCTGGCCTCGGCCGGAGCGCTGGTCAGCGCGATCGGATTCGTACTCCCCCTGGTCTGCCAGAAGCTGTCGGACAACTGGGATTTCTGGACGACGTACCGCAGGCTCGGCTGGCTCTGGCAGGAGGTGCAGATCTCCGCGCCCAGCGGCTCCCCCGCGGTGCACATGGCCTGGTGGTCCGCCGCCGAACTGCGGGTGATCCAGCGCGAGTCGGACATCCACGACGGGTTCCTGCACCTGGGCCCGTACTTCGACCGCCGGCTGCGCGACGACACCTACGAGCACGCCGTCGCGCAGGGGGCCGGCGAGGAGACCGCCCGCACGGTCGCCGACGCCGCGATGGTCGCGGCCGCCGTGCAGGCCCGCTCCGCGGATCCCGAGGGCCGGGTCATCGAGGCCGGCGAGGAGAACGCGGTCGAAGGGCCGCGCGACCTGCTGCGGATCTCGCACGCCCTGCGGCACTCGCCGGTGGTCCAGGCGGTCAGGCAGCGCGCGGCCCTCTCCCGGAGCAGGCCCTTCTGAAGTCCGGCCGCGTCACCCGGCGTCGGCGATCGCCATCGCCGGGAACAGGTCCTGGAAGGGCGCGGCCGAGTCGATCCCGTCCCGCCCGAACGGCGCGTCGAAGCTCCACACCATGAACAGCAGGAACACGATCAGCGCACTGAACAGCCCGGCCAGCAGCAGCTCCCGCCCCGAGCGCCTGATCTGCAGGGTGAAGATCAGGCCCACGGTGACCACCCCGCCCACCAGCAGCCCGAACCACACCACGCTCGGCAGCGTGGACTCCGAGCTCTGCGTCCGCGCGTGGCGGGCGTCGTCGGCGGTGGCGATCTGGTCCAGCAGCGGCTGGTAGGCCTGCGCCTGGAGTTCGGTGCCCGGGCTCTGGTGCGTGACGTCGCTGCGCAGCTTGCCCAGCAGCCGGGCGCCCTCGGCGGAGGCCGCCTCGCCCGAGGTCAGCCGCGGCCAGTCCACGGCGACGGTGTGGGTGACGTACGCGTCGACCTCGCCGCGGATCCGGTCGCGTACGGCGGCCGGGTAGACGTCGGCGCGCTGGGTGACCTCGTACAGGGCCTGCGCTTCCCGGCGGACGCTGTCCTCGGCGGCGCCGCGCGCCTCCCAGACGCCCGCGATGGCCAGGCCCAGCACGATCGCGTAGACCACGCCCACCATCATCGTCATGTACTCGATGACGTCGGGGGTTTCGCTGGTGTCCTCGTCCGCCGCGGCCCGGCGGTGCCGGATCAGGGTGATGGCGAGGACGAGGGCGCAGACGAGCGCCATGGCGACGGCCAGGACCAGCCATTCGGACACGTGGGTTCTCCCGTGGTGTGGGTGGGATGGGTGGGGTTGACGGGGTGCGCGGCCGCGGCGCCGGTCAGCCGCGGCTCTTGGAGCGCGGACGCAGGGCGGCGGCGGCGAGTACGGCCGGGGTGGTGACGACCACCATGAGCATCACGGTGGACATCCCGCCCGGCCCGCGCCGCTCCAGCGCCACCGAGCGGTACGGACGCACGTGGAAGGCGCTCACGGGCCCGGCGGCGGCCTTCGCCCGAGCCGGAGCCGGAGCGGCCGCGTCCTCCGGGGCGTCACCCGCTGCCGGCGCGGGCTCCGGCGCGGGTGGCCGCGGCTTCGCGTCCCCCGGCCCTGCCTCAGCCGCGGGCACGGCGGGCGCCGGGCGACCCGGGTCCGCCGCTCGGGGCGATCCCGCCGGGGCGGGGCCCGCCCCCGGGTGGTGCACGGTCGGCCGGTCGACCCCGGGCAGGGGTACCCGTACCGGTGGCGTCACGGAAGGCCGTACGACGGGCCGCCCGGGCTTGCCGCCGGGTACGCACACGTCGACCCGGGCGCCGCGCCCGTCGCCGTCGCCCGCGACCGCCACATGGCCGTGCAGGGGGCAGAGCACCGCCACCAGACCGGCCCCGGCGAAGTACTGCCAAGCGGTCACCGCGCGTCCTCCCGAGTTCCGCAGCAGATGTAGGGGTTACGTCTGAAGAAACGATCACGGCGGGGGTTCGATACGCGCCGGACGGCCCCGGGTCGTCTCTTTCGGATCTTGCCGGTCAGTCCCGCGTCGTCCGGTGCCGCGCATCGGCGCCTCGGCGGGGCGCCCTCGTACTGGACGTACTCGGGTGCTCCGCCGAGGCGCCGAGGTGCGGTGCCGGGGCGGCGCGGGTCAGGCAAGAACCGGAAGTGACGGCCAAGATCCCCGCCCGCCCCGGCCCACCGCTTCCCGGGCCCGGGCCCGCCCGTTCGGCGCGCCAACCGACGGACGCGAAAATCCGAGCCCAGGATGATCCCCGTGGACACGGACCCCTTCACCCCCGCCGCACGCCGCAAGGCGCTCAGCAAGGCGACGGCGCCATGACCCCCGCACCCGCCGGCCCGTCCAGGGGAGTGCGCCGGATCAGCCTGGACGCCGCGGGCATCCGGCTGTCCGCTCTTCTCTGCGAGGCCCGGACGGGGGACGGCGCCCCGCGGGCCACCGTGGTCGCCGTGCACGGGGCCGGCATGAGCGCGGGCTACTTCGACGGCCAGGCCCTGCCCGACCTCTCCCTGCTCACCCTGGGGGCCCGGCTCGGCTTCACCGTGCTGGCCGTCGACCGGCCCGGATACGGGCAGTCCACCGGCCCGCTCCCCGAGGGGCAGGGGCTCACCGAGCAGGCGGCCACCCTCGCCGCGGCGCTGCACGACTACCGCTCCCGCTTCCGCACGGGTGCGGGGGTCTTCCTGCTGGCCCACTCCTTCGGCGGGAAGGTCGCCCTGCTCACGGCGGCCCGCCACGCCACGCCCGACCTGCTCGGCGTGGAGGTCTCCGGCTGCGGCCACCGGTACGCGCCGGACGCGCCCTCGGGCGCCGAGGCCGCCCGCGGGGGCAGGCGGAGCTGGGGGCCGCTGAACCTCTACCCGCCGACCACCTTCGTCACGAGCGGCTCGATCATCGCCCCCGTCCCGGCCCGGGAACAGGCGGACATGGGCCGCTGGCCGGTGCTGTTCAAGGACGTCGCGGGCCACGTCCGCGTGCCCGTGCGCTTCACCTTCGCCGAGCACGAGACCTGGTGGCGGCACGACCCGGAGGCCCTCGCGGAGCTGCGTTCACGGCTGTCCGCGGCGCCCCGGCTGTGCCTGGACCGGCAGCCCGGCGCGGGCCACAACATCAGCCTGGGATACGCGGCCCGCTCCTACCACCTGCGCTGTCTCGGCTTCCTCGAGGACTGTCTGCTGCCCGCCGACTCCGCGGCCCGGCCGGTCGTGAGCGCCGAACGGGTGACCACCGGTCCGGGGCCGTGCGAGGCGTAGGCCGCCGCCCCCGCGCACCCCCGCCGCTCCCCGATTTCGCTCACTCGTCCGGACCAGTACGCCACGGCACCCTCCCGCACCCCGCCCCATGCTCGGAGCATGGAATCCCTGGAATCCCGGGCCGACGCCCTGATGGACGACCTGCGGGCCGACCTCGAACGGCTGGCGGCGATACCCTCCATCGCCTTCCCCGGCTACGACCCGGAGCCGGTGGAGGAGGCGCACGACCTGATCGCCTCCCTGCTGCGCGAGGCCGGGGTGCCCACCATCGAGCGGATCGACCTCCCCGACACGGCCCCGGTGATCTACGGCGAGATCCCGCCCCCGGAGCCCGGTGCGCCCACCGTCCTGCTCTACGCGCACTACGACGTCCAGCCGCCCGGCGCCCCCACCCTCTGGCTCTCCCCGCCCTTCGAGCCCACCCCCGTCTCCGGCGGCCTGCGGGCCCGCGGCATCGCCGACGACAAGTCGAACGTGATCGCCCTGCTCGGGATGCTGCGCCTGTACGGCGGCCGTCCGCCCGTCGGGATCAAGCTGGTGATCGAAGGTCAGGAGGAGTACGGCAGCGCCTTCGACGACTACCCTCCCTCCGACCCGGGGCGCTTCGCCTGCGACGCCATGGTCATCGCCGACCTCGGCAACCTGCGCCCGGGCACCCCCACGCTGACCACCGGCCTGCGCGGAGCCTGCGAGGTGACGGTCGAGGTGCGCACCCTCGCCGAGCCGCGCCACAGCGGGGAGTTCGGCGGCGCCGCCCCCGACGCGCTGCTGGTGCTGCTGCGGGCCCTCGCCACCCTGCACGACGCGAACGGCGACGTGGCCGTGCCGGTCCTGCGCCGCGATCCCTGGGACGGGACCACCTACACCGAGGAGGAGTTCCGCGAGCTCGCCGCCGTCCTGGACGACGTCCCCCTCATCGGCACCGGCTCCCTCGGCGAACGGCTCTGGAGCGGTCCGGCCATCACCGTCATCGGTCTCGACGCGCCGTCCGTGGAGCACGCCGCCTCGGCGGTGGTCCCGTACGCCCGGGCCAAGCTGAACCTGCGCTTCCACCCGCACCAGGATCCGATCGAGGCACGGGCCGCGCTGGTGGCCCACCTGCGCGCGCAGCGCCCGTTCGGCGTCACGCTCAAGGTCACCCCGGGCGACACGGGCCCCGGCTTCGAGGCCCGCACGGGCGGTCCCGCGTACCGCGCGGCGCTCACCGCGCTCAAGGAGGCCTGGGGCACGGAGGCCTCGTACGTGGCGACGGGCGGCTCCATCCCCCTGGTGAACGGTCTCTCGAAGGCGGCGCCGGGCGCCGAGGTGCTGCTGTTCGGCGCACAGGACAGCATGTGCAACCTGCACGCCCCCAACGAACGCGTGCTCCTCTCCGAGCTGCGCAACACGGTCGTGGCGATGGCCGCGTTCGTACGGGAGTACGCGGCGGACCACCGGGCGGCGGGCGGCGCGCGGTGAGCACGGCGCCGCCTCGGACCCCGCCCGAATCCGAACCGCCGCCCCCGGCGAAGAAGTTCGCCTTCCCGAGCGCTCTGACGATCCTGGCCATCGTCACCGTGGCGGTCTGGCTGCTGGCCTTCCTCGTCCCGGCCGGGCTGTACGACCGCGACGCCGACGGCTCGCCCGTCTCCGGCACCTACCACCGGGTCGCCGGGACGCAGAGCTTCACCGAACGCCTGAAGGACCTCTTCCTCTCCCCCGTCAACGGCCTGTACGGCATCCAGGACCCGAAGACGGGCGAGGTCGGCCCGACGTTCGCCGGCCACCTGTACGGCAGCGCGGGGGTGTTCCTCTTCGTCCTCGCCATCGGCGCCTTCATCACGGTCGTCTTCGCCACCGGCGCCCTCGACCGCGGCATCGCCCGCCTGGCCCACCGGCTGCGCGACCGCGGCGCCCTGCTGATCGCCGCCGTGATGGTGGTCTTCTCGGTGCTCGGCACGGTGGAGGGCTTCGCGGAGGAGACCCTCGGCTTCTACGGGTTGCTGGTGCCGATGATGCTCGCGCTCGGCTACGACCGGATGGTCGCCGTGGGCGCGGCGATCCTGGGCGCGGGCATCGGCGTCCTGTGCTCCACCGTGAACCCGTTCGCGACCGGCGTGGCCTCCTCGGCCGCCGGCATCTCGCTGGGCGACGGGATCGTGCTGCGCTTCGTGATGTGGGTGGTGCTGACCACCGTGACGGTCCTCTACGTCATCCGATACGCGCGACGCGTCCAGAGGGACCCGTCGAAATCCGTGTGCGGTTTCCTGCCCGGCGATCGGGAACAGCGGACCGCGGCGAACGCGGAGGAGGAACCGGAACTGACCCGCCTGCACAAGGCGGTGCTGGCCGTGGTGGTGCTGGTCTTCGGCTTCATGATCTTCTCGGTGGTGCCCTGGGCCAGTGCGCTGACGGGCGAGGCGGACGCGGCCCCGTACTCCTGGGAGCTGGACTGGTCCTTCGCCGAGCTCTCGGCGCTCTTCCTGGTCGCGGCGGTGCTGGTGGGGCTGGTGGCACGGATGGGAGAGGCGAAGCTCAGCTCCACGATCATCCAGGGCGCGGCCGACTTCATCTCCCCCGCCCTGGTGATCATGTTGGCGCGCGGGGTCACCGTCATCATGAACAACTCGAAGATCACGGACACCGTGTTGCACTCCATCGAGGGCGTGGTGAAGGGGACCTCGTCGGGCGTCTTCGCGGTGAGCGTGTTCCTCGTCAACCTGCCGCTGGCCTTCCTGATCCCCTCCACGTCCGGCCACGCCACCCTCGCCATGCCGATCCTTGCCCCGCTCGCCGACTTCGCGGGCGTCTCGCGGGCGTTGGTGGTCACGGCGTGGCAGTCGGCCAGCGGCTGGATGAACCTGTGGGTCCCCACCAGCGCCGTGATCATCGGCGGTGTGGCCCTCGCCAAGGTCGGCTACGACAAGTACCTGCGCTTCGTCTGGCCGCTGCTCGCCGTCCTCTTCGTACTGATCTGCGGGTTCGTCGCGGTGGGGGCGGCGATGTGACGGTCCGTGAGGCCGGCGCCGGGCCCGCCCCGGCGCCCGCGCGCTCGCGGCGCGCGCTCGCCCTCGCCTTCGCCCTCGCGCTCGCCCTCGCCTTCGCCCTCGCCCTCGCGCTCGCGGAGCGACTCCGTCCGCATAGTGATGGGGATGTGACCTTCCCCGGTTCAGCTGGAGGGCGTTGATCATTAGGGTCGCACCATGCGAAAGAACGATGGGATACCGGCAGGTCAGGGCGGTCAGGACGGTCCGGACGAGGACAAGTGGAACGTGCCCCTCAACGAGGCGTTCGTCCAGGCCGCCTCGATACGCGAACCCGCCGCGCGGCCCGGGCCCGGCAAGCGGGTGGGGCCCCGGCGATTCGGGCCGGGCCCGCAGCTCGCTCTGGCCCTGCTCGCGGCGGCCGCCGTCGTCGCGCTGAAGATCACGCTGAGCTCGTCGCCGTCCGGGAACGACGCCACCGCCGCGCCCTCGGCGTCGCCCTCGCCCACCTCCTCGGCGTCTCCGGCCGCCGGCGCCGCCGCCCGGCCGATGGTCCCGTTGGCGGACGCCTTCCCGGCCCAGGTCCCGGACGGCTCCGGAGGCACTTTCACCCGGGTCGGTTCGGTCGTACTGCAGACCTGTACGGAGGCGGACTCGGTCGGTCCCCGCCTGATCGCCATGATCAAGGAGAGCAAGGGCTGCGTGGGCGAGCAGATCGCGCTCTACAAGGACGCCCGGAACAACCAGTACAACCTGGCCGTCTTCACCATGAAGGACCCCCAGGACACGCTGAGGCTGGTGACCGAGCTGGCGATGGCCTTCGACGACTACCAGGTGGGCGCGCAGGCCCCGCCGCGCGGATCCGGCCTGCCGACCCTGGCTCCCGACAGCGGCATGGTGCAGTCCTTCACGGGCGAAGGCCGGGCGATGGTGGTCGCGCTGGGCCAGTGGTCCGACGGCCGGGTCGCCGACTACCGGCAACTGGTCGACCTCATGCAGCCGTTGCAGCGCGCGGTCTCCGACAAGGTGGGCCGGTACGAGAACGCTCGCTGACGCCCGCCCGTGCGGGCACGCGAAAGGGGCGCGCCCCCTCCCGGCCGTGGCCGGGAGGGGGCGCGCCCTCACGCTTGCGCGGTGCGTCGTGCGTGCGCCGGGGGCTCAGGCCTCCGGGGAGCCGCCGAACCGCTCGCGGTAGGACTCCAGGTCCTCCTCGGTCACCCGTGCGAAGAGCACCGGCGGCACCGTGAACGGGGTTCCGGCCGGGACCGCGTCCAGGGCCTTGGCCTGCTCCGGGGTGATCCAGGTGGCGGTGTCGTCGGCCAGTGCGAAGGAAGAGCGCATGGCGCGGGCCGAGGCCGGGATGAAGGG
Organism: Streptomyces sp. NPDC001717; assembly: GCF_042892775.1. Classification (NCBI taxonomy): domain Bacteria; kingdom Bacillati; phylum Actinomycetota; class Actinomycetes; order Kitasatosporales; family Streptomycetaceae; genus Streptomyces; species Streptomyces sp. NPDC001717. The sequence goes on along the minus strand of NZ_JBIAUK010000003.1, from coordinate 194,778 downwards.
CTCGGAGACCACCGAGTACAGGTGGATGAGGTTCATCGCGGTGCGCAGGGTGAGCGCGGCGGCCTCCAGGTCGGTCTTGACCTCCAGCCAGGGGGCCTTCTCGTCCAGGTACGCGTTGCCCGCCGACCACAGGGCGCGCAGCGCGGCCGCGGCCTTGCGGTACTGGAGCGCATCCATGTGGCCCTCGTACTCGGCCAGCAGCTCGGCGATCTGCTCGCCGAGCTTCGCCTCCGCCTCGCCCGCCGGGCTGCCGGCGGGGACCTCGTCGCCGAACTTCTTTCGGGAGAAGGTGAGCACGCGGTTGACGAAGTTGCCGAGGGTGCCGCCGAGGTCCTTGTTGACCGTGGCGGCGAAGTGCTCCCACGTGAAGGACGAGTCGTCGGACTCGGGCGCGTTGGCGATGAGGAAGTAGCGCCAGAAGTCGGCGGGCAGGATCTCCAGCGCCTGGTCGGTGAAGACGCCGCGCTTCTGCGAGGTGGAGAACTTGCCGCCGTAGTACGTCAGCCAGTTGAAGGCCTTGACGTAGTCGACCTTCTTCCACGGCTCGCGGGTGGCCAGCTCGGTGGCGGGGAACATCACCGTGTGGAACGGGACGTTGTCCTTGGCCATGAACTGGGTGTAGCGGACGTCCTCGGCCTCGTACCACCACGACTTGTAGTCGCGGCCGGCCGGGTCGAGGTCGGCCCACTCCTTCGTCGAGCCGATGTACTCGATCGGCGCGTCGAACCACACGTAGAAGACCTTGCCCTCGGCGGCGAGCTCCGGCCAGGTGTCGGCCGGGACCGGGACGCCCCAGTCGAGGTCGCGGGTGATGGCGCGGTCGTGCAGGCCCTCGGTCAGCCACTTGCGGGCGATGGAGGAGGCGAGCTGCGGCCACTCCTCCTCGTGCTCCGAGACCCATGCCTCGACCTCGTGCTGGAGCTTGGACTGCAGCAGGAAGAGGTGCTTGGTCTCGCGGACCTCGAGCTCGGTGGAGCCGGAGATGGCCGAGCGGGGCTCGATCAGGTCCGTGGGGTCCAGGACGCGGGTGCAGTTCTCGCACTGGTCGCCGCGGGCCTTGTCGTAGCCGCAGTGCGGGCAGGTGCCCTCGACGTAGCGGTCCGGCAGGAAGCGGCCGTCGACCGGCGAGTAGACCTGCCGGATCGCGCGCTCCTCGATGAAGCCGTTCTCCTGGAGCCTGCGCGCGAAGTGCTGGGTGATCTCGCGGTTCTGCGCGGAGGAGCTGCGGCCGAAGTAGTCGAAGGACAGCTCGAAGCCGTCGTAGACCGCCTTCTGGGCGTCGTGGGCCTGCGCGCAGAACTCGGCGACCGAGAGGCCGGCCTCCTTGGCGGCGAGCTCGGCCGGGGTGCCGTGCTCGTCGGTGGCGCAGATGTACAGGACGTCGTGGCCGCGCTGGCGGAGGTACCGGGAGTACACATCCGCCGGAAGCATCGACCCGACCATGTTGCCCAGGTGCTTGATCCCGTTGATGTAGGGAAGCGCGCTGGTGACCAGGTGTCGAGCCATCCTCGGATGCTCCATTTCATTTGTACGGTACGTGCGGTGCTACGTGACGTGACGATCCGGATAGGGGGCCCATGCTACAGGCGGCCGGGTCCCCGGCGACGGGCAGGGACGAGTGAGGGGCATGTGCGCAAGCGTCCCGCGGAGCACCCGCGCGATCGACTTCGATCACGACACGATCATCACCGAACGTAATATTTCCAGGTTTCCGCTCTGCGCCCCCTGAGTGCGCCCGCGCTGATTTCCTGTTCCCGCACAGGGGATGAGGTGGAACGGTGAGCGATGGCGGACCGGAGGAGTCCGGTGGGGCCGTGGGACTGCCGAGCCGACGGCGACGGCCGACACCCATGAGCCAGTGGGATCCGGCTGCGCGCGTCTCGTACTGGGCGTTCCACGCGAACAGGCGGCCCGCGTACATGCGTTTCGCGTACCTGCAGCTGGGATCGGACGCGGCGGCGGAGGAAGCGGTGGACGCCGCCTTCGACTCGATCATGGGCGAGTGGCTCCGGATGCTCCACATGGACCGCCTCGACGCCTACGCCTGGACCGTCCTCAAACAGTGCATAGTCGGCCGGCAGCACCTCCTCAACCCCTGGCGGCGGCGTCCGGAGCCGATGGACATCAGCGCCTTCGAGGCGGCGCTCAAGGAGGCGCAGGCCGATCGGTACGAGGTGCTGACCGACACCATCCGCTTCTACTCCGCGGTCTCCCGGCTGGCCGAGCGCCAGCGCGACGCCGTGCTCCTGCGGTACGGCCTGCGGTGCTCGCCCGGCGAGGCCGCCTCCGTGATGGGCGTGGACGAGGCCACCGTCCGCTCCTACCTCGGGCAGGCCCACCGGCGGCTCGCCCGCCTGCTCGACACGTCAGCGGATCCGGCCGGCCGTCCCGCCGGCGCCGACTCCGCGGAATCAGCCGGATCATGAAGCGAAACGAACGGCAGGACCCCCAGGACCCTCACGACCCGCGGAACGCGCGGGACCCACGCGACGGGCGGGACCCACGCGACGGGCGGGACCCACGCGACGGGCGGGGCGGCGACGAGGCCACCCGCGCCCTGGCCCGCTTCCTGGCCCGGGCGGGCGTCCGGGACCGCTACCCGCACTACGACCTCGGCGCGGCCGAGGCCCGGCTGCTGCGCGCCACCCCGCACACCCCCGTCCCCGGACACCGCGCCCGGCGCCGCGCCGCCTTCGGGTGGAGCGACCCCACGCGGGACTGTCCGCTGGACGCCGAACGGGCCCGGCGCGACCTCAAGGCCGCCTGTCTGGCCGCCGTGTGCGCGCCCAAGGCCGCCCGGCAGCTGGACTCCTTCGTCATGGGCGGGCGCACCGACCTGGCCGGTGCCACCGTCTTCGGCTGCGTGCTGCACCTGGCGGGGCTGCGCGAGGGCGCCCTCTTCTGGTGGCAGTTCGCCGCCGGCTGGGGCAGCGCGCGGACCACGGCCGCCGCCTACTGCCTCTTCCTCGACCACTCCCGGCGCGGCGAGCACCACGACGCCCGGCACTGGGCGCGCGAGCTGGGCCGGCGGGGCTTCCGGCCGGGCGGCCGCCGGGACCTGCGGGAGGTGCGGCTGTGCGCGCAGGCCGCCGTACTGCGGTACGTGGAGCAGCTCGACGACCCCGATCTGGGGCCGGTGCCGCTGCCGAAGCCCGGGCTGTCGGGGGTGCTGGCCGCATTCCGGCCGCTGCTGCCGGTGCCCCTCGTCACGGTGACGGAGCCCGCCGGGGCCGCGGCTCCGGCCGCCTCCCGGTCGGCCGTCGGTCCGCTGCGCCACCCGGCGCTGACGGCCGCCGCGCGCAGCACGGTGGTCCAGGCGGGGGCCGGCGAGGCCCTGGCGGAGGCACGGCGCGCGCTGGCCGTCGTACGGGTCCTCGAACGGCATCCGCTCGGTGTGCGGACCGCCCAGCTGGGGCGGGAGACCGGTCTGGCCGAGGCCGAGCTGCGCCGACTGCTGTCCATGCTGTGCGAGGAGGAGTACGCGTACCGGCCCGGCGCGGGGGTGTACGGGCGCGGGCCCGCCCTCGACCGGCTCGCGGCTCCCGGCGGCCACGGCCTGGCGGGCCAGCTCCAGCGGACCCTGGCCCTGGCCCGGGACAGCGCGGGCGCCGCCGTCTACCTGAGCCGCTACGCCGGGGGCGAGGTCCGCATCACGCAGATGGCGGACGGGCCGGGGGCCCCGCCGGTGCGGGAGTGGGTGGACTTCCGGGACGCCGCGCACGCCAGCGCGGTCGGCAAGTGTCTGCTGACCCAGCTCGACCACGACCGGCGGGCCGACCACGTGGCCCGCCACCGGCCGGCCCGGCTCACCGCGCGGACGATCACCGACAGCCGGGCCCTGTTCACCGCCCTGGACGCGGTCGCTCCCGGTGCGCCCGTCTTCGACCTGCGCGAATACGCTCCGGGGGTCGTCTGCTCGGCTGTCCCGATCGCCACCGGCGACGCCGCCGGGAGCCTCGCGCTCTCCCTGCCCGCGACCCACGCCCATCGGCTGCGCCCGGCCACCGAAGCCCTTCGCCGCAAGGCCGTCCCGGTCCTGTTGGCGCTCCTCCTGTCGGGGGCGATCCCGCCGGACGCCCCCGCGACTTCCGGGGATCCGGGCCCGGCGCCGCCCCGGCAGGCGAAGGCCCCGGTCACCGCGGAGACCCTGCGCCATCTGCGGCGGCTGTTCCGGACCCCGCTGACGGGCGCCTCCGCTCCGGCCGACGGCCCCCACCTGGTCAGTGACTCCGAAGCCGGCGCGGCGTACCTCTTCGACGCCGCCGCGACCGGCGGGCCCGACCTGGCCCTCCCCCACACCTTCACCCCGGTCGCCCCGGGGAGCCTGACGACACCGGGCGGTCTGGTGGTGCTGCGCACCTGAGGGACGTACCCGGACGGGAGAACCGTCCGCAAACGCAGAAGAACCCCACCGGAGTGGGGTTCTTCTTTTTGTGTCCGAGGGGGGACTTGAACCCCCACGCCCGATAAAGGGCACTAGCACCTCAAGCTAGCGCGTCTGCCATTCCGCCACCCGGACCAGGTGACCGCCCCGGTTTCCCGCGGCGACATGGACAACAATAGCAAAGGATTGAGGGGGCTCGGACCACTTATCCGCGCGGCCCGTGTTCCGCCACGCCGTGCTGACCTGCGGGCATGCGGAGAGCGGCTCCCGGATGCCGAGATCGGGTGGACAGCGGGGTGCCCCGGGCGGTCGGATGTGGGCGCACACATCCGGGGGGAGCCGCGCATGGAAACCGAGCACCGAAGCGAGCAGCAAACCGAGCACCGCGTCAGTACGTTGGAGCTCTTCTTCGACCTCGTCTTCGTCTTCACGATCACCCAGCTGACGGTGCTGCTGGCGGACGACATCGGCCTGCGGAGCGCGGGCCAGGTGCTGCTGATCTTCACGGTGTTGTTCTGGATGTACGGGGGCTACGCCTACCTGACCAACCAGGTACCGCCGGACCGGCCCGTGCGCAGGGTGCTGCTCCTGCTGGCCATGGGGGCGTTCCTGGTCTGCGCGCTGGCCGTGCCGACCGCGTTCGGGGACGGTGGTGTGGCCTTCGGGCTGGGCTATCTGATGGTCGTGCTGGTGCACGCCGCGCTGTTCACGGAGGCCCACGGGCGCGGGGTGGTCTGGTTCGCGCTGCCGAACGCGCTGTCCGCGCTGTCGGTCACGGCGGCCGGGCTGTTCGACGGGCCGGTCGCGTGGGGGCTGTGGGTGCAGGCGCTGGTACTCCAGTTCGTGACGGCCTTCATCGTGCGCCGACTGGCCGCCAGGGGGCCGGGGGCCGAGGACGGGGACGGGGACCGGCACGGTGCGATCAGCGCCCCGCACTTCGTGGAGCGGCACGGGCTGCTGCTGATCATCGTGTTCGGCGAGTCCGTGATCGCGATCGGCATCGGTGTCGGTTCGGTGCCGCCGACCCTCGGGATCGTCACGGGCGCGTTCCTGACGCTCGCCGTCGGGGCGGCCCTGTGGTGGATGTACTTCGTGCGCGACGAGGGCCGGGCCGAAGAGGTGTTCGCGGGGACGCCGCCGGAGGGCCGTTTCAAGTTGGCGCTGCGCGCGTACTACTACGCGTTCATTCCGATGCTGCTGGGCATCGCCGGCTTCTCGGCGGGTGTGAAGAAGAGCATCGGGCACCTCGGGGAGCACCTCGCCGCGGGCCCGGCCTTCGCCCTCGCGGGCGGGGTGGCCTGCTACCTGGCCGGGGACGTCGCCTTCCGGTTGGTGCTCGGCATACGGCCCGTCCGCTTCCGCGCCGGGGCCGTCGTACCGGTCCTGGCCACGGCCGCCGCCGGGATGCGGCTGGGCGGCGCGTGGCAGCTGGTGGCGCTCGTACTGGTGCTCGTCGGCGCGCTGGCCGTGGAGGGGCGCGCCGTACGGACGTCCGGGATCAGGGGCAGCGGATGACCTGGCCCGCGTAGGAGAGGTTGCCGCCGAAGCCGAAGAGGAGGACGGGGGCTCCGGAGGGGATCTCTCCGCGCTGGACCAGCTTGGACAGGGCCATCGGGATGCTGCCGGCCGAGGTGTTGCCGGAGTCGACGACGTCGCGGGCGACGACGGCGTTGACGGCCCCGATCTTGGCGGCGAGGGGCTCGATGATCCGCAGGTTGGCCTGGTGCAGGACGACCGCGGCCAGGTCCTCCGGCAGGATCCCGGCCTTCTCGCAGACCTTGCGGGCGAGCGGCGGGAGCTGGCTGGTGGTCCAGCGGTAGACGGACTGGCCCTCCTGCGCGAAGACCGGCGGCGAGCCCTCGATGCGGACGGCGTTGCCCATCTCCGGGACGGAGCCCCACAGCACGGGGCCGATGCCGGGCTCGTCGCAGGCCTCGACGACGGCCGCGCCGGCGCCGTCGCCGGTGAGCACGCAGGTGGTGCGGTCGCTCCAGTCGGTGATCTCGGTCATCTTGTCCGCCCCGATCACCAGCGCGCGGGTGGCGGAGCCGGCCCGGATGGCGTGGTCGGCGGTGGCCAGGGCGTGGGTGAAGCCCGAGCAGACGACGTTGATGTCCATCACGGCGGGGCCGCCGCCCATGCCCAGCTTGGCGGCCACACGGGCGGCCATGTTGGGCGAGCGGTCGATCGCGGTGGAGGTGGCGACGAGGACGAGGTCGATGTCGTCCGGGGTCAGGCCGGCGCCGGCCAGTGCCTTGCCCGCGGCCTGGAAGGCCAGCTCGTCGACGGGCTCTTCCGGGCCCGCGACGTGGCGGGTGCGGATGCCGACGCGGGAACGGATCCACTCGTCGGTGGTGTCGACCATGGCCGCGAGGTCCTCGTTGGTGAGCACTTTCGCGGGCTGGTAGTGCCCTAGCGCCACCACTCGTGAACCGGTCATGGGCGGGGTCCCCCCTACGTACGGAAGTCAGGATCACCCAGCTTTGCCTGCTACTGATGGGTACGTGTGCGTGTGACCCGACAGGATTCCGGGGCTGCATTTTGGAGATTCCCGAGGATCCACCTGCCGGGAGCCGCGCCCGAAGCGGAACCGGGACAATGAGTCCGTCGGTTGCGGACGAGGAACAGAAGGTTGGACTGATCACCATGGGACGGGTCACCGAGCGCCGTCGCGTCGTCCGGATCCGGGGCGGAGTGGCGGGTGTGCGCCCGGACACGCTGGTGGCCGAGGAGCCCCTGGAGATCCGCCTGAACGGAAAGCCGCTGGCCATCACCATGCGGACGCCGGGTGACGACTTCGCGCTGGCGGTGGGTTTCCTCGTGAGCGAGGGCGTGCTGGGGGCGGCCTCGGACGTCCAGGCCGTCACCTACTGCGAGGGTGCGACCGAGGACGGCTCCAACACCTACAACGTGGTCAACGTGCAGCTGGCCGCCGGGGTCGCGGTGCCGGACATCACGCTGGAGCGGAACGTCTACACCACCTCCTCCTGCGGCCTGTGCGGTAAGGCGAGCCTGGACGCCGTCCGTACCGCGACCCGGTTCCCGGGGGCCGCTGCCGATCCGGTCCGGGTGCCGGTGGAGGTCCTCGCCGGGCTCCCGGACGAGCTGCGCGCCGCCCAGAAGGTCTTCGACCGCACGGGCGGGCTGCACGCGGCCGGGCTGTTCACGGCGCGGGGCGAGTTGCTGGACCTGCGGGAGGACGTGGGCCGGCACAACGCGGTGGACAAGATAATCGGCCGGGCCCTTCAGGCCGGACGGCTCCCCCTGGCGGGGGCGGTCCTGCTGGTGTCGGGCCGGGCCTCCTTCGAGCTGGTCCAGAAGGCCGTGATGGCGGGCATACCGGTCCTCGCGGCGGTCTCCGCGCCGTCTTCCCTCGCCGTGGACCTGGCGCTGGAGTCGGGCATGACGCTCGTCGGGTTCCTGCGGGGACCGGACATGAACATCTACGCGGGCGACGAGCGGATCGTCCGGTAGGGCCTGATCCGAGAGACAGGCCCCGAAGGCCCGTCTCAGCGGCGGCCGCGCCGGCCGCGGCGGGTGGAGTTCGGGGCCGGGGCCGGCTCCGGGGGCTCGATGCGGTGGAGGTCCAGGGTGGCCGGGACCGGGGCGGTGCCGGGGCCCCCGGATTCGGCCCAGGCGATGATCTCGTCGGTGGCGGTGTCGTCCAGGGCCCAGCCGAACCAGGCCGCGCGCGCCCCGCGGCGACGGGCCTCGCTGGTGGGCTGGACCACGATGACGTTGGCCTGGGCGCAGGGGCCGAGGCAGTCGCTCGTGCGGACGGCCAGCCGGCCCCCGGAGGCCGCGGCGGCCTCGCGCAGCCTGGCGAGCTGTCCGGCGTGGTCGGTACCGGGGTTCTTGCCGGGGTCGCCGCAGCAGCAGCCGCGGCAGACGACCAGGGTGCAGGGGCGTTCGGCATGGGCGGCGAGCGGGCGTATCCAGGTCACCACCGAACGTTATCGGGCCTGGCCCGTGCGCTGTCCGGACGGGAGGGAGACCTCCGCCACACGGTCGGCGCCGGAGCCGGGCTCCTCCGGGTCCTGGGCGCGGCGGCGGGCGAGGACGGCGCACACCATCAGCTGCATCTGGTGGAAGAGCATCAGCGGGAGCACCGCGAGGCTCGCCTGGGCACCGAACAGGACGCTGGCCATGGGGAGTCCGGCGGCGAGGCTCTTCTTCGACCCGGCGAACTGGATGGCGACGCGGTCCGCGCGGCCGAACCCGAGCCGCGCGGCCCCGTACCAGGTGACGAGGAGCATCACGGCGAGGAGTACGGCTTCCACCGCCATCAGGGCGCCGAGGCGCGGGAGGCTGACCTGGTGCCAGATCCCGGCGGCCATGCCCGCGCTGAAGGCCGCGTAGACGACGAGCAGGATCGAGCCGCGGTCGACGTAGCCGAGCACCTTCTTGTTGCGTACGAGGAACCCGCCGACCCAGGGGCGCAGCGCCTGGCCGAGGAGGAAGGGCAGCAGAAGCTGGAGGACGATCTTGACGAGGGAGTCCGGGGAGAAACCGCCCGCGTCCCCGCCGAGCAGGCCGGCGGCCAGGAGCCGGGGTGAGCACGATCCCGGCGAGGCTGGAGAAGGAGCCGGCACAGATAGCGGCGGGGACGTTGCCCCGGGCGATCGAGGTGAAGGCGATGGAGGACTGGATGGTCGAGGGGACCAGGCAGAGGAAGAGCAGGCCGCTGTAGAGCGGGGGCGTGAGCAGGGTGGGGACGAGGCCGCGGGCCGCCAGGCCGAGGAGGGGGAAGAGGACGAAGGTGCAGGCGAGCACGGTGAGGTGCAGCCGCCAGTGACGCAGTCCGTCCAGGGCCTCTCGGGTGGAGAGGCGGGCGCCGTAGAGGAAGAAGAGCAGGGCCACGGCGGCGGTGGAGGCTCCCTCGGCGACGGTGGCGGCCGTTCCGCGCGCGGGGAACAGGGCGGCGAGGCCGACGGTGCCGAGGAGGGCCAGGATGTACGCATCCAGGGGCAGCCAGGCGGGGAGGTGCGGGCGGCGCATGTGCGGTGCCTTTTGCTGTCGGGGCGGGTGCCGGCGCCTTGCGGCGGGGCGGGGTCGGGGGCGGGTGCCGTTGCCTTGGGGGCGCGGGGCGGGGCGGGCAGGTGGGCGCGGGCGCCCTGCCCGGTGGGCGGTGCCGGGGTGGGCGCCGCTTCGGATGGCGCCGCACGCCGGGCGCCCGGGCCGGCAGGTCCGCGCGCGCGGATGCCCGCCTCCATCCTCCGGGGGTGAGCGGTGATCGGGAAACCCGTACACCGTGCTCACTGCCATCGTGGAGCGTGATGACCGGCGTAGCCTGGGCGGTATGTACGACCCCGTCCAGTTGCGCACCTTCCTCACCGTGGCCCAGACGCTGAGCTTCACGCAGGCCGCCGGACGGCTCGGCGTGCGGCAGTCCACCGTCAGTCAGCACGTGCGGCGGCTGGAGGAGGCGACGGGCCGACCCCTGTTCGTCCGGGACACGCACAGCGTGGAGCTGACCGAGGACGGCGAGGCGATGCTCGGCTTCGCGCGCACCATCCTGGAGGCCCACGAGCGGGCCGCGGCCTTCTTCACCGGGACGCGACTGCGGGGGCGGCTGCGCTTCGGGGCCTCGGAGGACTTCGTGCTGACCCGACTGCCGGAGATCCTGGAGGGCTTCCGGCACGAGCACCCCGAAGTCGACCTGGAGCTGTCGGTGGAGCTCTCGGGCACCCTCCACGAGCGGCTGGACGCCGGGCGCCTCGACCTGGTGCTGGCCAAGCGGCGCGGGCCCGGGGACGAGCGGGGGCGGCTCGTGTGGCGGGACCGGATGGTGTGGATCGGGGCGGAGGGGCTGCGGGTGGACCCCGAGCGGCCGGTCCCGCTGATCGTGTTCCCGCCGCCGGGGATCACCCGGGCCCGAGCGATGGAGGTGCTGGAGCGGGAGGGGCGGGCGTGGCGGATCGCGTGCACGAGCGGCAGCCTGAGCGGACTGATCGCGGCGGCCCGGGCCGGTCTGGGCGTGATGGCCCACACGCGGGGGCTGATCCCGCCCGGGCTGGTGCGGGTCGGCGGGCTGCCGGAGCTCGGGCCGGTGGACTTCGCGCTGCTGCGCGGGGCGCGGGCCTCTGCTGCCGCGGAGGCGTTGGCGGCGGCCGTCCTCGCCGGAGGCGACCGTCTGAGCCGCCCGGCCTGACGGTCGCCTCCGCGCCCACCGCTGCACGGGGCCTTCCCCCCGCCCCGCCCCTCCCCTCCGTACCGAACATGTGGCTCCGCCGCGTGGGGGCTCCGCCCCCGGGAGCGGGGCCCGGGGGCGGGGCCCCGGTTTCGGGAAGGGGCGGGGTGGGGGAAGAACCCCCCGCGCAGCGGTAACCGCAGGTCTGGGGAGGTCTTGTGGAGGTATCCGCGAGGTGATCAACCTCCGTTGTACCGAGCGGTACGTTCACCGCGGCGCGCGGAGAGGAGCGGGGGCTTGAAGGAGATCAGCGTCCCACCCGTCGTCACGGGCACGCCCGTCGGCGGGCTGGCGGACGTCGTGTTCCAGTACGCGCGGCAGGAGCCCGACCGAGTGGTCCTGGGCCGCAAGACCGGCGGCAACTGGCAGGACGTGACGTCCGGGGAGCTGGCCGCCGAAGTGCTGGCGCTCGCCAAGGGACTGTTGGCGCAAGGGGTGCGGTTCGGGGACCGGGTCGCGATCATGTCCCGTACCCGGTACGAGTGGACGCTCTTCGACTTCGCGTTGTGGGCGGTCGGCGCCCAGCCCGTCCCCGTCTATCCGACGGCCTCCGCCGAGCAGGTGCAGTGGATCCTGTACGACTCCGCGTGCACGGCCTGCGTCGTGGAGAACGAGGACCAGGCGATGACGGTGGGCTCGGTCATCGACGGGCTCCCCATGCTCCGCAGGCTCTGGCAGCTCGACGCCGGCGCGGTCGGGGAACTCGTCGCGGACGGGGCCGGGGTCGCCGAGGACGTGGTGCACCGGCACCGCCGCGCGGTCACCCCCGATGCGACCGCCACCGTCATCTACACCTCCGGGACCACGGGCCGGCCCAAGGGGTGCGTGCTCACGCACGCGAACTTCATGTACGAGACCGACACGCTGGTCAGTCGCTGGGAGTCCGTGTTCCAGGCCAGGCAGGGCGAGCAGCCGTCGACGCTGCTCTTCCTTCCGCTGGCGCACGTCTTCGGGCGGATGGTGGAGGTGGCCGCGGTCCGGGCGCGGGTCAAGCTGGGGCACCAGCCGGTGCTGGCGGCGGCCGAACTGCTGCCGGACCTGGCGGCGTTCCGGCCGACGTTCGTGCTCGGGGTTCCGTACGTCTTCGAGAAGGTCTTCGCGGCGGCCCGCCGCAAGGCGGAGGCGGAGGGCCGCACGGGGCCCTTCGACCGGGCGGTGGAAACGGCCGTGCGGTACGCGGAGGCGCGCGAGCAGAAGGCCTTCGGCACCGGGCCCGGCCCGTCGGCCGGGCTGCGGATGGAGCACCAGCTCTTCGAGAAGCTCGTCTACGGGAAGGTCCGCGAGGCGCTGGGCGGCCGGGTGCGGCACGCCATGTCGGGCGGGTCGGCGATGTCGCGCCGCCTCGGGCTCTTCTTCGACGGCGCGGGGATCACGGTTTTCGAGGGGTACGGCCTGACGGAGTCGTGCGCGGCGGCCACCGCGAATCCCCCCGGTGCGACGAAGTACGGCACGGTCGGCCGGCCGATCCCGGGCAGCACCGTGCACATCGCGGACGACGGTGAGATCTGGCTGCACGGCGGGCACGTCTTCTCCGGGTACCTGGGCGATCCCAAGGCGACGGAGGAGGTGCTGCGCGGCGGCTGGCTGGCCACGGGGGACCTGGGTCGTCTGGACGGGGACGGCTACCTCACGATCACCGGGCGCAAGAAGGAGATCCTGGTGACCTCCAACGGCAAGAGCGTGGCACCGACCGCGCTGGAGGAGCGGGTCCGTTCCCACCCGCTGGTCTCGCAGTGCGTGCTCGTGGGCAACGACCGGCCGTACATCGCCGCCCTGGTCACCCTGGACATGGAGGGGATCGCGCACTGGCTGTCGATGCGCGGCCGGCCGCAGCGGCCGGCGGACGAGCTGGTGCGCGACGCGGAGCTGACGGCGGAGGTCCGGCGGGCGGTGGTCGCCGCGAACACCCTGGTCTCCCAGGCGGAGGCGATCCGCACCTTCCGGGTGCTGGCCGGGCAGTTCACGGAGGAGCGGGGGCTGCTGACGCCCTCGTTGAAGCTCAAGCGGCGGGCGATCGAGAAGGCGTACGCGAAGGAAGTCGCGGCGCTCTACGAGTCCTGACCTGCCTCGCCACCATTCCTCACGGGGCCTGTAACCCCACCTGACGGTTCGTCACTTCACCTTGTGATTGATATTGACGGACCGTCAGGTCACGCACAGAATGCGGGGATTCCGACCGGAGGGGATCCCCGACATGTTGCGTCCGATCCGCACCCTGGCCGCCGCGGCAGCGGCCCTCGCGCTCGTATCCGCCTGCAATTCCGCCTCCACCAACGGCAACGACAAGGGCGGGTCCAGCGGCGCCGCCGGTGACCGCCGCGGGGTGACCGCAGAGTCGATCAAGGTCGGCGGCATCGTGTCGATGACCAGTGCCAGCGGCTACAGCAAGAAGGACACCGACCTCGGCGCCAAGGCCCGCTACATGAGAGCCAACGCCGAGGGCGGGGTCAACGGCCGCAAGATCGAGTACCTCGGGGCGGAGGACGACGGACAGGACCCGGCGAAGAACCTCGGCGCCGCCCGCAAACTCGTCCAGCAGGACAAGGTCTTCGCCGTCGCGCCCATGAGCTCGGTGACCTTCTCCGGCGCGGACTTCCTGGAGCAGGAGAAGGTCCCCACCTTCGGCTGGGGCACCCTGCCCTCCTTCTGCGGGCCCAAGTACATCTACGGGTTCAACGGCTGCCTGGTCCCCTCCCCCGGCGGCACCCTCAACCAGACCTGGCCCGAGGGGATCGGCCAGATCCTCGGCGGCGCCCAGGGCAAGTCGGTCGCGATCATCGCCAACGACAGCGACGCCGGGAAGTTCGGCATCCGCACCTTCCAGCAGGGCTTCGCCGGCGCCGGGTTCAAGGTCTCCTACGCCAAGGCCTCCGTGCCCTCGACGGCCGTGCCGAGCGACTGGTCGGCGTACGTGAAGGACATCCTGGAGGGCGAGGGCGGCAAGGCGCCGGACGCCGTCGTCTCCGTCATGCAGACCCCCAACAACATCGGGCTGTTCACCGCCCTCAAGCGCGCCGGGTACAAGGGCGTGCTGTCCGACCCGACCGACTACGACCCCGGTCTGCTCGCCAAGGACGCCACCAAGCAGGCCCTCGACGGGGTGCACGTCCTGCTCCAGTTCCAGCCGTTCGAGTCGACCGACCCGCAGATGGCGCAGTTCAAGGCCGACATCAAGGCCGCGGCGGGCGGTCAGGACGTGCCGCTCAACATGCACATGCTGACCGGCTACATGTCGGCCGACCTGTTCGTGTCCATCGCGAAGAAGGCCGGCAAGGACCTGACCGTCGAATCCTTCCAGGCCGCCGCGCAGGGCTTCTCCGACAAGGGCACGCTCGTCGGCGACCGGGTCGAGCCCAAGGGCCAGAAGGACAGCTTCGGCTGCGGAGCGCTCGTACAGCTGAAGAACGGCGCGTACGAGGTCTCCGTGCCGTTCAAGTGCCACGAGCCCGTCCCCTTCAAGTAGGGGCGGGGGCAAGGCCATGGGTGATCTGCTCGTCTTCGTACTGACCGGCCTGGTCTCCGGGGCCCTGTACGCCCTGCTCGCCACGGGGCTGGTGCTGTCGTACTCGGCGTCGGGGCTCTTCAACTTCGCGCACGGGGCCACCGCCTACCTGTGCGCCCTGACCTTCTACGAGGTGCACTCGGGCCTGGGCCTGCCCGCAGTGCCCTCGGCGCTGCTGGTGGTGTTCGTACTGGCCCCCGGCCTCGGATGGGCGCTGGACCGGCTGATGTTCCGACGGCTCGCGCGGGTCGGCGAGACGGCGCAGATCGTGGCCACCATCGGACTGCTGGTGGCCCTGCCCGCCGCCGGGCTGTGGGCGGTGGAGCTGCTCTCCGACGCGGGCGCGCCCGTGAAGCCCGCCGAGAACCAGTTCGGGCTGCCGGGGGTGGGTCCGAGCCCCGCGACGTCCTGGCAGCTCGCCGACGGGGTCGGCGTCGACTCCGACCAGCTGATCACCTGGACGGTGACGGCGGTGGTGGCGGTGGTCCTGTGGGTGCTGATGCGGCACACCAGGCTGGGACTGCGCTTGCGGGCGGCCGTCGACAACCGCTCGCTGACCGAGCTGCGCGGGATCAGTGCCGACCGGCTGTCGTCGGTGGCGTGGATGATCGCGTCGGGGCTGGCCGGGCTGGCGGGCGTGCTGGCCACCCCGCTGCTGGGGCTGTCCGCGCACGACTTCACGCTCTTCCTCTTCGTGTCGGCGACGGCCGCGGTCATCGGGCGGTTCGCGTCCGTGCCGCTCGCCTTCGCCGGCGGACTCGGGCTGGGCGTCCTGCAGAACCTGGTCGCCGGGTACGCCTCCTTCACCGAGTCCATCACCGGCTTCCGGACGGCCGTGCCCTTCCTCATCCTCTTCGGCGGGCTGCTGGTGCTCACCCGCCGGGCGCGGGCGGCGGGGGTCGCGGCCGTGGACCCGCCGCCGGTGGACCACCTCGCCGGTGCCTCGTGGGGGCGCCGGTGGGGGGTGTGGGCGGTGGGCGCGGGGCTGCTCTGCGTGGCGTTCTACACCGTCACCACGCCGTTCTGGAGCGGGCTGCTGGCGCAGGGACTGGCCATCGGGCTCGTGTTCATGTCCTTCACCGTGGTGACCGGGCTCGGGGCGATGGTCTCGCTCGCGCAGGGCACGTTCGTGACGGCGGCCGCGCTGGTGGCCGGGCTGCTGATGAGCCGGGGCTGGCCGTTCGCGGCGGCGCTGGCGGTCGGCACGTGCGTGGCCGCGCTGCTGGGCGCCCTGGTCGCGCTGCCGGCGCTGCGGCTCGGCGGCAGGTCGCTGGCACTGGCCACGCTCGCCCTGGCGTTCCTCGCGGACCAGGTGCTGTTCCAGCTGCGGTGGCTGCGCAACGGCGACTCGGGCTGGTCGATCCCGCGGCCGGTGTTCGGTCCGGTGGACCTGTCGGACGACCGGGCGCTGGGGGTGGCCCTGGTGGTACTGGTCGCGCTGGTGGCGGCGGGGCTGAGCGCTCTGCGGAACTCCCCGTCGGGGCGGGCCATGCTGGCGGTCCGCTCGGCCCCCGCGGCGGCGGCGGCCTCGGGGGTGTCCGTCCTGCGCACGAAGCTGCTGCTGTTCACGCTGTCGGCGGGGTTGGCGGGCTTCGGGGGCGTCCTGTACGCCTCGTACAACACCAGGATCACGGCGACGGACTTCACGGCGATGACGGGGCTGGTGTGGCTCGCGGTGGTGGTGGCGGCGGGGGTTCGGCGGCCGGTGTACGCGGTGGTGGCGGGGCTGGTCTTCGCCGTTGCTCCGCGGGTGCTGGCGGATTACGTGACCTCGTCGGCGCACCTACCGGTGATCCTGTTCGGCCTCGCTGGGCTGGCCCTCGCCAATGATCCCGACGGGTACTGCGCGGCGGTCCCGGTGCGGCTGGCGAAGCGTCGGGCGGCCGCCCTGGTCCCTGCGGGGCTCTCCCCCACCCCGCCCCTTCCCGAAACCGTGGGCTCCGCCCCCGGACCCCCGCCCCGGGGCTCCGCCCCGACGGGGGCTCCGCCCCCGGACCCCCGCGCCTCAAACGCCGGCGAGGCTGGATCTGCCTCCGTCGAGTCTGGGGGTGCCCTGCGGGCAAACCGGCTGCGCCTGGCGGACGACAGCAGCCACGATCAAGCCCCTCCGGCGATTGAGGAGCGGGGTCTGGGGCGGAGCCCCAGTTCGGGAAGGGGCGGGGTGGGGGACAAGCCCCCCGCAGGGGACACCAGCCCCGCCCTGGAGCTGCGCGGCGTCACGGCCGGGTATGACGGGGGGCTGGCGCTCCACGGGGTGGACCTGAGCGTCCGGGCCGGGGAGATCCTCGCCGTGCTGGGGCCCAACGGGGCCGGCAAGAGCACCGCCTGCCGGGTGGCGGCCGGCGCCCTGCCCGTCACCACGGGCACGGTGTACGCGGACGGCCGCGACGCCACCCGCGACGGCCCCGTGCTCCGGGCCCGCGCCGGCGTGCTCCTCGCCCCCGAGGGCCGGGGGATCTTCCCCGCGCTCAGCATCGAGGAGAACCTGGCCCTGTACCTCCGGGAGCCGGACGCCCGCGCCGCCGTGTACGACCGCTTCCCGCGGCTCGGCGAGCGGCGCGGGGTGCCCGCCGGGGCGCTGTCCGGCGGGGAGCAGCAGATGCTGGCGCTGGCGCCGCTGTTGCAGCGGCCACCACGGGTGCTCATCGCCGACGAGCCCTCGCTCGGCCTCGCTCCCCGCGTCGTGGACGAGGTGTACGCGCTGCTCGCCGAGCTCCGCGACGCCGGTACGGCACTGCTGCTGGTGGAGGAGAAGGCCGCCGAGATCCTCGGGATCGCCGACACCGTGGCCTACCTCTCGCAGGGCCGGGTCTCCTGGTGCGGTCCGCGCACCGAGGTGGAGGCGGACCGGCTCGCCGAGGCCTACCTGGGGATGGGGACATGAACGGCGACAGCGACGGATACGTGCTCCGGGCCCGCGGCGTCGGCGTGCGCTTCGGCGGGGTCAAGGCCCTGGCCGGGGTGGACCTCGGGATCCGGGCGGGCGAGGTGTGCGGGCTGATCGGGCCGAACGGGGCCGGGAAGACCACCCTGTTCGACGTCCTGTCCGGCATCCGACGCCCCGACCAGGGCAGGCTGCTCCTCGACGGGGCCGACATCACCCGCCGCTCCCCCGTCTGGCGGGCCCGGCACGGCATGCGCCGGACCTTCCAGCGACAGCAGCTCTTCGGGCAGCTCAGCGTGGCCGACAACGTGCTGGTCGCGCAGGAGTGGCGGGGCGGCGGGGGCGGGCCGGCCGCCGATCTGCTGGCCGCTCCCTCCCGGCGCCGCCGGGAGCGCGAGCGCCGGGCCCGCGGCGAGCGGGTGCTGGCGGACTGCGGGATCGGCGCGCTCGGCGCCTCGTACGCCGGCGGTCTGCCGGTCGGGCAGGCCCGGATGGTGGAGCTGGCCCGCGCGGTGGCCGATCCGCCGCGCGTGCTCCTGCTGGACGAACCGGCGTCGGGCATGTCGGCGCCCGAGCGGGAGCAGCTCGCGCGGGTGGTGCGGAGGCTGGCCGAGGAGGAGGGCTGCGCGGTGCTGCTGGTCGAGCACAACGTGGCCTTCGTGATGGACCTCTGCGCTCGTGTGGTCGTACTGGACCTCGGCTCGGTGCTCGCGGAGGGCACCCCGGCCGAGGTGCGGGCCGATCCGTCCGTGCGGGAGGCCTACCTGGGGACTCGGTGACCCGACCGGGTGGTGGGGCGGGCCCGGGCGGGGTGGGGGGGAATACGTCGTATGGAGGGCCGGTTGTCGCCCCTCGTACGAGGACGTACCGCCAACGCGAGGAATCAGGACACGTGAACCAGGTCCCCACCATCAAGCTCAACAACGGCACGCTCATGCCCCAGCTCGGTTACGGCGTCTGGCAGGTCGCGGACGCGGAGGCGGAGCGGGCCGTCGGCACCGCGCTGGAGGCGGGCTACCGCAGCGTCGACACCGCCTCCATCTACGGCAACGAGGCCGGCACGGGCAAGGGCATCGCCGCTTCCGGGATCCCGCGCGAGGAGCTGTTCGTCACCACCAAGCTGTGGAACGGGCCTTCGCAGACGTGGGACCGGGACGCGGTGCTGCGCGCCTTCGACGAGTCCCTCACCCGGCTGGGCCTCGACCACCTGGACCTGTACCTGATCCACTGGCCGCGCCCGATGCGCGACGACTTCGTCACCATCTGGAAGACCTTCGAGGAGATCGCCGCGAGCGGCCGCGCCAAGGCCGTCGGCGTGTCGAACTTCCGCGCCGAGGACCTGGAACGGCTCGCCGCCGAGAGCCCGCTGGTCCCGGCGGTGAACCAGATCGAGCTGCACCCGCTGTTCCCGCAGGCCGAGCTGCGTGCCGAGCACGCGCGGCGCGGGATCGCCACCGAGGCCTGGTCCCCGCTGGGCCAGGGCCAGGAGCTGCTCACGCTGCCGGCCGTGACCGCGCTCGCCGAGAAGTACGGGCGCAGCGCCGCGCAGATCGTGCTGCGCTGGCACCTGCAGCTCGGGAACATCGTGATCCCGAAGTCCGTGACCCCGTCGCGCATTCGGGAGAACCTGGACGTCTTCGGCTTCGAGCTGGAGGACGGCGACGTCGCCGCGCTGGAGGCGCTGGGGGCGGGCCCGGCGGGCCGGCGGATCGGTCCGGACCCGGCCGAATTCGACGTGTGAGGCCGGTCGGGTGAATCTTCCCGAGGGGCTGTACCGGATCCGCAACGTGGAGAGCGGGCTGGTGCTCCAGCTGGAGGGCGCCTCCCGGGTGCGGGTGGGTCCGGACGGGCCGCCCGCTCCGGAGGCGGCCCGCCGCTGGCGGATCGCGCCGGTGCACAGGGGCGGCGGGGTCTTCCACGTGGTGAGCGAGGACAACGAGCGGCGTCTGGACGTCGCGAACGCCTCGACGGAGAGCGGCGCCCGCGTGCAGGTGTGGCGGGCCAACGCCTTCGGCGCCCAGGAGTGGCTCGTCGAGCGGCACCTGGACGATCCGGGGGTGGTCTCGTTGGTGGCGTGCATCAGCGACCTGCTGCTGGAGGCCGACGAGGAGGGCCGCGCCCGTCAGGGCGAGGACACCGACTCGCCGGCCCAGTGGTGGCGGCTGGAACCCGTCTGACCCGGTTCCACCGGGCTCAGAGTCGTACGAAACTGCGCAGCCGGTACGTCGGCTCCGCGCGCGGCACGTCCTGGTCGGGCAGCAGTTCCAGCCGGGCGGCGAGGTCCGCCGCGGTGATGCCGCGGGGGACCACGCGTGAGGCGTACCGGCCCGCCAGCAGTGCCTCGGCGGAGGCGCGGGGGCTGCGGCCCTGGCCGTGGCCCCGGAAGAGGGCCTCTCCGGCGGGGCGCAGGCCCGCGCGCGCCGCGTGGCCCTCGACCTCCCCGGAGGAGTCCGCCGGGGTCGGGGTCAGGTGCGCGGCGAAGACGGCGTCGATGTCGCTGCCCACGTCGTGGGCGGAGTCCTTGTCCACGGTGGTGACGAAGACCCCGCCGGGCCGCAGGACCCGCGCGGCCTCGGCGATCACGGCCGGCACCAGGCCGGGGGCGCGCAGCAGGTGCAGCAGCCACACCGCGCTGACGGCGTCGAGGGAGCCGGAGCGGACGGGCAGCCTGGCCGCGTCGGCGAGGGCCACGGGCACCCCGCGCCGCAGGGCGACTCCGGCCATGCCGTGGGAGGCGTCCGCGCCCAGGACGCGCAGGCCGGGGCGCTTCAGCCGGGTGGTGACGATGCCGGTGCCGCAGCCGAGGTCGAGCAGCGTGCGCGTGTCGGCGGGGAGCAGGTCGAGTACCGCCGCGGCGGCGGCCTCGGCGCGCGGGGCGCCGCCGCGGGTGGCGTCGTAGAGTTCGGCCTCCGCGTCGTAGTCGAGCAGCGGCTTCAGATCCGGTATGTGCGTGGTCATCAGTTGGCGCCGTGTGCCGGGGCGAGGGCTTCCACGCGCTCGGCGAGCGCGAAGTCGGTGGCCGTCACCACGCCGCCGGCGTCGTGGCTGTTCACGGAGAGCCGGACCGTGTTGTAGCCGAGGGTCAGGTCGGAGTGGTGGTTCAACTCCTGTTGCACCGAGGCGATGTGGGCGACGAGGGCGCTCGCCGCGAAGTGCGTGTCCAGCCGGTAGGTACGGAGGATGTGGTCGTCCTCGAAGGCCCAGCCGGGAAGTTCCCGCAACCGGTCCTCGATCTCCTTCTGCGACAGCGGCTCACTCGGCATGCACCGGCTCCTTTTCCCCGTGACGTGTAGTCAAGGTTCCCACAGCGCACGCCCGGGCAATCCTTTCGCGCCATAGTGCGCTCGGGTGCTCCTGCGCCTTCCCCGCCCGCCCCGCCCCCCATATGCTCCTGCGCCGACACAGCTGTTACCACCGGTAACAGTCGTGTCGAGAGCCATACGGCGGCACGGGACGAAGGGGCGGCATCGACATGACCGGCACAGGAAGTTCCAGGCGTACGTTCATCGCGGGCGCGGGCGCGGCGGCCACCGCGGGGGCCCTGTCCACCGCCGCGGGCGCGACTCCCGCGGCGGCCGCCACGGCCTCCCCGGCCCGGGCGGCGGCCACCGGCCGCAGGGTCGCCGTACTGGGCGGCGGGGTGGCCGGACTGACCGCCGCGCACGAACTCGCCGAGCGGGGCTACGCCGTCACCGTGTACGAGCGCCGGGCGCTCGGCGGCAAGGCCCGCAGCATGGACGTACCGGACAGCGCGCGCGGTGGCCGCCGGCCGCTCCCCGCCGAGCACGGCTTCCGCTTCATCCCCGGCATCTACCACAACCTGCCCGACACCATGCGGCGCATCCCCTTCCCCGGGAACGCGAACGGCGTCTGGGACAACCTCGTCGCCCCGCGCGAGATGATGTTCGCCCGGTCGGGCGGCCGCGAGGACCTGCGCGGGCCCATCCCGTGGCCGGAGCACTCCCCCGCCGAGCTCACGCCCGACGAGCTGCGCCGGGCCCTCACCGGGATCCTGCAGTCCCTGGTCCGGCTGCCCCTGCACGAGACGGCCTACTTCGTGAACCGCGTGCTCGTCTTCCTGACCAGCTGCGACGAGCGCCGGGGCGACGTCTGGGAGCGGACCCCCTGGTGGGAGTTCGTGCGCGCGGAGCAGATGTCGAGCGAGTACCAGCGCATCCTCGCCGTCGGCATCACCCGCAACATCGTGGCGACCAAGGCCGAGGAGGCCTCCACCCGTACGGTCGGCACCCTCGGCGAGGCCTTCGTCTTCAACCTGCTGGGGCGCGGCGCCGACGGCCCGCCGGACCGGATCCTGAACCTGCCGACCAACGAGGCGTGGATCGACCCCTGGGAGGCCCATCTGCGTTCCCTCGGCGTGGAGTTCAGGATCGGCTGGACCGTGCGCGAGGTCCGGTACGGGGGCGGCGGGGTGAGCGGGGTCGTCGTCGAGGGCCCGGACGGCGCCCGGCGGACCGTCACCGCCGACCACTACGTCAGCGCACTGCCCGTGGAGCACGCCCGCCGCACCTGGAGCGCCGAACTGCGGGCGGCCGACCCGATGCTGGGGCGCTGCGACAAGCTGGAGACCGACTGGATGACCGGCATCCAGTTCTACCTCACCGAACGCGCCGCGCTGGTGCACGGCCATCTCAACTGCATCGACTCCCCTTGGTCGTTGACGGCGATCCAACAGGCGGAGCACTGGCCCTCGCGCGACTTCCCCGCCGACTACGGCGACGGGTCGGCGGTGGACTGCCTGTCGGTGGACATCTCGGAGTGGGACAAGCCCGGGATCCTGTACGGGAAGACGGCCAAACAGTGCACGCGCGAGGAGGTGGCCCGCGAGGTGTGGGCCCAGCTGAAGGCCTCCCTCAACGACACCGGCAAGACCCTCCTCAGCGACTCCAGGCTGCACTCCTGGCACCTGGATCCGGGGGTGGACGGGCTCGGCACCCCCAACCCCACCAACCAGGACCAGCTGCTGATCCATCCGGTCGGCACCCTCCACAACCGGCCGAGCGCCGCCACCCGCGTACCGAACTTCTTCCTCAGCGGGGACTACGTGGCGGTGGACATCGACCTCGCGACGATGGAGGGCGCGAACGCCTCGGCCCGGGCGGCCGTCAACTCGCTCCTGGACCGCGACGGCTCCCCGAGCGCACGGTGCACGATCCGGCCCCTGTACCGGGCTCCGGAGGTCGAGTCCGCCAAGCGGCACGACCTGTGGCGCTACCGTCTCGGCCTGCGGAACGTCCTCGACGTGGGCTGAACCGGCCCGACTCGGGGCGAACTTCTCGGCTAACGTCGTGAACATGACCACGATGACACCCACGGTCGGCGCCCTGCTCCGAACCTGGCGGGAGCGGCGCGGAATCAGTCAGCTGGAGCTGGCGGGCCGCGCCGACTCCTCGTCCCGGCACATCAGCTTCATCGAGACCGGACGGTCCCGGCCGAGCGAGGAGATGGTCCTGAGGCTCGCCGACCGCCTCGACGTGCCCGTACGGGAGCGCAACGCGCTGCTCCTGGCGGCGGGGTACGCCCCGCACTACGCGCAGACGGCCCTGGACGACCCGTCG
Organism: Streptomyces sp. NPDC001717; assembly: GCF_042892775.1. Lineage (NCBI taxonomy): Bacteria > Bacillati > Actinomycetota > Actinomycetes > Kitasatosporales > Streptomycetaceae > Streptomyces > Streptomyces sp. NPDC001717. The sequence goes on along the minus strand of NZ_JBIAUK010000003.1, from coordinate 172,242 downwards.
ATGGAGACGCTGCGCGAGGGCATGCAGCGGCTGCTGACCGGCTACGAGCCGTATCCGGCGCTGGTCGTGGACGCCACGTACAACGTGATCGCCGCCAACCGGGGCATCATGATGCTGATGGAGGGGCTGCCGGAGCACCTGCTGACTCCGCCGCTGAACGCCATGCGGATCACCCTGCATCCCGAGGGCCTGGCGCCGCGGATCCACAACCTGAAGGAATGGCGCGGCCACCTGCTGGCCCAGATGGAGCGGCAGATCGCGCTGGCCCGCTCCGAACCGCTGCGCGCGCTGTACGAGGAGGTGTCGGCCTACCCCGTGCCGGAGCGGCCGGGCGACGCCGAACCGGAGGAAGCCGTCCCCTACATCGCCCTGCCGTTGGTCATCGAACACGACGGGCACCTGCTGTCCTTCGTCTCCTCGATCGCGACCTTCAACACGCCGATGGACGTGACCGTCGCCGAGCTGGCCATCGAGACGATGCTCCCGGCCGACCCGGCGACGGTGAAGTACCTGCGCTCACTCGGCGACTGAGCGCAGGGCGAGCTGCTGGAACAGGGCGAACGAGGCCACGGTGAGGGCCTGCGCCGGGATCCACACCAGGCCGGCGGTGGTGGGCGTGAACCAGACGAGCAGGGACACCAGGCTGAGCACGGCCCAGGCGTAGTTCGCCTCGATGACGAACCTGACCGGGAAGGCGTGCGGCCGACGGCGCGAGGCGAGCCAGCCGACCCCGGCGCCGAAGACGGCCAGGAAGAGACCCAGTTCCAGCAGCAGCCCCTGCCCGACCCCGAGGAGCCGCCCGAGCGGGGCGGAGAAGGCCACGTACGCCAGCCCGTTTCCGGTGGTGACCACGGAGTCGAGGGCGAGGAAGCGGCGCAGCGCGGTCTGCGGCTCGGTGGTGCGCGCGAGGGTGCCGATCAGGGTTGCGGACATGGGGAATCAGCCTCCATCGAGGTCGAACGGCGGGTTGGGGGTACCGGGTTCCGGCTCTGAGTGCGCAGCTCCGGAACCCGATGCCCCAACCTTGCCGCGCCGGCACGGCCGGGTCGATTACCTCCGAGGTCATGCCGGAGCGACGACCGCGACCCCGCGTGGACCTCAAGAACCAATGGGTTGCCGCTGGTTCGCCAGGGTGCGGCCGGATACGCTGCATCCGGCCCAGGCCACACGAGCGCTATGTCGACTTGTGGAGAATCGGCGCGTGGAGGGTCACCCACCGGCCCGACAGAGAGCGCGACACGATGACCCGTACCTCCCCGCCCCGCCACGCCGTCGTGATCGGCGGCAGCCTGGCCGGACTGCTCGCGGCCGCCGTCCTCGCCGAACACGCCGCGGTCACCGTGATCGACGCCGATCCGCTGCCCGAAGGCCCGGCGCCCCGGCGCGGTCTCCCGCAGGGCAGGCACACCCACCTCCTGTGGTCGGGCGGCGCCCGTGCCATAGAGGAGATCCTGCCGGGCATCACCGACGACTGGACTCGTGCGGGCGCCATCCGGCGCAGCCTGCCCACCGATCTGGTCACCATGACCGCGCAGGGCTGGATCCCCCGCGTCCCGGAGAAGCAGTTCAACATCTCCTGCAGCCGCGACCTCCTCGACTCGGTGGTGCGCGCCCGGGTCACCGCCCTGAAGGGGGTCACCACGCTCCTCCAGAGCCGGGTCCGGGGCCTGGAGGGTACGGCGTCCCGGGTCACCGGCGTCCGGGTCGACACCCCCGAGGAGGAGGGGCTGCTGCTGGCCGCCGACCTCGTGGTCGACGCGAGCGGGCGCGGCTCGCGCGCCCGGACCTGGCTGGACGCGCTGGGCGTGAGCGGCATACGGCAGTCGGAGGTCGACTCCGGTCTCGTCTACGCGACCCGGATCTTCGAAGCCCCCGCCGGAGCCCACGAGATGGGCTTCCCCATCGTCAACGTGCAGTCCGACCCCCGGGTGCCCGTCCCCGGGCAGACGGCCACCGTCGTGCCCATCGAGAACGGCCAGTGGCAGGCCACCCTCTCCGGGACCCGCGGCGGCCAGCCCACCGGGGACCCCGACGCGTTCATCCCCTTCGCCAAGGGCGTCAGGGACCCGATCGTCGGCGAACTCCTCGAAGGCAGGAAGCCCCTGACGGACGTCGCCGTCACCCAGGGGACCGCCAACCGCCGGATCTACTTCGAGAAGGCCGCCCTGCCCGACGGCTTCTTCGCCGTCGGCGACTCGGTGGCCACCTTCAACCCGCTGTACGGGCAGGGCATGACGGTCGCCGCCCAGGGGATCCTGGCCGTCCGCTCCCTGCTCCGCGGGAAGGGACTGGACCACCCCGGCTTCGGCCGTGCGGCGCAGCGCGCGATCGCCCCCCGGGTGGGCACCGCCTGGGAGCTCGCCACCACCCAGGACATGCTGTATCCCGGGGCCACCTCCACCGGGGTGAAGGAGGCCGCCGGGTCCGGCCCGATCGACCGGTACGTCGACCGGCTGATGAGGGGTGCCACCACCGACGAGGCGCTCGCGGCGGCCCTGTTCAACGTGATCACCATGAGCAGCGCGCCCACGCACTGGTTCACTCCGGCGATCGTCTGGCACGTCCTGCGCGCCTCGGACCGCGGCGCACCGCAGGCACCCCCGCTCAGCCCCGCGGAACTGGCCGTCGCCGGGCTCGGGCAGCCGGCGCCCGGACTGCGCCGCTGACGAGCCTCGGGCGGCGGGCGAAGATCCCGGGAAACGCCGACGCCCCGGGCCCGAAGGCCCGGGGCGTCCGTCGTACGGAGTACGCCGTACGACATCCCGCTCGGCAGGGGGTACCTCCCAGCCCCTGGGGCCGGGGGGAGGGTCAGAGCTCCGCGAGGTCCAGACCGGCCTGGGCGGCGGCCGCCCGGACGGTCTGCTCCAGCAGGACCGCGATGGTCATCGGGCCGACACCGCCGGGGACCGGGGTGATCAGCGAGGCGCGGGCGGCGGCCGACTCGAAGTGGACGTCGCCGACGTTGCCCTCGTTGTACCCGGCGTCCAGGACGACCGCGCCCGGCTTGATGTCCTCGCCCCGGATGAACTCGGCCTTGCCGACGGCGGCGACCAGCACGTCCGCCTGGCGCACGATCGAGGGGAGGTCCCGGGTGCGGGAGTGGCAGTAGGTGACGGTGGCGTTCTGCTCCAGCAGCAGCATCCCGGCCGGCTTGCCCAGGATCGCGCTGCGGCCGACGACCACGGCGTGCTTACCGGTCAGGTCCACGTCGTACTCCTCCAGCAGCCGCATGATGCCGCCGGGGGTGCAGGAGACGAAGCCGGGCAGTCCGAAGCCCATGGCGGCGAAGGAGTGCATGGTGACCCCGTCGACGTCCTTGCCGGGGGCGATGGCCTCGAAGGCGGCGCGCTCGTCGATGTGGTGCGGGACGGGGTGCTGGAGCAGGATGCCGCTGATCTCCGGGTCCTCGGAGAGCGCGGTGATCGCGGCGACGAGTTCCTCGGTGGTGGTCTCGGCCGGCAGCTCCACGTGGCGGGAGGTGATCCCGGCCTTGGCGCAACGGTTCTGCTTCATGCGGACGTAGGTCACGGAGGCGGGGTCCTCGCCGACCAGCACGGTCGCGAGGCAGGGCGCGGTGCCGGTGCGCTCGGTGATCTTCGCCGCGAGGGCGGCCGTCTGCTCCGAGATGCGGCGGGCGAGGGCCGTGCCGTCCATCAGCCGGGCAGTGGCGGTGGTGGTGTCGGTGGCAGTCTGGGCAGTCGTCACGGGGTCTCCTGAACGTCGCTGCGGATCGCGGTTCGCCCAGGCGCGCGGCAGACGACGTACCGGAGTACGCCGGGCCGCTCCCCGGTGGTGATCCACCCGAACGCCAGTCACGGCCCGCGACCACTGTAGTCGACATATCCGGTGGTCCACCGGCGCCCGGCCTGCGAGGATCGGGGCATGACGCGCACTTTCGACCATCTTGTCGCGGAAGCCGAGTCGGTCTCCGTGGACGGCTGGGACTTCTCCTGGCTCGACGGCCGGGCCACCGAGCAGCGGCCCTCCTGGGGGTACCAGGGGCTGCTGCGGGAGCGTCTGGCCGGAGTCCGATCCGCCCTGGACATCCAGACGGGCGGGGGCGAGGTTCTCGCCGGGGCCGCCCCGCTGCCCCCGCTGACGGCGGCCACCGAGTCCTGGCCGCCCAACATCGACAGGGCGACCCGGCTGCTGCACCCGCTCGGCGCGGTCGTGGTGGCGGACGCCGACGAGCCGCCGCTGCCCTTCGGCGACGAGGCCTTCGAGCTCGTCGCCAGCCGACATCCGGTGACCATCTGGTGGGAGGAGATCGCGCGGGTCCTGACCCCCGGCGGCACCTATCTGTCCCAGCAGGTCGGGCCGTCGAGCGTCTTCGAGCTCGTCGAGTACTTCCTGGGCCCCCAGCCGGAGGAGGTCCGGCGGGCCCGCCATCCCGACGACGCCGTGACCGACGCCACGAAGGCCGGCCTGGAGGTCGTCGACCTGCGCTCCGAACGGCTCCGTACGGAGTTCCACGACATCGGAGCGGTGATCTACTTCCTCAGGAAGGTGATCTGGATGGTGCCCGGCTTCACGGTGGGGCAGTACCGGGACCGGTTGCTCGAACTGCACGAACGGATCGAGCGCGACGGCCCGTTCGTCGCACATACCGCCCGTTTCCTCATTGAAGCTCGCAAAACGGACTGACGGCGGGGGTGGACGGAAACGCGGCCGAGAGGTTGCCCGTCCACAGCGTGGCGCAGGTCACTCAATTCAGCGCGTAACGAATCGAGTCGAGCGTGCGATGAACCGACAGGTGTCCTCGCGCGGCCCGGAATACAGACCCCTTCGGGTCTGTTTCCCAAGTTCGCGCGATGATGTCCCGCCGATCCCTTATCTGCTCGCAACGAGAGGCTCCTTGTGTCGCTCAGCCCGTCCCGTACGTTCCCTCCGGAGATCGCCGAATCGGAGGCCCTCGTCGCGCTCGTCGAGCGCGGCCGCGAGCAGGGTCACATCAACGGTGACGACGTGCGCCAGGCCTTCGAGGCCGGCCGCATCCCGGTGGACCAGTGGAAGCGGGTCCTGCGCAGCCTGAACCAGGTCCTGGACGAGGAGGGCGTCGCCCTCCACGTCAGCGCCGCCCCCGCCACGAAGGCCGCCGCCAAGAAGCCCCGCAAGGCGGCTGCCGCCCCGGCCCGTACCGTGACCAAGAAGGCCGCCGCCCCGCCGCGCCCCATCGGCGCGCGCAAGACGGCCGCCACCAGCACCCCGGCCACGGCCTCGGCGATATCCGCCACTCCGGCCGCTGCCGCCCCCTCCGACGAGGTGACGTCCGACACGGTCGCCGCCGAGCCGAAGAAGCGCACGGTCAAGAAGACCGCCGCGAAGAAGACCGCGGTCAAGAAGACCGCGGCCGCGAAGAAGACCAGTGCCAAGGACGCCGACGAGGGTGAGAACCCGGTCGTCGAGGGCGAGGACTGGGCAGCCGAGGACCTCGTCGACGAGCCCGAGGAGGAGGCCCCCAAGGCCGGCGGCGGCCAGGGCTTCGTCCTGTCCGACGACGACGAGGACGACGCCCCGGCGCAGACGGTCATGGTCGCGGGTGCCACCGCCGACCCGGTCAAGGACTACCTCAAGCTCATCGGCAAGGTGCCGCTCCTCAACGCCGAGCAGGAGGTCGAGCTCGCCAAGCGCATCGAGGCGGGCCTGTTCTCCGAGTACAAGCTCGAAGAGGAGGAGGACCACAAGCCCGCCTTCAAGCGCGAGCTGGAGATCCTGGTCGAGGACGGCCGCCGGGCCAAGAACCACCTGCTGGAGGCCAACCTCCGTCTCGTGGTCTCGCTGGCCAAGCGCTACACGGGCCGCGGCATGCTCTTCCTGGACCTGATCCAGGAGGGCAACGTCGGCCTGATCCGCGCCGTGGAGAAGTTCGACTACACCAAGGGCTTCAAGTTCTCCACGTACGCGACCTGGTGGATCCGGCAGGCGATCACGCGTGCCATGGCCGACCAGTCGCGCACGATCCGCATCCCCGTGCACATGGTCGAGATCATCAACAAGCTCGCCCGCGTGCAGCGCCAGATGCTCCAGGACCTGGGCCGCGAGCCCACCCCGGAGGAGCTGGGCAAGGAACTCGACATGACCCCGGAGAAGGTCATCGAGGTCCAGAAGTACGGCCGCGAGCCGATCTCCCTGCACACCCCGCTGGGTGAGGAGGGCGACAGCGAGTTCGGTGACCTCATCGAGGACTCCGAGGCGGTCGTGCCGGCCGACGCGGTGTCCTTCACCTTCCTCCAGGAGCAGCTCCAGTCGATCCTGGGCACGCTCTCGGAGCGCGAGGCGGGCGTGGTCTCCATGCGTTACGGCCTCAACGACGGCCAGCCGAAGACGCTGGACGAGATCGGTCGCGTGTACGGGGTCACCCGTGAGCGCATCCGCCAGATCGAGTCCAAGACCATGTCGAAGCTGCGCCACCCGTCGCGTTCGCAGGTGCTGCGCGACTACCTGGACTGAGCCGGCCCCCGGCACACGACGCCCCCGCACCGCCTTCCGGCGGTGCGGGGGCGTCCGCGTTCTCCGGGTGCTCAGGTCAGTCGGAAGACCGGCCCCTTCGGGGTGAACGGCAGGGCGGCGCCCTCCGGGATCAGGTAGGCGTGCTCGCGGTGGGCGGCAGGTAGCCGGCGTCGTACGGGGCCGCGTCGCAGAAGACCACGCGGGCGCCCGGATCTCCTGGATCAGCCCGGCGGGCAGCAGCCCGCGCTCCTCGTTCACGTGCAGGTCGAAGCCCTGGACCAGGCCGCGTCGTAGACCTCCTCGACCGAGAGGTCCTTCAGCAGCGGGTCGTACAGCAGGCCCTCCGGCATGCTGCCGATCCCCATCTCCACCAGCCGGCCGTTGACGACGTGGTCGGCGGCGACGTTGTGGAGGTAGGGGGTCCCGGGCGCCGCGGCGCTCTCCGTGGCGCAGGGCGGCCTGCAGCATCTCGTGCGCCAGGACGAACCGCCACTCCTCGTCGTCGAGGCTGCGCAGCGGGTCACCAACTGTTGATTCGGTTTCTGTTCGATGAGCGGGCGTCCCTACGCCGGGCCACCGCGAAGATCGGGAAGCGTCTGGCGGTGCCCTGCGGAGAGCGCGTGGGTGGGGTGCGCGGGTACACGGGCCAGGCTGAGCGTGCGCAGAAGCAGTGCCGGTTGCAGGTGCTGACCACACGCCTGGCCGAGGTGGAGCGGCGGATCGAGGCCGAGCATCCGGCGATCGTCGTCGGTGGCCGTCGGCTGGCGAAGGTGCGGCACCACCTCGCCGATGCCGGTCTCACCGAGACCGGCTGGCGGGAGCGTCGGGACTCGGCTCGCATGTTCCTGACCGCGGACGGTGAGTCCGGCGCGCCGCACGGAAACTACACGATCAGCGTGGACCCGGCCGACGGGAAGATCACAATCGTCCTGCCCGAACCGCTGCGGCACCTGGCAAACGCACCGCGTGGCCGCTACCGCCTCGCCTGCACCGTCACATGCAGCCACCGCGGCGATCGGTGGCTGGACCGTGCCACAGCCAACAAGTCGGTGCGCTACGACATCACCCACGACCCGGTGCGTGGCCGCTGGTACCTGGACGCTTCCTGGTCCACCGACAGGACCGTGCCGCCCACGCCCGCCGAGCCGGCCGCGGCGGGTGTGCGGCTGCTGGCCGTGGATCTCAACGCGGACCACTTCGCCTCTTGGTGGTCGCGGTCGATCCGGCCTACACCTCACGCTGGGGCGGCCGACACTGGCAGGCCCCCCTCCAGCAGCAATCGAAGACCACCGTCACCCGGCATCACGGTGCCTCCCGCGCCCGAGGGCGCGCGGGACCGCGAGCCCACCCAGGACGGCGAGCGCGCCAAACCAAGGCGGCAAGATGGGCGGGGGTGACGGCGACGGCGGCCCGCACGAAAGCGGTGTTCTCAGGATGGTCGGGCCGGGTTGCGTGGTGCGGCCGGTGTGATCGCACCACGCGCCCGGGAGCATCGGGTTTTCCGCCCCGCCGATCACCGCTCAGGCGGCCGTGTGCTCCAGGAGGTGCTTCAGCTTCTCCTCGCTGCGCGGCATCTCCTTGCGGACCATCGGCTTGACCGCGAGGGGGACGAGGGCCCGGCCCAGGCCGTGCCCCTCGAAGTCGACGGACAGGGTGACGCGGGACCTCGCGCCGCCGTCGAGGGGTTCGATGGTTCCCTGGATCTCCGGCCGCACCGGCCCCTCGATGCCGTGGAGGTGCCAGCTGCGCGGCCGGTCGAGCTCGGTGAATTCCATCTTCGTGGGGATCCGGCGCTTGCCGACCTTGCGGGTGACGACGACCTGCGAACCGACGTGGACGGGCAGATCACCCATCGGGACGGCGGAGACGGCGCTGTCCTGCCACTCCGGCAAATGGGTCGGGTCCGTGACGTAGGCGAAGACCTCGTCCGGACTGCGGGAGATGTCGATGGTGTTGCTGATCGCTGACATGGCGACCCCCTGGAATCCCCCCTGACCGGCCTCTCATTCCAAACTACCCCCCAGGCCCAGGGGGATCTGCGGACCGTCCCGTTCCGCGTCGCGGAGCCAGCCGCGCAGGACCTTGTGCACCGATTCCGCCCCGACCAGCCCGGTCGGCGGCTCGGCCAGCTCCCGCGGCCACATCAGGAACGGGTGCCCCTGCTCCCCGCCCAGGCCTCCGTGGGAGCCGATCTGCTCCTCGAAGGCGTGCACCGCGCCGGTGACCGGGTCGTACGTCGAGTTCACCATGATGTCGGGCACGTGCGGGAAGGCGTCGGTCCGTCGGACCGCCTCCGCCGCGCCGGGGCCGAAGGGGGCCAGCAGTTCCTCCGCCTCGCCGGGGACGTCCAGCCTGGCCTCGGCTCCGCCGGGGCCCAGGAGGACCCCGTCCACCAGCAGGAAGCCGACCCCGGGGTGGTTCGCCAGGGTGGACAGCAGGGCCGGGTGGGCCCGCTCGACGAGCCGGCGCGTGGCACGGCCCGGGACGTCGGGGAAGGAGATCAGCCCGAGGTTCCCGGAGGCGAGCACCACCGGGTCGGAGCCCGGCTCGGGGAGGGTCTCCTCGCCCGTCTCCACCGGCCGGTGCAGGGCGGTCCGGACGGCGGCGCGGGCCTCGGCCCCGCTGCGGGTGCGGCCGGCCCGGCGGGAGACGGGCAGCCCGCAGCCGGCCCGGACGAGGTCCTTGAGCGTGAGCCCGTAGCGGCCCAGGAAGGTCTCCCCCGGGCTCTGTCCGTGGTCGGAGAGGAGCACGATCCGGTACTCGCGCGGCGCGTGCTCGGCGACCCGGGCGATCAGCGCGACGCTCCGGTCCAGGCGCTCCAGGACCCGGTCGGCGTCCCGGCCGTGCGGGCCCGAGTGGTGGGCGACCTCGTCGTAGGCGACCAGGTCCGCGTAGATCGCGGCGCGGCCGGCCAGCATGTCGCCGATCACCGCCGCCACGACCACGTCCCGTTCGACCACGGTCGCGAAGGCCCGGATCAGCGGGTACAGCCCGCCGCGCGACACCCTCGGGGTCTCCCGGCGCAGCCGGGCCCGTGTCGACTGGCCGACCTCCCGGGCCACTTCGGCGACGAAGGACACCGCGGTGCGGACGGCGTTGGCCGGATCGGAGAAGTACGCGAAGTAGCCCGCGCGGGAGCGGTTCGCCCGTCCGCGCCGGGCCGACACGGACAGGACGAGCGCCAGTTGGTCGGCGCCGCCGCTGAACAGGTTGCCCCGGCTCGCCCCGTCGCGCGTGAGGAGTCCGGCGTCGCCGGTGCGCACGATCGCGCGCCGCTGGAGTTCGGCGGCGCTGGTGGGCCGGTTGCAGACGACCACCTCGCCGGTGTCCTTCTCGTACCAGCGGAAGGCGGGCACGTCGAAGTTGGAGCCGTGCAGGATGCCGAGCTGGCTGGCGCCGGTCTGGCTCGACCAGTCCGTGCGCCAGGAGACGAGACGGTGGCCGCGCTCCAGCCACCCCGCGACCGTGGGCATCGACCCGCCGTCCGCCGCGCGGCGCAGCGCCTCGTACCCGAGGCCGTCGAGCTGGAGGAAGAGCAGCCCGGGACCGGCCCCGTCGGCGCCCGGCCCGCCAGGGGCGCGGAGTCGGCGATGGCGCCGGTCGGCGAGCCGGTAGAGCCGTCTGCGGTACGCCTCGTCGTCGCGCACGGCGAGTGCGGTGGAGGTGGCCGAGGCGACCGCGGACATCACCGCGGCCACGACCACCGCGGTGTCGGGTTCCACCTGGCCGCGCCCGGACGGGATCAGGCGCAGCGCCATGAGGAGCAGCGAGCCGTTGAGGGAGAAGACGAGCAGTCCGAGGACCAGCGCGGGCAGGATCAGCAGGGCTCGGACGAGCAGGGGCCAGACGAGGGCGCTCAGCAGGCCGAAGGCGCCCGCTCCCCAGGCGGCGGTCAGGGCGATCTGCGTGATGCTGTCGCCGTCGCCGGACTGGAGCCTGAAGTCCGGCAGGACGCCTGCCAGGGCGAGCATGGTCAGAGTGGACACCGCCCATACGAGGACCACCCGCACCAGGGCGCCGCCCGCGGCCCGCCATCGTCCTCGCATCACGCCGCAACCTCCCGCGAGCCCCGTCCCGCCTCCAGGCTCGCACAGGCCGGCTCACCCGGCCGGCGACACGGAATGCGGGGCGGGCGCGGGCGGTCGGGCGCGGGCGGTCGGGGTCGTGTGGGCGCGGGCGGTCGCGGTTCAGGTGCCGTCGTAGCCCGCCGGCGGCATGGACAGCCGGCGGTGCACCTCGGCCTTCATCGCGGGCGTGTACCGCGGTTCGTCGTGCCCGGCGGTCTCCAGCCGTACACCGCGCCGCGCGCACTCGGCGCTGAACTCCTCCACGGAGCGCAGTGCGCGGGCCAGCACCCGGTGGTTGGCGGCGACGAACAGGTCGACCTGACCGGCGTCGACGTCGGACCACAGCCCGCAGTGGTCGGCGCGCAGCCCGTAGACGAGCAGTTGCCTCGTCACGACGTAGCCCCGGGCCGCGGCCCAGCGGGCGCACATGGCCTGCTGGCTGCGGGTGTCCACGGCGAAGGGGTCGGCGTCCAGGTCTTCGAGCGGGGCCAGGCTGGAGATAGCGGCCACGCGCAGCTCATCCATGTCGCCCGACCCTACTCCGATCCGCCGCCGGGGAGGAGGGGGCGGAGAACTCCGGTTCCGGGCGGATCCGCGGGGCACGGCTTAGGCTCGTGGGACGGGCGAGGGAGGGAGGCCGGGTGCCTGTGGAGATCACCTGGTGGGGGCATGCCACCTGCACGGTCGAGGACTCCGGGGTCCGGATCCTGACGGATCCGTTGTTCGCGCGGCGCCTGGCCCATCTTCGGCGACGTGCCGGGGCGGTGCCCCCGCCGGAGGCGGCGGTGGCCGACGTGGTGCTCGTCTCGCACCTGCACTCCGACCACCTGCACCTGCCCTCGCTGGCCCGGCTCCGGCCCGGGACCCGGCTGGTCGTGCCGCGCGGGGCGCGGCGGGCGGTGCCGGGGCTGGCGCGGACGGCCGGGCGGGTCGGGCTGCGGGTGACGGAGGTCGTCCCTGGCGAGGTGGTCGACGTACGGGACGGGGTGCGGGTGCGGGCCGTGAGCGCGCGGCACGACGGGCGGCGGCTGCCGTTCGGACCGCACCGTGCGCGGGCCCTCGGGTACGTGGTCCAGGGCGCGGCCCGGACGTACTTCGCCGGGGACACAGGGCTGTTCGACACGATGGCCGAGGAGGTCGGGCCGGTGGACGTGGCCCTGCTGCCGGTGGGCGGCTGGGGACCGTACCTCGGTCCGGGGCACCTGGACGCGGGGCGGGCGGCGCGGGCGCTGGCGGAGCTGGCCCCGGCGGCGGCGGTGCCGGTGCACTACGGGACGTACTGGCCGATCGGGATGGACGCGGTGCGGCCGCACGAGTTCCACGCCCCGGGCGGGGAGTTCGTGCGCCTGGCGGGGCGGCTCGCGCCGGAGGTGACGGTGCGGCTGCCCGGCCACGGGGAGCGGGTGCGGCTGCCGTGACCTGGGGGGAGATGGCGGTGGCGGCCGGGCAGATACCGCAGGAGAGCACCCAGCAGGTGGTCGGGTACCCGGCGTTGTTCGTACTGGTGGCTCTGGGCGCGCTGGTGCCGGTGATCCCGACCGGGGCGCTGGTGAGTTCGGCGGCGGTCGTGGTGTTCCATCAGGAGTCCTTGCCCTACGGGGTGTTGCTGGTGATCGGGGTGGCGGCGCTGGCCGCCTTCACCGGGGACGTGGCGCTGTACTGGCTCGGGCATCGCGGGGTGCGTTCCCGGGGCGGCTCGCGGTGGCTGGAGCGGCTGCGCGGGCGGGCCGCCCCGGAGCGGCTGGACCAGGCGCGGACGCGGCTCGACGAGCACGGGGTGCTGGTCCTGGTGCTGTCCCGGCTGGTCCCGGCGGGCCGTATCCCCGTGATGTTGGCGTGCCTGCTGGCCGGGTTCCCGCTGCGCCGCTTCGCCCGCGGCGACGGCCCGGCGTGCCTCGCCTGGGCGGCCACGTACGGGCTGATCGGCATCCTGGGCGGCTCCCTGTTCGCCGAGCCGTGGAAGGGCGTGGCGTTGGCGGTCGCCCTGACCCTGCTGATCAGTACGGGTCCGGCGGTGTGGCGGCGGGTGCGCGGCGGGCCGGCCCGGTGACGTCCCCCGGGCCGAGGGTGCGGGAGGCCCCGATCGGGAGGTCCCAGAGGTGCTCGCGGGGGAGGCCGGCGCGGGCCCAGGCGGTACGGACGCGGTGCAGGGGCTCCATGACCGGTTCGGCGGACAGGACGAAGGTGCCCCAGTGCATGGGGGCCATCCGGCGGGCTCCGAGGTCGACGCAGGCCCGTACGGCCTCCTCCGGGTCGGCGTGCACGTCGCTGAGCCACCAGCGCGGGGCGTAGGCCCCGATCGGCAGCATGGCGAGGTCGATGCCGGGGTGGCGGCGGCCGATCTCCTCGAACCAGTGCCCGTAGCCGGTGTCGCCCGCGAAGTAGACCTTCCGGGGGGCGGGGCCGTCGGTCTCCGTGAGGATCCAGCCACCCCACAGGGAACGGCAGGTGTCGATCAGCGAGCGCTTCGACCAGTGGTGGGCCGGGACGAACTCGAAGCGTACGCCGCCCAGTTCGGCCGACTCCCACCAGTCGAGCTCGGTGACCCTGGTGAAGCCGCGGCGGCGGAACCAGCGGGCGAGGCCGGCCGGGACGAAGAAGGCGGTGTGCCGGGGCAGCCGCTTGATGGTCGGGGCGTCGAGGTGGTCGTAGTGGTTGTGGCTGATCACCACGGCGTCGACCGGGGGCAGGTCGTCCCAGCGCACGCCGACGGGGGTCATCCGGGACGGCGTGCCGAGGATGCGGCGTGACCAGACGGGATCGGTCAGCACGGTCAGCCCGCCGGTGCGCAGCACCCAGCTGGCGTGCCCGGCCCAGGTGACGCAGACCGTGCCGGGTTCCGCGGCGGGCAGCGGGGCCGGTTCGAACGGGAGGTCGGGGATGCCGCGCAGCCCGTCGGGGCCGGGCCGGAAGGCGCCCTCCCGGGCGAGCCGGGCGAAGGCGCGCACGCCGGGGAGCGGGGTGGTCAGCCGGTCGGCGAACGAGGCGGGCCACCGCCGGTGCTCCCCGAGCGGCCTCGGCCGCGCGGGGCCGCCGTGGTGCGGGGCGGGCTGCTCCGGCGGGGCCTCGGGCGGGGCGGGCGGAGGCGTGGGCACGGCGGGCAGAGACCCGGGCAGGGCATGCGGGGGCACGGGCAGGGCCGCGGGCGCGGGGGGCGGAGGCGTGGCGGTCGAAGGCGCGGAGGGCGCTGCCGCCGGCGTGGGCGGGACACCGGGCGGGGCGGGCGGGGCGGCCTTCGGGGCGGGGGCCGGCGGATGCGGGGCGGCGGGGGGCCGGCCCGGACCGGGGGCTGTGGCGGGCGCTGTGGCGGGGGCTTCCGTGCGGTCCCTCATCGAGAAGTCTCCGTTCACCGGGTCGCGTCGGTCGGTCGGCGGGCTGAAGAGCGGGTCAGGCCAGCCCCGCCAGGACCGATCCCAGGAGGTCCAGGGAGCGGCGTACGTACGGCAGCGCGAGCGGGTCGCGGGCGGTGAGCGCGGCCAGCCGTTCCTCGGGGGTGGCTCCGAGCAGCGGCCCGGTCGACAACCGCACGCGCAGCGCGCCGAGTTCGTCCGCGAAGCGCTGCCCGCCCGGCGTGGGCGCGCCCAGCCGGGCGCCGAGCCAGTCCTCCAGTTCCATCGCGTCGCCGACCCCGTGGCGGGCCAGTCCGGCGCGCAGCGGCGAGAGGTCGGCGTACAGGTGCCGCCCCGCCTCCGGCGGCCGGGCCAGGGCGCCGGCCTCCAGCAGCGTGCGGTGCGCGGCTGCGGCCACCGCGCCGTGCAGGGCGGCCGCCTTGTAGGCCCGCCCGGCGACGGCGTCGGGTTCGTCGAGGGCGTGCGCGGCCGCGCCGGCGACGGGGCCCGCGACGAGGGCGCCGGTGGCGGTGAGCACGTCGAGGGTGCGGGCGCGCAGCCAGGTGCCGCGCCCGGTGTCGGGGAAGCGGAGCACGGCCGCGGGCCAGCCGGCGGGCAGCAGCGCCCCGGACAGGTCGAGGAGGACGGCTGCCGCTTCGGGGAGCATCTCGGCGGGGCTGAGCACCAGCGTGTCGTACGGCCGGTGCACGGTGTCGCGCCAGCTCTCGTCGCTGACGACGAACAGCCCCGCGGTCTCGGCGGCCTCACAGGCCTCGCGCAGCATCTCGGGCGGCGGGACGGTGGCGGTCGGGTCGTCGGCGACGGAGAGCAGCAGCACCCGGGGGTCTCCGCCCTCCGCGCGCACCCGTCGTACGGTCTCCAGCAGCGCGTACGGGTCGGGTACGCCTCCGCACTCGGCAGGGGTCGGCACGTGGTAGGCCCGCCGTCCCAACAGCCGGACCTGCGGGGTCCACCAGGCGGGACACGGCCTCGGCAGCATCACGTCGCCGCCGAAGGCTCCGAGCAGGGCGAGCAGCAGGGCGGGCGCGCCGGGGCCGGCGGCCACGTTCTCCGGGACGGTGGCGAGCCCGCGGCGCCCCCAGTGCCGGCAGGCGGCCTCGCGCAGGGACTGACCGCCGCCGGGGGCCTCGGGGGCGGAGCGGCCGGCGGCCGAGGCGAGTACGGCGAGGAGCTCGGGCAGCACGGGGAGGCCCGGCTGTGGCGCGGGCGGGCCGTACCGGACCGGGCCACGGCCCTCCGCCGCCGTGCGCTGCATCCCCGCCACCGTTTCCCGCCTTCCGCGCCGACACCGCCCGTCTCACCCGACGCTGCCCTTTATACGATTATTCAAGCGAATATGCCTGTTATGGCGCTTCTCCCTTGCGGGCTCGGCGCCGTCTCAGCCCTTCCGCCCGAGCAGCGCGAGCAGCCTGGTCTGCGCGTCCGCCCCCGCCGGGACCTCCAGGGGCGCGGCGTACATGCCGCCGGCCGCGAGGCCGTCCGCGTACGGCATGACCTCCTTGATGGAGAACTCGACGAGGTCGTCCGGGAGCCGATCGTCGGCGGCGATGCCGCGGGAGAGGTCCCAGGTGTGCACGACGCAGTCGGCGGTCAGTTCGGAGCAGTAGGCCATGGCGAGCGCGGGCCCGTACGAGAGGCGCACGGTCCGCTCCAGCGCGCCGGGCGCGGCGAAGGCCGCGTGCGCGGCGGCGGAGGCCGTCTCCCAGGCCGCGACGGGGTCCTCGCCCAGCACGTCCCCGGAGAAGGCGTCGCCGATCTCCTCGACGGTACGACCCTCGGCGACGAGCGGCGGGATCCAGAGCTGCTCGCCCACGACGTGGTTGACCAGTGCCCGCACGTCCCAGTCGGTGCACGGGGTCGGCGCACCCCACTGACCGTCGCCGACCGCGCGCAGCCGCTCGCCGAAGAGCCGGAGCGCCTGGGCGTGGATCCCTAGCAGCGTCTCGGGCATGCCCCTCACCGCCTTCCACCGGGGTTCCCCGCGATTTCCGCGGTTCCCGCCATGGGGCCCACTCTCCTCGCACCCGCATTCCCCTGCCACCGGCCGGACCGATCCCCTTGCGGGACAGGACTCGCGTCCACATGTCAAAACACGTATCTCAAATGACGACATGATCCTTTACGGTGGGGCACACGCAGGCAGAACAGCAGCGCTTCGGGACGAGGAGTACGCGATGAACGCCCACGAGACCGCCGTCTACACCCACGGCCACCACGAGTCGGTCCTGCGCTCGCACCGCTGGCGCACCGCCGAGAACTCGGCGGCGTACCTGATCGGCGAGCTGCGGCCGGGCATGTCCGTACTGGACGTGGGCTGCGGGCCGGGCACCATCACCGCCGACCTGGCGGAGCTGGTCGCACCGGGCGGCAGCGTGACGGCGGTCGACGCGGCCGAGGACGTCGTCGAGCAGGCCCGCGCGTACGCACGGGAGCGCGGCGTCGCGGGCGTGCGGTTCGGCACGGCGGACGTGCACGCGCTGGACTTCCCGGACGACTCGTTCGACGTGGTCCACGCCCACCAGGTGCTGCAGCACGTGGGCGACCCGGTACAGGCGCTGCGCGAGATGCGGCGGGTGTGCCGGCCGGGCGGGATCGTGGCGGCCAGGGACGCCGACTACGCGGCGATGACCTGGTACCCGCAGGCGCCGGGTCTGGACGCGTGGCAGGACCTGTACCAGCGGGTGGCCCGGGCCAACGGCGGCGAACCGGACGCGGGGCGCAGGCTGCGGGCGTGGGCGCGGGCGGCGGGCTTCACGGAGGTGACCTCCGGCGCGACGAACTGGGTCTACTCGACCCCGGAGGAGACGGCCTGGTGGTCCTCCCTGTGGGCGGACCGCACGACGGCCTCGTCGTACGCGAGGATCGCCACCGGGGGCGGCCACGCCACGGCCGCCGAGCTGGCCGGGATCGCCGACGCCTGGCACGCCTGGGGCGCGGACCCCGACGCGTGGTTCATGGTCCCGAACGGCGAGGTCCTGTGCCGGGCCTGACCCCGCACCGGCGGACACGGTGCGAGGGGTGCTGATCGATTGATATAGCGTGCGCACGTCAAGAAATCGCGAGCACGCCACTGGGGGACTCCCACATGACCCACCCGCCGCAGCAGGGCCCCGGCCCGTACCCGGGCCAGCCGGGCCCCTACGGGCAGCAGCCCCCGCAGGGATACCCTCCCCAGCCCGGGCAGGGATTCCCCCAGCAGGGTCAGCCTCCGTACGGCGGCGCACCGCAGCAGCAGATGTACCCGCCGCAGCAGCAGTGGGGCGCTCCGCCGGCGCCGCCCGCCCGGAGCGGTGGCATGGGCATCCTGAAGAAGCTGAAGATCGTCGGCATCGTGATCGCCGTCATCGTCGTCGCGGTCGGCTACTTCCTGAGCCAGGACGACGCCGACCACGCGAAGGCCGGGGACTGCCTCAAGAACAACGGGACCCAGATCAACCCCGACCTGCAGGTGGTGGCGTGCGGTGACGCCAAGGCCACGTACAAGGTGGTCGAGGTGATCCCCGACACGCTGGACAGCAGCAAGTGCGAAGGCAAGTCGGACGTCGGCTACCACGAGCAGACCGCCGGATCCCGGCGCAGGTCCGGCAAGCAGTTCGTGCTCTGCATCAACGAGGTCAAGAAGTAGCGGATCCCGCGCCTCGAACGCCGGCGGGATCCAGCCCGCCGGCGTTCGCGGCGCGGGGGTTCGGGGCGGAGCGCCCGACAACGGCGCCGCACCGACCCCCGGCCGGCGGTCCCGGCCGGCGGCCCCCGGCGGGCTACGGCCGCATGCGGAAGTCGTAGCGCGCCGGGAGCGGGCAGTCGGTGATCGTCGACCAGACCTCCGACAGGGTCTCCTCGCCCTCCCTCAGGTCCGCGACCGCGAACCCGTCGTCGAAGACCCGCCGCGCCGCCGCGACATGCCCCTCCGCCGCCAGGAGCCGCGCGCCGAGCAGCCGGAAGCGACCCCGTTCACGCAGTGCCGGCCGGAGCCGGTCCCAGATCGACCGGGCCCCCGCGAGCCGGCCCGCCGCGAGCAGCGCCGCCATCGCCTCCCGCCCCAACGCGCATTCCGCGGCCGTCCACGCCTCGCCGCCCCGGCTCTCCGCCACCAGGTCCTCGAAGGCCGCCGCGTACCCGTCGGCGGCCCGGTCCGTGGCCCCGGTCAGGGCGTCGGCCGCCGCCAGGCACCTCAGCAGCGGCCACCTCGACGGCGCCAGTGCCAGCCCGCGCTCCCAACTCCGCACCGCCTGTGCCACATCGCCCGCGTGCCACTGCGCCACGCCCAGGTGGTACTCGGTCAGCGGATCCGCCGGGGCCGTCTCCAGCATGTCCCGCCAGTGCGTGCCCACCAGGCTCGGCCCCGGCGGCACCACCCGCCTCGGCGTGGGGAAGACGCCCGTGCGCCACAGCTCCGCCCAAGGCGCCTGCGCCTCGCCGAGCCCCGCCTCCTCGAACGGGGTGCCCGGCAGCTTGAAGCCCCCGCACATCACCTCCAGGGCGCCCCAGCCCGAGCCGGTCGCCAGCCGCTCCCCCGGTTCGGTGTCCGCGCACTCCCGCCACGCCTTGTACGCCGCCTCCACCCGCTCGCCCGGCAGCGCCCGGGACAGCGCCCGCTCGGCCGCGCCGCGCGCCGCCGCCCAGTCCGCCCCGTGCACGGCGGTGGGCTCCGCGGACAGCGGTCCGTACGCCTCCAGCCAGCTGAACTCCGCCCCGCCCTCCAGCCGTACGTGTTCCAGCTGGGTCCGGGCCAACCCCGCCTGGATCTCCGCGTACCCCCCGGTGCCGGGCTCGGTCAGCCACTCCTGCCAGCGCCGGCCCCCGGCGCCCGCGCCCCACACGAACAGCTTGCGCCCGCGCAGCCGGCCGGTGGAGGTCTGCACCAGCCCGTGCCCGTCCGCGTCGAGCGAGGCGATCCAGGGCCGGGCCCCTTCCTCGACCTCGTAGAAGAAGTCGGCCGGGTACTCGCTGCGCAGCGGGTACGTGCGGTCCGCGTCCTCCCACAGCGGTACGGGGATCCGCCGCAGCGCGCGCTCGTAGCCGAAGTGCCAGGCCTCGTCGGCGGGGGCGAGGACCCGGGTGCCCTCGTCCTCGGGGACGGCGATGTTGGACCACCAGTAGACCGGCGCGGGCCGCTCGTGCGGGTTGCGCACGCGGACGCCCACGTACAGGAACTCCGATTCCCCGGGCAACCACAGGTCCACCTGGAACGGCAGGTCGCGCAGCCGCTCCCATTCCCACAGCCTGACCATCACTCCCCCGTCCGGGGCGGGGACGAGGGCGGCGTGCAGCGGTTCGCAGGACAGGGTGGTGTGGCCGGTGGCCCCGATGTTCCACTCGATGCCGCCGGAGAACCAGGCGCCGTTGAGGGCGAAGTTCGCGGGTTGGAACACCGGGTTGCGGTAGAGCAGTTCACGCCCGGTGGGCAGGTGGACCAGCGAGTGGACGCGGCCGCCGAGCCCGGGGAGGACGGTCACCCGCAGGTGTTCGTTCTCGATGACGATCGACTCGAACTCCGTCTCGGTCCGGTCGCGTCCGTAGCCGTCCCGGATCCGGGCGGGGAGCAGTGAGCGCAGCGGCTCGTACCCGAGCTGGCGCGCCATGTCACGGGGCATTCCGGCGCGCGGCCCCTCCTCCAGCGCGTGCACCTCGTCGGCGGTGCGC
This sequence comes from Streptomyces sp. NPDC001717, assembly GCF_042892775.1. NCBI lineage: Bacteria > Bacillati > Actinomycetota > Actinomycetes > Kitasatosporales > Streptomycetaceae > Streptomyces > Streptomyces sp. NPDC001717. The sequence continues at coordinate 152,732 of NZ_JBIAUK010000003.1, read as the reverse complement.
AGCGGGGGCAGGGGGTCGTCCGGGCCCAACGGGGCGGCGGGAAGGGTCAGTACGGCACGGCGGACGGTGGTGGCCATGGGGAAATGGAACACGCCAGGGCGGCCGGTGCACAGGGGTTCCGCGGATCACCACCGGTCAGGATTACGCAAAGGCCTCGGCGGTGATGGCCCAGCGTTCGTGGTCGCGCCAGGCGCCGTCCACGTAGAGGAAGTCCGGGGAGAGCCCCTCCAACCGGAAGCCGGCGCCGCGGACCAGGGCGATCGAGGCGGCGTTGCCGGGCTGGACGTTGGCCTCCAGGCGGTGCAGCCCGAGGCCGTTCGCGGTGTTCCCGCTCTTCGTGCTCTGCGGGGCGAAGGCGTGTGCGAGGACCAGGCCGAGGGCCTCGCGCATGAGCCCGCGCCCGGCGGCGTGCGCGAACGCCCCGTAGCCGAGGGCCCCGCACCGGAAGGCCCCGCGGACGATGTTGTTGACGTTGACGAAGCCGGCGATGGCCCCCGTCTCCCGCTCGCACACGAGGAACCCGGCGCGGCTCCCGCCCTCGGTCAGCCGGGCCGCGTAGGGCTCGTACGCCTCGATCGTGTCGGGCGGGAACAGCCACGGGCGGTGGAGCTCGCGGCTCTCGTGCGCCCGTGCGGTGAACTCGGGTCCGTCGGCCGTCCGGTAGGGCCGCAGGCCCACGTGGGCGCCCTCGCGGAGGTAGGGGAAAATGGTCATGGGTCCAGGCTAGAGGTGTGTCACCATCACCCGCGTGACCAAGAATGATCTCGACCTGGTGCTCCGTGCCGCGGCGCTGAACAACGCCCTGTTCTGCGATGCGGTCTGCCTTGCGCACGGCCTGCCGGCCAACTTCGACCGCTGGAACCTGTGGCTCAGCACCAGCCGCACCCCGCCGCTGTACCCGGACGCCGTGACCTTGGCACCGGGGACGCCGGCGGAGAGCCTGCTGAAGTGGGTGGACACGGACAGCCCCGGCTGCTCGGTGAAGGACAGCTTCGCCGATCTGGATCTGGAGGGCGACGGCTTCGAGGTCCTGTTCGACGCCCAGTGGATACACCGCCCGGCGGGTGCTCCCGCGGCGGGCGGCGCGCACTCCGGCGGCCTGGAGTGGAGCGAGGTCGAGGGCGACGACGAGCTGGCGGTCTGGGAGGCCGCCTGGGACGGCGAGGAGAGCACCGGGCTGTTCCGGCCCGTCCTGCTCGGCGAGGAGATCGCCTTCCTGGCGGGCCGCCGTGACGGTCGCATCGTCGCCGGGGCCGTCGTGAACCTGGCCGCGGGGGTCGTCGGCGTGTCCAACCTGTTCGCCCACGACGAGGCCGACACCGACGCCGCCTGGACGGGCGCCCTCAGCGCGGCCGCCGCCCGCTGGCCCGGGCACGACGTGGTCGGCTACGAGTCGGGCGACGACCTCGCCACCGCCGTCCGGCACGGCTTCACCCCGATCGGCCCGCTGCGGGTCTGGCTGCGGACGGCCTGACGGACCCGCTACCTGCGCCGCCGGGAGAAGTAGAGCCCGCACAGGAAGCCCAGCACGACCGCGATCAGCAGGGCGACGTACAGGGGCAGCGTCACCTGCGGGATCCACAGCCGGATCTTCGTCGGCGTGGTGTTCTCGAAGACGAACACCAGGGTGACCACCACGAGCGCCGCGTACAGGGCGATGCGGGTGCGGTTGCGGGAGAGCCGCCCGCGGTGGCCGGAGCCGTGCCCGGAGGTGTGGGTCATGGACCCATGGTCCGCCCGTGGCGGCCCCCGGGCTCAGTCGTGCAGGGCCAGACGGGGGACGCCCGCACGGTCGATTCCGAACACCTGCGCGTACAGGGACAGTTCCGCCTCCAGCGCCCGGACCATCGTCTCCGCCCGCCGGAAGCCGTGCCCCTCCCCTTCGAAGGCCACGTAGGCGTGCGGCACCGACCGGCCGCGCAGGGCGGCGAGCAGTCGCTCGGCCTGGCTGGGCGGGCAGACCTGGTCGTCCAGCCCCTGGAGCAGCACGAACGGGGCGGTGATCCGGTCGGCGCGGGCCACCGGGGAGCGTTCGCGGCACAGCACGGGCAGCGTCCGCGGGGGGCCCGCGAGGCCGTCGACGTAGCGGGATTCCAGGTCGTGGGTCTCCTCCGCGAAGCCGAGCAGGTCCAGCACGGGGTAGATGATCGCGGCGCAGGCGTACACGTCGGTGGCGGCCAGCGAGGCGGCCGCGGTCCAGCCGCCCGCGCTGCCGCCGCGGATCGCGAGCCGCGCGGGGTCGGCGGTGCCCTCGGCGGCCAGCGCCCGGGCCACCGCCGCGCAGTCCTCCACGTCGACGACGCCCCACTGCCCGCGCAGCCGCTCCCGGTAGGCCCGGCCGTAGCCGGTGGAGCCGCCGTAGTTCACCTCGACGACGCCGATGCCGCGCGAGGTGAAGTAGGCGATGTGCAGGTCGAGTACGGGTGGCACGTGGTCGGTGGGCCCGCCGTGCGCCCACACCACGTACGGGGGCAGTTCGTCGGCGGGGGCCCGGCAGGCGGGGTGGTGCGGCGGGTAGACGTGGGCGTGGATCTCCCGGTTGTCGGGGCCGGGGAAGGTGCGGCTCTGCGGTTCCGGGTAGTGGGCCGGGTCCACCGGGTCCTCGGCCCGGGCCCCCACCACCCTCGCGTGGCCGGTGGCGGTGTCCAGCTCGACGACCTCGTACGCGCTGCGCGGGCTGGCGGCGACCCCGTAGACCCGGGTGCCGCTCACGGCGAGCGTCGGCTGCCAGGCCGTCCACGGTCCGGACGCGTCGACGAGGTCGCCGCTGTCCGGGTCCAGGACACCGAGCACCGAGGAGCCCTGCCCGTGCAGGACGGCGACGAGGCCGTCCTCCAGCGGGGCGATCCAGCGCAGCCCTGGCTTCCACAGCGCCCCGCCGAACTCCTCTTCCCTGGGGCACAGGTTGACCGCCTCGCCGGTCTCCCGGTCGATCCGGTACGGGTTCCACCAGCCGCCGCGGTCGCTCACCGCGAGGAGGCTTCCGCCGGCCGTCCAGTCGGCCTGCGCGACGGCTTCCTCCGGGCCGCCGAGCACCGTCCGCGCCCCGGTCAGGCTGCCGTCCCCGGTGACCTCGGCCAGCTTCAGCTCCGTGCCGTCCCAGGGCATCCGGGGGTGGTCCCACACCAGCCAGGCCGCGTGCCGGCGGTCGGGGGAGAGCCGGGGCCCGGTGGTGAACCGGTGCCGGTCGTCCGTCAGTTCCCGTACGGCGGAACGCTCCTCGGCCGCCGATCCGTCGAGCGGCACGGCGGCCAGGACACGGCGCACGTCGGTGGGGGCGGGCCCGGTGAACTCCTCCAGCACGCACCAGACTTCCCCGCCGCGCAGCACCGGGTCGGCCCAGCGCAGCCCGCCGCCCACGTGCGAGACGGGGGTGAGCGGCCGGGCCCGGGGGCCGCCGGGCGCGTCCGGCTCGTAGGCGTACAGCCGCTGGTCGGCGAAGTGGACGAAGACCAGCAGGGGCCCGCCCGACTCCCGTTCGGCTCCGGCCCAGGGCAGCCCGCCGTACTCGGTGAACCTGCTGCGCACGTTCCACGGGGCGGGCAGCTCGGTGGTCTCGGGGCGCCCGTCGACGGTGCGGCGGCGCACGAGGGTCCGGCGGCCGGCCTCCCGCGGCCGGGGCTCGGTCCACCACACCTCGGGGCCGACCGTGCCGACGTACTCGGGCCGCCCGTCGAGGGAGGCGGCGAGGGCGGCGTCGATGGGTGAGGGCCAGCTGCCGTAGGGCAGGGTCGGCACGGCCATCACCGGGCCCGGTTCACAGGGCGCGCAGTGCGCGGTCGAGGACGCGGACGCCGAAGTGCAGGGCGTCGACGGGGACTCGCTCGTCCACTCCGTGGAAGAGGGCCCAGTAGTCGAAGCCCGGCGGCAGCTTCAGCGGGGAGAAGCCGTAGCCGGTGATGCCGAGCCGGGAGAACTGCTTGGCGTCGGTGCCGCCCGCCATGCAGAAGGGCACCACGCGCCCGTCCGGGTCGAACCGCTCGACCGACTCGCGCAGGATCGCGAACGTCCGCCCGTCCACCGGGGCTTGGAGGGCGACCTCGCGGTGGTGGAACGCCCAGTGCACGTCGGGGCCGGTGAGCTCGTCGAGGGTGGCGATGAACTCGGCCTCGCCGCCGGGCACCATCCGGCCGTCCACGTAGGCGGTGGCCTCGCCGGGGATCACGTTGAGCTTGTAACCGGCGCTGAGCATGGTCGGGTTGGCGCTGTTGCGGACGGTCGCGTCGACCAGGAGGGCGGCCTGGCCCAGCTTGCCGAGGACCTCGTCGAGGTCGAAGCCGGGCCGGCGCGGGTCGACGGACAGGCCCTGGAGGGCGGCGAGTTCGGTGATGCAGGCGGTGACGGTGTCGGTGAGCCGGACCGGCCACTCGTACTCGCCGATCCGCGCGACGGCGGCCGCGAGGCGGCTCACGGCATTGGCCCGGTTGGGCTTGGAGCCGTGCCCGGCGGTGCCGGTCGCGGTCAACTTGAGCCAGGCCGTGCCCCGTTCACCGGCCGCGATGGGATAGATGGCCCGGCCGGGGGTCGGGTGCACGGTGAAGGCGCCGGATTCACTGATGCCCTCCGTACAGCCCTCGAAGAGGTGCGGGTGCTCGTCGGCGAGGAAGCCCGAGCCGTCGACGGCGCTGTCCTCCTCGTCGGCGGTGTAGGCGATCACGATGTCCCGGCGCGGCTTCACTCCCGCGCGCGCCCAGGCCCGGACGACCGCGAGGACCATCGCGTCCATGTTCTTCATGTCGACGGCGCCGCGCCCCCACACCACACCGTCACGGACCTCGCCGGAGAAGGGGTCCACGCTCCAGTCGGCGGCCTCGGCCGGGACCACGTCGAGGTGGCCGTGGACCAGGAGGGCCTCGGCGGAGGGGTCGGAGCCCTCGATCCGCGCGACGACGTTGGTCCGGCCCGCGGTGCGCTCCAGCAGTACGGGCTCCAGCCCGGCGTCGGCGAGCCGCTCGGCGACGTACTCGGCGGCGGGGCGCTCCCGGCAGTCGCCGCCGCCCCGGTTGGTGGTGTCGATGCGGATGAGGCCGGAGGTGAATTCGACGGCCTCGTCGAGGGCCACCCGGTCGACGGAGGTGTCCTCGCTGTTGAGTGCGTGCATGTCAGCCATACTGCTCCTCCACCGCCGCGGAGACGACCGTCGTGACCGCCTTGAAGGTGCGGATCCCCTCGTACATGGTCCCGCTGGTGTAGGCGACCCTGCGCTCCCCGGACCGCTCGACGCCCGGAACCACGGTGGCGGCCAGGGACAGGTGCTCGGCGTCGAACTCCAGCTCCACGGTGTACGGCCCGCCGGGCGCGGGTTCGCGGCGGCCGGCCAGGGCGGTGGCCTCCTTGGCGGCGGCGCGGATGTCGGCGGCGGTGCGGGCGGGGGTCCGGCAGACCGCGGCGTAGCGCGAGACGTGGTCCTTGACGGCGACGGTCAGCGCGTCGGGGGCGTAGCCGGCGGCGTCCTTGCAGGTCAGGTCGTCGCCGGTGACGAGGATGACGGGGACTCCGAACTCCGCGACGACGTGCGCGTTCAGCAGCCCTTCGCTCGCGCGGGTGCCGTTCAGCCAGACGCCGGTGATGGAGTTGGCGAGGTAGGTGTGGGCGAGGACGCCCTCGGAGCCGGCACCGGTGTGGTAGCCGACAAAGGCGATGGCGTCGACGTCGCCGTGCTGGACGCCTTCGACCATGGAGAGGGACTTGTGGCGGCCGGTGAGCATCTCGGCGCGGGCGTCGAGGCGTTCCAGCAGCAGGTTGCGCATGGTCCAGTGCGCCTCGTTGACGACGACCTGCTCGGCGCCGCCGTCGTAGAAGCCGAGGACGGCCGCGTTCACGTCGGAGGTGAACATGCCCCGGCAGCGCTCCCACTGGGGCGTACCGGGCAGCACGTCGGCGGGCCAGGTGACGCCGGTGGCGCCTTCCATGTCGGCGGAGATGAGGATTTTCATCGGGCCCCCGGGCGGTCGGTAGCGCGGTCGCACGGACCGCGGGCGGCACGCGCAGGGCCCAGCCTAGGCCGTACTCCCCGAATCCCGCCCACCCCGCGCCGCGCCTCGCCGCACGCGTCAGCCCGTCCGGCGGGCAAGGCCGAGCAGAGCCGCGGCTCCCACCCCGCCCATCGCTCCCCGCCCGGGGTCTGGGGCGGAGCCCCGATCCTTCAGCCCCGCCGGCACCGTCCAGCTTCGCCGGCACCCTCCGGCCTCGCCGGCGCGATCCAGCCTCGCCGGCGTTTGAGGCACGGGGCATTTCAGCCTCGCCGGCGTTTGAGGCGCGGGGCCCCGGGCGGCATTTCAGCCCCGCCGGCGCTCGAGGCGCGGGGGCATTTCAGCCCCGCCGGCGTTTGAGGCGCGGGGGCATTTCAGCCCCGCCGGCGTTTGAGGCGCGGGGTCCGGGGCGGAGCCCCGGGGAACGGTGGAAGGGCGGGTAGGGGACCAGCCCCGCGCAGCGGCACCCCCGCCCGAGCCGGCCGCAGGGGGGCCGTCGGGGCCGGGCGCGCGCCGGGGCACCTCCTCGGGCGTCGAACCCCATGCGGCACCGGCAAACGGAACGGGTTCCGTTCGACGCCCTGCGGGGGCACCCCACCGCACACCCGACCCCGACGGCACGGGAGTGCCGAGTGGGGGCTCTGCGGAGCACGGGCGGTCGACGCCCGGCGGGGGCACCCCGCGCAGCCGACCCCGACGGCGCGGGACGCAAACCACCCGATCCGGTGAGCCCCCGGCAAGGGGTCCGCTCAGGCCTCGACCTCGGCGGCCAGGTTCGCCAGCAGCGTGTCGTAGATCCGGCCGAGGCCCTTGGGGGCGAAGGTGCGCTCGAAGAAGCCGCCGATGCCGCCGGCGCCGTTCCACACGGTGGAGACCACGGCCTTGGACTTGCCCTCGCCGGCCGGGGTGACCACCCAGGTGGTGACCATGGAGGAGTTGCGGTCCTTCTCGACCAGCTGCCCGTCGGTGGGCTCGGTGACCTCCAGCAGGCAGTCGCGCACGCGCTTGCTGGTGGCCTGGAGCTTCCAGTGCACCAGGGTGCCCTCGCCGTCGCCGCCCTCGCGCACCTCGTACTCGCTGAAGTGCTCGGGCAGCAGCTTCCCGCGGGTCCCGGTGTAGTCCGCCAGCGCGTCGAACACGGTCTCCGCGTCGGCCGCGATGATCCGCTCCGTGGTGGCCTCGACCTGCGCCATAGCTGTTCCTCCAGCAGTTGTGTCCGCTCGTCACCGCGAAGCCAACCACCTCCGGCGCGGGGGCCCAAATCCGGGGCCCGGGAGATCGCGGGCCCCACGGCCCCGAGCCGCGACCCGCACGATCATGGGAACGTTTGTTCTATTCTCTGCGGCAGCCAGACCGAGGGAGGCGCACCATGCGCTGGGACAACCTGACCGAGGGCCCGAAGGGGCCGGCCGCACTCTTCGGGGCCGACGCCGTCGTCACCCGCACCTTCGACACCCCCGAGTTCCGGGGGATGACCTTTCACGAGGTGCGGGCCCGCTCGATCGTCAACCGGGTGCCGGGCGCCTCGCGGATGCCGTTCGAATGGACCGTCAATCCCTACAGGGGGTGCGGTCACGCCTGCGTGTACTGTTTCGCCCGCAACACGCACGGCTATCTCGATCTCGACACCGGCGTCGGCTTCGACTCCCAGATCGTCGTCAAGACCAACGCCCCCGAACTGCTGCGCCGCGAGCTGGGCTCGCGCCGCTGGACCGGCGCGCACATCGCCATGGGCACCAACGTGGACTGCTACCAGCGCGCCGAGGGGCGATACCGACTGATGCCGGGGATCATCGAGGCGCTGCGCGACCACGCCAACCCCTTCTCGATCCTGACCAAGGGGACGCTGATCCTGCGCGACCTCCCGCTCCTGCGGGCGGCCGCCGAGGTCACCGAGGTCGGGATCTCCGTCTCCGTCGGCTTCACCGACACCGCCCTGTGGCGGACGGTCGAGCCCGGCACCCCCTCCCCGGCCGGCCGGCTGAACGCGGTGCGGACCCTGACCGACGCCGGGATCGAGTGCGGGGTGCTGATGGCCCCCGTGATCCCCTTCCTCGGGGACTCGCCGGAGCAGCTGCGGGAGACGGTCCGGGCGGTCGCCGAGTCCGGCGCGGTCTCCGTGACACCCCTGGTACTCCATCTGCGGCCCGGGGCGCGCGAGTGGTTCACGTCCTGGCTCGGGGCGCACCACCCGCACCTGGTCCCCCGCTACGAGCGGATGTACGCGGGCGGGTCGTACGCACCGACCTGGTACCAGCGGCAGATCACCCGCCAAGTGCACGAACTGGCGGCCGAATTCGGCATCGGGCCGGCCCGGCGCGGTGCGTCCCGCCCCGTCCTCACACCGGAGCGGCCCGTAGAGCCCGCGCCCACCGGGGCGACCCAGCTGACGCTCCTGTGAACTCGTACGGCCCCTGAACCCTCATCACATCGGGCCAATCAGCACTCCAATCCCGCCTTCCGGGCCCGGTTTCCGGGACGATTCCGCCCAGAACCCCTGGCTGGGAGGCCCCATGCTCCACCCCTTGAAGAAGCGCGCCGCCGTGCTGATGTCGATCTCCACCGCCGTGGTCGCGGCCGCCCTCGCGAGCCCGGTCACGGCGGCGCCCGCCGCGTCCGGCGCGCCCGCCGCGGACGCGCCCGCGCAGGCCGTCGCCGCGCTGACCTGGACCGGCTGCGCGACCTCGCGCTACCCGACGCTGCAGTGCGCCTCCCTCAAGGTCCCGCTCGACCACGACCGGCCCGAGGGGCGGCAGATCTCCCTCGCCCTGACCCGCGTCCCGCACACCGCCGCCACCTCCCAGGGGCCCCTGCTGGTCAACCCCGGCGGCCCCGGCGGCAGCGGCCGCGGCCTGGCCGGGTTCATCGCCTCCGCCCTGCCCAAGGAGGTGGCCGCCCAGTACGACGTGATCGGCTTCGACCCCCGGGGCGTCGGCAAGAGCGAACCGGCGCTCGACTGCGGGGCCGGCCACTTCGCCGCGGTCCGCCCGGACTCGGTGCCGCGCGACGCGGCCACCGAGCGGGCCAACCTGGACCGGGTGCGCTCCTTCGCCGAGTCCTGCCGGACCAAGCACGCGGACGTGCTCCCGTACATCGGCACGGTCGCGGCCGCCCGCGACATCGAGCTGCTGCGCGGGGCGCTCGGCGCCGAGCGGATCAGCTACTTCGGCTACTCCTACGGCACCTACCTGGGCGCCGTGTACGCCAAGCTCCACCCCACCCGCGTGCACCGGCTCGTCCTGGACTCCGTGGTCGACCCGGGCGGGGTCTGGTACGAGGATAACCTCGCCCAGGACCAGGCCTTCGACGCCCGCCACAAGGCCTTCCTGGCCTGGGTCGCCAAGTACGACGCCACCTACCGGCTCGGCACCGACCGCACGGTGGTCGAGCGGCGCTGGTACGAGATGCGGGACGCGCTGCGCAAGGCACCGGCGGGCGGCAAGGTGGGCCCGTCCGAGCTGGAGGACACCTTCATGCCGGGCGGCTACTACAACGGCTACTGGCCGAACCTCGCCGCGGCCTTCAAGGCGTACGCGGTGGACAAGGACCCCAAGCCGCTGGTGGCGGCGTACGAACGGTTCGGCGCGGTGGAGCCCTCCGCGGGCAACGCGTACAGCGTGTACACGGCGGTGCAGTGCCGGGACTCGGCGTGGCCGAAGGACTGGAACGTGTGGCGCTCGGACATGTGGCGCACCCATGCCAAGGCGCCGTTCATGACCTGGAACAACGCCTGGTACAACGCCCCGTGCGCCTTCTGGCCGGAGGCTCCGCTCCAGGCCCCGGACGTGACGAACGCGGACCTCCCGCCGGCCCTCCTCCTCCAGGCGACGGAGGACGCCGCGACCCCCTTCGGCGGGGTGCTGAGCATGCGGGACAAGCTGAAGGGCTCGGCCCTGGTGGTCGAGGAGGGCGGCGGCAACCACGGCATCTCGCTGGCCGGCAACAAGTGCCTGGACGAGAAGGTGTCGGCGTACCTGAAGTCGGGCGCGGCCACGGACGCCACCTGCCCGGCCCAGCCCGCCCCCACCCCGGCCGCGGCGACCCGCGCCGTCCCCTCGTCGGCGGGCGGCGCGGCCCTCCACGGCCTGCTGGGCTACCGGGGTTAGACGCTCCCGTGCCCTGCGCGCCGGGCGCGCAGGGCACGCGCCGGCCGGGTGATGCCGTCGCCGAGGAGCCAGGGCAGCACCGTGATGGCGCCGATGTACACCCAGAGGAAACCGAGGAAGTCGTCAAGCCACTCGTTCCGGCTCACGCGCTCCCAGGGCAGCACCAGGTTCGCCGCCATCGCCCCGACCGGCAAGGCCGGCAGGAGCCAGGACCACAGGCGCGGCCGGAGGCCGGGGCTGTGGGCGCACCACCACCCCGTGGCGCCCATCGCGATGGGTCCGAACGGAAACCAGAGCAGGGCCGGCACGAACAGCACCGTCCACCAGTCGTCCGAATACCCGAACATCATCGGCGCCCCTGAAGTCGGTCCGTCCCGGGGCCCCCTCCCCCGCCGGAACTCCATGTGAACCTGTTCAGCCCAATGGATTTGAACTCGTTCAGCCGGGCAGTACCGCGAACGCCTCGATCTCCAGGAGCAGTTCGGGCCGGAACAGGGCGGCGACCTGGACGGCCGAGGAGGCCGGCAGCCGGTCCGCGGGGATGACGGCGTCGCGCGCCTCCCGGACCGCCGGGAGGTGGGCGACGTCCGTGACGAAGTAGGTCAGCTTCACCACGTCGTCGAAGCCGGCCCCCGCGGCGGCCAGGCACCGGCGCAGGTTCTCGAACACCTGGCGGGCCTGCGCGGCCGGGTCGCCCTCGCCGACGACCTCGCCCTTCTCGTCGAAGGCGCACTGGCCGGAGACGGCGACGAACCGTCCGGTGCCCCAGACGACGTGGTTGTAGCCCGTACCGGGACTGACGCCCTCGGGGGCGGATACGCGGGTGAGGTGGCTTCCACCGTGTTCGCTCATGCGGGGATCATGTCAGCCGAGTTCGCGCAGCGCCTTCGTCGCCGCCAGGGCCAGGCGGGGGTGGGACTGGGCGCGGGTGAGGAGTTCACGGGCGTCGGGGTCGGCCAGGGCCCCGAGACCCTCCACGCAGGCGAGGGCCACCCGCCAGTACGGGTCGTTCGGTGACAGCAGCCGGCCCAGGGTCGCCCTCAGGGCGGGGGCCGACTCCGGGGCCCGCAGCGCGGTGAGGAGCCGTACGGGCTGGAGGGCGTAGGCCGTGCGCAGGTCGTTGGTGGCGAGGGCGGCGGCCGCGCGCGCGGTGCGCGGGTCGCCGAGCACGGCCAGCGCCTCGGCCGCGGCGGCGCAGCGGGGCGGGTCGCGGTGGTTGAGCAGCAGGACGAGGGATTCGAAGGCGCGGCGGTCCCCGGCGAGACCGAGGCGGTAGGCGGCCAGCTCCCGGGCCCAGAGGGGCAGTCCGGCCGAGGTCAGGGAGGCGGCCAGGTCGTCGGCGCCGGCCGTGCGCAGCACCTCGTACTCGGGCGACTGCCCGGACTCCGCCCGCAGGCGCTCCAGTACGTCGTTCACCCGGCCACCCTAGGGGCCCGCGGCGCCCGCCACCCCGGGTTCGCGGAGACCTCCTCGGAGGCCCCGCTGATCGATGATCGATGATCGGTACATTTGGGCGGTACAGGTCACATCTCCGCGCTCTGGCGCGGCAGTTACCTCCGGGTTACTGTCCTTGCATACGCACGAAGGCGGCCTGGTGACGCAGCCGCCCCGTGTCAGTCGGTCCGTTACGCCCTCACGGCGCGACCCCGGGACAGGGTCCGCGCCGCTCCCGTCCGGGACCTCCCGCGCGTGCCGCGCCGGGGTTCCCCCGGATCGCACCGGGACGCCCCGAACACCACCGGGATCCCTCCCGGACCCCACCGGGACCTCCCGGCCCTCACCGGAGCCCCCGGACCCGAGTCGCACCGCACCTCATCGCCCTCCCCGCCCGCACCCGCGGGGACACGGCATCCGCGCGCACCGTGCGCCGCGCGCGTCCCTCAGTCGTCACCCTCTTCCACTGGAGTCCCTCGATGGACCGTCCGTCCAGTCAGCCCACCCTCCAGACCATCGCCGTCGTCGGCCTCGGCACGATGGGCACCGGCATCGCCGAGGTCCTCGTCCGCGCCGGCCGCGAGGTCATCGGCATCGACATCAGCGAGACCGCCGCCCGCCGTGCCGCGGACTCCCTCGCCGCGTCCACCGCGCGCTCCGTCACGAAGGAGCGGCTCACCGAGCAGGAGCGGTCGGACGTGCTGGCCCGCTTCCGCACCTACTCCGACCTGGGCGCCGCCGCCGACGCCGATCTCGTGATCGAGGTGGTCCCGGAGAACTACGAGCTCAAGCAGCAGGTGTTCCGCGAGCTCGACGCGGTCGTCCGGCCCGACACGATCCTGGCCACCGGCACGAACGCCCTGTCGGTGACCCGCATGGCCGCCGAGTCGCAGCGGCCCGAGCGCGTGCTGGGCATGCACTTCTTCAACCCGGCGCCGGCCATGAAGCTGGTCGAGGTCGTCTCCTGCGTGCTGACCGCGCCGCCGGCCGTCGAGGCGGTCACCGAGCTGGCCCGCGAGCTCGGCAAGGAGCCCGTCGCCGTCGGCGACCGGCCCGGTTTCGTCGCCGACGGCCTGCTCTTCGGCTACCTCAACCAGGCCGCTGCCATGTACGAGGCGAAGTACGCCTCCCGCGAGGACATCGACGCGGCGATGCGGCTCGGCTGCGGCCTGCCCATGGGCCCGCTCGCGCTGCTCGACCTGATCGGCGTGGACACCGCCCGTACGGTCCTGGACGCCATGTACGCCTCCTCCGGCGACCGGCTGCACGCCCCGGCCCCGATCCTGGGGCAGCTCGCCGAGGCGGGCCTGACCGGGCAGAAGGCCGGCCGCGGCTTCTACACGTACGAGGCCCCCGGCAGCTCCGCGGTGGTCGCGGACGCGCAGACCCCGGCGGACGGGGCCCGCCTGGGCGAGGGCCGTCCGGTCACCTCGGTCGGCGTGGCCGGATCCGGCACCATGGCGAGCGGCATCGCGCAGGTCTTCGCGCAGGCCGGTTTCCAGGTCGTGCTGGCGGCCCGCAGCCAGGAGAAGGCGGACGCGGCGAAGGCCGCCATCGGCAAGTCCCTGGGCCGTGCGGTGGCCAAGGGGCGGCTGACGGAGGAGGGCGCGGCCCGCACCCTGGAGCTGATCACTCCGGCCGGTTCGCTGGACGCCTTCGCCGAGGTGGACCTGGCCGTGGAGGCCGTCGCCGAGGACCTGGCGGTCAAGCAGGAGCTGTTCGCGGCCCTGGACAAGGTCTGCAAGCCGGGTGCGGTGCTGGCCACCACCACCTCCTCGCTGCCGGTGATCGCGGTCGCCCGCGTGACCTCGCGCCCGCAGGACGTGATCGGCATGCACTTCTTCAACCCGGCGCCGGCCATGAAGCTGGTCGAGGTGGTCCGGACCGTCCTGACCGCGGACGACGTCCACGCCACGGTCCGCGAGGTCTGCACGAAGGTGCGCAAGCACCCGGTGGACTGCGGGGACCGGGCCGGCTTCATCGTGAACGCGCTGCTGTTCCCGTACCTCAACAACGCGATCAAGATGGTCGAGCAGCACTACGCGAGCCTCGACCAGATCGACGCGGCGATGAAGCTGGGCGGCGGCTACCCGATGGGGCCCTTCGAGCTCCTCGACGTGGTCGGCCTCGATGTGTCGCTGGCCATCGAGAAGGTCCTCCACAAGGAGTTCCGCGACCCGGGCCTGGCCCCGTCCCCGCTGCTGGAGCACCTGGTGGCGGCAGGTTGCCTGGGCAGGAAGACCGGCCGCGGTTTCCGTGAGTACGCCCGCCGGTAACCCCCGGCCGGGCCAAGAGCAGGATGCGTGGGGAGGGCTGCTCGGGTCCGCCGGACCCTCACGGCGGACATACCCTCCCGAGCCCAGTGCGGGCTCTCCCCCGCATCCATCCCCGTCCCACCCCCCTCAGGCGCGCTCACCCGCGCGAATGAAGTACTTTCGCTCTATGTCCCAGCCCGCCAAGACCTCACCCCGTGCCGCCACGGCATCCGACGCGCCGGAGAGCGCGGCCGGCACCAAGGCGGCCGCGCAGCGGCTCAAAATGCGCCGCGAGCTCGCCGCGGCGGCCATGGAGCTGTTCGCGACCAAGGGGTACGAGGCGACGACGGTCGACGAGATCGCCGCGACCGCCGGGGTGGCCCGCCGGACCTTCTTCCGCCACTTCCGCTCCAAGGAAGAGGCAATCTTCCCCGATCACGACGACACCCTGACCCGCGCCGAGGCCGTCCTCGACGTGGCCCCGGCACACGAGCACCCGCTCGACACGGTGTGCCGCGGGATCAAGGAGGTCATGAAGATGTACGCCGCCTCGCCGGCGGTGTCGGTGGAGCGCTACCGGCTGACCCGTGAGGTGCCGGCGCTGCGGGAGCGGGAGATCGCCTCGGTGGCCCGGTACGAGCGGCTGTTCACGCGCTATCTGCTGGCCCATTTCGACGAGACCGATCACCACGACGGCAACGACGATCCACTGCTGGCCGAGGTGGCCGCCTCCGCGGTGGTGACCGCCCACAACCACGTGCTGCGGCGCTGGCTGCGGGCGGGCGGGCAGGGAGACGTGGAGGCGGAGCTGGACCACGCCTTCTCGATCGTGCGCAAAACCTTCGGCACCGGCATCGGCGCCGGCCGCACCCTGGCCACCGCGCCGCCCGCCCCGGCGGAGGTGCGGACCCAGGGCGAGGTCCTGGTGGCGGTGGCCCGTACCGACGCACCTCTGGACGAGGTCATGCGGACCATCGAAGAAGCCCTGCGCAACAAGTAATCGAAACGCACCTCGCGCGACCCTCGTCACACAGGCCGCCCCCGCAACCGGGGGCGGCCTTTTGCTTTGTCCGACTTGCCCCTACTCACGGGTAACTCTGATCGATCATCGCTCATCGGTGCAGGTCAATCGGCAAATGAGAGAAAGTTTTGGCACGCGGTGCCTTGCTGAGTGACACGGGGTGCCATACGTTGAATCTCGTCCGGACGTCCCCGCGGTCCACGCCCACTCGGCACGAACCGCGCCCCGGATGCCTGCGTCACCAGGCCACCGCACGCCCCACCACGGGCGTCGCCGCACCACCGCACCAGCCGGACCGACGGCACACCCACTCGCTTTACGCACCCCCCGCTCACCTCAGCGCACCCTCATCAGCGCTAGCCGGAGGCTCTACCGTGAAGGACATCCTGGACGCGATTCAGTCGCAGTCCGCCACCGCCGCAGACTTCGCAGCCCTGCCGCTGCCCGACTCGTACCGCGCGATCACCGTGCACAAGGACGAGGTCGAGATGTTCGCGGGGCTGACGACTCGCGAGAAGGACCCGCGCAAGTCCCTCCACCTGGACCAGGTCCCGGTGCCGGAGCTCGGCCCGGGCGAGGCCCTGGTGGCCGTCATGGCCTCCTCGGTCAACTACAACTCGGTGTGGACCTCGATCTTCGAGCCGGTGTCCACCTTCAGCTTCCTGGAGCGCTACGGGCGCCTGTCGGAGCTCACCAAGCGCCACGACCTGCCGTACCACATCATCGGCTCCGACCTCGCGGGCGTCGTCCTGCGCACCGGCCCCGGCGTCAACGCCTGGAACCCGGGTGACGAGGTCGTCGCGCACTGCCTCTCGGTCGAGCTGGAGTCCTCCGACGGCCACAACGACACGATGCTCGACCCCGAGCAGCGCATCTGGGGCTTCGAGACCAACTTCGGCGGCCTGGCGGAGATCGCCCTGGTCAAGTCGAACCAGCTGATGCCGAAGCCGGCCCACCTCAGCTGGGAGGAGGCCGCCTCCCCCGGTCTGGTCAACTCCACCGCCTACCGCCAGCTGGTCTCCAACAACGGCGCCGGCATGAAGCAGGGCGACAACGTCCTGATCTGGGGCGCCAGCGGCGGTCTCGGCTCCTACGCCACCCAGTTCGCGCTGGCCGGCGGCGCCAACCCGATCTGCGTGGTCTCCTCCCCCGAGAAGGCGGACATCTGCCGCGCGATGGGCGCCACGGCGGTCATCGACCGCAACGCCGAGGGTTACAAGTTCTGGAAGGACGAGAACACGCAGGACCCGCGCGAGTGGAAGCGCTTCGGCTCGAAGATCCGCGAACTGACCGGCGGCGAGGACATCGACATCGTCTTCGAGCACCCGGGCCGCGAGACCTTCGGCGCCAGCGTCTACGTCACCCGCAAGGGCGGCACCATCACCACCTGCGCCTCGACCTCGGGCTACATGCACCAGTACGACAACCGCTACCTGTGGATGTCGCTCAAGCGCATCGTCGGCTCGCACTTCGCGAACTACCGCGAGGCGTGGGAGGCCAACCGCCTGATCGCCAAGGGCAAGATCCACCCGACCCTGTCGAAGGTCTACTCCCTGGAGGAGACCGGCCAGGCCGCCTACGACGTCCACCGCAACCTCCACCAGGGCAAGGTCGGCGTCCTCGCGCTGGCCCCCGAGGAGGGTCTCGGCGTCCGCGACCACGAGATGCGCGCGCAGCACCTCGACGCGATCAACCGCTTCCGCAACATCTGAGTCCGAGCCACTCAAAGGCCATAAGGATCGCCTGAGATGACAGAGCGCCAGAAGGACCGTCCGTGGCTCATGCGGACGTACGCCGGCCACTCCACGGCCGAGGCGTCCAACGAGCTGTACCGCCGCAACCTCGCCAAGGGCCAGACCGGCCTGTCGGTCGCGTTCGACCTCCCGACGCAGACCGGCTACGACCCCGACCACGTCCTCGCCCGCGGCGAGGTCGGCCGGGTCGGGGTCCCGGTCTCCCATCTGGGCGACATGCGGCGGCTGTTCCAGGACATACCCCTGGAGCAGATGAACACCTCGATGACGATCAACGCCACCGCCATGTGGCTGCTGGCGCTCTACCAGGTGGCCGCCGAGGAGCAGGGTGCGGACATCTCGCAGCTCCAGGGCACGACGCAGAACGACATCGTCAAGGAGTACCTCTCGCGCGGGACGCACGTCTTCCCGCCCGGGCCCTCGCTCCGCCTGACGACGGACATGATCGCGTACACGGTCAACCACATCCCGAAGTGGAACCCGATCAACATCTGCAGCTACCACCTGCAGGAGGCCGGGGCCACGCCGGTCCAGGAGATCTCGTACGCGATGTCCACCGCCATCGCCGTCCTGGACTCGGTGCGCGACTCGGGCCAGGTGCCCGAGGAGCGCTTCGGCGAGGTCGTCGCCCGGATCTCCTTCTTCGTGAACGCGGGCGTCCGCTTCATCGAGGAGATGTGCAAGATGCGTGCCTTCGGCCGCATCTGGGACCAGGTCACCAAGGAGCGCTACGGCATCGAGAACGCGAAGCAGCGCCGCTTCCGCTACGGCGTCCAGGTCAACTCCCTGGGGCTGACCGAGGCACAGCCGGAGAACAACGTCCAGCGCATCGTGCTGGAGATGCTGGCCGTCACCCTCTCCAAGGACGCCCGCGCCCGCGCCGTGCAGCTGCCCGCATGGAACGAGGCGCTGGGCCTGCCCCGGCCCTGGGACCAGCAGTGGTCGCTGCGCATCCAGCAGGTCCTCGCACACGAGAGCGACCTGCTGGAGTACGAGGACATCTTCGCCGGGTCCCACGTCATCGAGGCCAAAGTCGACTCCCTGGTCGCCGACTGCCTGGCCGAGATCGACCGGATCCAGGAGATGGGCGGCGCCATGGCGGCCGTCGAGTCCGGGTACCTGAAGTCCCAGCTGGTCTCCTCGCACGCCGAGCGCCGCGCCCGGATCGAGGCCGGCGAGGACAAGATCGTCGGCGTCAACTGCTTCGAGCAGACCGAGGAGAACCCGCTCACCGCCGACCTCGACGGCGCCATCATGACGGTGGACGCCGCCGTGGAGGCGCTCACGGTCGAGCGCATCGGCCGCTGGCGCGCCGAGCGCGAGGAGTCCTCGGACCGGCAGGGGAACGGCGACCCGTTCGTCTTCCCCACCACCCGACAGGCTCTGGAGCGCCTCAAGGAGGCCGCGGCCGGCACCGAGAACCTGATGGAGGCCACCCTCGAGTGCGCCCGCGCCGGTGTCACCACCGGCGAATGGGCGACGGCGCTGCGCGAGGTGTTCGGCGAGTTCCGCGCCCCGACCGGGGTCTCCTCGGCCCCGGTGGCCGTCACCGCCGAGCCGGGCACGCCGATGCACGAGGTCCGCGAGAAGGTGTCCCGCACCGCCGACGAGCTCGGCACGGGCCGGCTGCGCCTGCTGGTCGGCAAGCCGGGCCTGGACGGGCACTCCAACGGCGCCGAGCAGATCGCCGTGCGGGCCCGCGACGCGGGCTTCGAGGTGGTCTACCAGGGCATCCGACTGACACCCGAGGAGATCTCCTCGGCGGCACTGGCCGAGGACGTGCACTGCGTGGGACTGTCCATCCTGTCCGGCTCGCACAGCGCGCTCGTCCCGGATGTCCTCGAACGCCTCCGCCTGGCGGGGGCGGGTGACATCCCCGTCATCGTCGGAGGCATCATTCCGAACGCCGACGCCGTGGCGCTCAAGGCGGCGGGAGTCGCCGCGGTCTTCACGCCGAAGGACTTCGGCATCACGGAGATCATCGGCCGTATCGTCGACGAGATCCGCAAGGCCAACAAGCTCCACCCTCTCGAAATCGTTGCAAGCACGGAGGTCCCCGCATGACCACGCCAGTCCACCCGGTGAACCGTCTTCGCCCGCGTCGCTCCTGCCTCGCGGTGCCCGGCTCGAACCCGCGGTTCCTCGAGAAGGCCCAGGGCCTCCCGGCCGACCAGGTCTTCCTCGACCTGGAGGACGCCTGCGCGCCGCTCGCCAAGGAAGGCGCCCGCCACACCATCGTGGACGCGCTGAACAACGGCGACTGGACGGGCAAGACCCGCGTCGTGCGCGTCAACGACTGGACCACCCACTGGACCTACCGCGACGTCATCACGGTCGTCGAGGGCGCCGGCCAGAACCTCGACTGCATCATGCTGCCGAAGGTGCAGGACGCCCAGCAGGTCGTCGCCCTGGACCTGCTCCTGACCCAGATCGAGAAGACCATGGGCTTCGAGGTCGGCAAGATCGGCATCGAGGCGCAGATCGAGAACGCCAAGGGCCTGGTGAACGTCGACGAGATCGCCGCCGCCTCGCCGCGCCTGGAGACCATCATCTTCGGCCCGGCCGACTTCATGGCCTCCATCAACATGAAGTCCCTGGTCGTGGGCATGCAGCCGCCCGGCTACGGCGCGGACGCCTACCACTACATCCTGATGCGGATCCTGATGGCGGCCCGCACGCACAACCTCCAGGCGATCGACGGCCCCTTCCTCCAGATCCGCGACGTGGACGCCTACCGCGAGGTGGCCGGCCGGGCGGCGGCGCTGGGCTTCGACGGCAAGTGGGTGCTGCACCCGGGCCAGGTCGACGCGGCCAACGAGGTCTTCTCCCCCTCCCAGGAGGACTACGACCACGCCGAGCTGATCCTCGACGCGTACGACTGGTGCACCTCGGAGGCGGGCGGCAAGAAGGGCTCCGCGATGCTCGGCGACGAGATGATCGACGAGGCCAGCCGCAAGATGGCCCTGGTCATCGCGGGCAAGGGCCGCGCCGCCGGCATGCAGAGGACGTCGAAGTTCGAGGTCCCCACCGCCTGAGGCGATCCCGCAGTGTCGGGCGCACCCATCCCCAGTCCCGGGCCCCGCACGGCCCGGACGAGCACCCCGGAGGGGGCACCATGCAGTTTGGCCGCACCTACGAAGAGTTCACCGTCGGAGACGTCTACCGGCACTGGCCCGGAAAGACGGTCACCGAGTACGACGACCACCTCTTCTGTCTGCTGACCATGAACCACCACCCGCTCCACATGGACAGCAATTACGCGGAGAACACGACCGACTTCGGCAAGAACGTCGTCGTGGGCAACTACATCTACTCGCTGCTGCTGGGCATGTCCGTCCCGGACGTCTCCGGGAAGGCCATCGCCAACCTGGAGATCGAGTCCCTGCGGCACGTGGCGCCGACCTTCCACGGCGACACGATCTACGGCGAGACCACGGTCCTCGACAAGACCCCGTCGAAGTCCAAGAACGACCGCGGCATCGTCTACGTCGAGACCAAGGGCTACAAGCAGGACGGCACCCTCGTCTGCGTCTTCCGGCGCAAGGTGATGGTCCCGACCGAGACGTACATCAAGGAGCGCGGCGGCGAGCAGCCCGGCCGCCCGCAGCTGAAGGAACAGGGGAAGTAGCCATGGCCCGACTCGCCCAGACCGCCGGGCTGACCGACGTCCAGCGGGAGATCCTCAAGACCGTCCGCGAGTTCGTCGACAAGGAGATCATCCCGGTCGCGACCGAGCTGGAGCACCGCGACGAGTACCCGCAGGACATCGTCGACGGGCTCAAGGAGCTCGGCCTCTTCGGCCTCATGATCCCCGAGGAGTACGGCGGCCTCGGCGAGTCGCTCCTCACCTACGCGCTGTGCGTGGAGGAGATAGCGCGCGGCTGGATGTCCGTCTCGGGCATCATCAACACGCACTTCATCGTGGCGTACATGCTCAAGCAGCACGGCACGCAGGAGCAGAAGGACCACTTCCTCCCGCGCATGGCGCTGGGCGAGGTGCGCGGCGCGTTCTCGATGTCCGAGCCGGCCCTGGGCTCCGATGTGTCGGCCATCACCTCGAAGGCGGTGAAGGACGGCGACGAGTACGTCCTGAACGGCCAGAAGATGTGGCTGACGAACGGCGGCAGCTCCACGCTGGTGGCGGTCCTCGTGCGAAGTGACGAAGGACACCCCGAGGGCACGGCCCCCCACAAGTCGATGACGACCTTCCTCGTCGAGAAGGAGCCCGGCTTCGGTGAGGTCCGCCCGGGCCTGACCATCCCGGGCAAGATCGACAAGATGGGTTACAAGGGCGTCGACACGACCGAACTCATCATGGACGGACTGCGCATTCCGGCCAATCGGGTCCTCGGCGGCCAGACCGGTCGAGGGTTTTACCAAATGATGGACGGGGTCGAGGTCGGCCGCGTCAACGTGGCGGCGCGTGGCTGCGGCGTCGCTCAGCGTGCGTTCGAGCTGGGTGTCTCGTATGCCCAGCAACGTCACACTTTCGGCAAGGCCATCGCCGAACACCAGGCGATCCAGTTCAAGCTGGCCGAGATGGCTACCAAGGTCGAAGCCGCCCATGCGATGATGGTGAACGCAGCACGCAAAAAGGACTCTGGGGAACGAAACGACCTCGAAGCGGGGATGGCGAAGTACCTCGCCTCCGAGTACTGCAAGGAGGTAGTGGAGGACGCCTTCCGTATCCATGGCGGCTACGGGTTCTCGAAGGAGTACGAGATCGAGCGTCTCTACCGGGAGGCTCCGATGCTGCTGATCGGTGAAGGTACTGCCGAGATCCAGAAAATGATCATCGGGCGACGCCTGCTCGAGGAGTACCGCCTCCAGGGCTGAAAGTCCCTTTTGCGGCGAATCGTCCAGCGATTCGCCGCATAAGGACCACTTCCAGTGGCTGGCTGACGGCCATCGACTCGGCTTCTGGCTTGCCCAGTTGTTGCGCGCAACCGATAGCATTCCAGTAAAGCCGCCGTCCCGTCCCCCTGTTTGCGGCGCGGCAATCACCCGCTACGAAGGTCATCCATGCCCCACAGCCAAACCTCTGCACCTCGCGACAGCCTCCTTGGCGTACGCCTCGCGCGCGGAGCATCGCCGTGGCTTCTGCCGACCGTCGCCACCGCGGCACTCAGCCTCTCCCGGGCCCGCAAGTCCGGACGCTGGGCCGCGGCGGCCGTGCCCGCCACCGCGCTCGCCGCGGGCATGCTGTGGTTCTTCCGCGACCCCGAGCGTGAGATCGCCCAGGGCCGGGTCATCTCCCCCGCCGACGGTGTGGTGCAGAGCATCATGCCGTGGAAGGACGGACGCACCCGGGTCGCGATCTTCATGAGCCCGCTGAACGTCCACGTCAACCGCGCGCCCCTCGCGGGCACGGTGACGTCCGTGGAGCACATCCCGGGCGGATTCGTCCCGGCGTTCAACAAGGAGAGCGAGAACAACGAGCGCGTCGTCTGGCACTTCGACACCGAACTCGGTGACATCGAGATGGTGCAGATCGCCGGCGCCGTCGCGCGACGCATCGTCCCGTACCTGCCGGCCGGTACCAAGGTGGAGCAGGGCGAACGCATCGGTCTGATCCGCTTCGGCTCCCGCGTCGACATCTACCTTCCCGAGGGTGTCGAGGTCGCGGTCGAGGTCGGTCAGGCCACCACCGCGGGGGTGACCCGAATTGACCGTGACTGACCCTGAGACTCCGGCCGCGGGCTGGGTTCCGGAGTCCGCCGCCGAGGAGGAGTCCACCGAAGACGACATGCCGCTCTCGCTGCGGCTGTCGATAGCGGACACCCTCACCCTCGGCAACGCGACCTGCGGATTCATGGCGGTGTACTTCACCACCACCGGAATCCTCATCCCGCACCTCACCGGCAGCGGCGAGTCGGGCATGGCCCGGCACAGCGCGGCGACCGCGGTGATACTGATGCTGCTCGCGGCGGTCTTCGACCTCTTCGACGGCATCGTGGCCCGCAAGCTGCGCAGCTCGCCGATGGGCGCGGAGCTGGACAACCTGTCCGACCTGATCAGCTTCGGCCTCGCGCCGGCGTACTTCGTGCTGGTCTACGGCATGGTCGCCGACGACGCGCACCAGAAGATGTCGGCGCTCGCGGCGATCGTCGTCCTGCTGGCGGTGGTGCTGCGTCTGGCGAGATTCAGCTGCGTGACCATGAAGGACGGCATGTTCCAGGGCATGCCGAGCCCCTTCGGCGCGCTGACGGTCGTCTCGATCGTGCTGCTGGAGCTTCCGTTCGTCCCGACGCTGCTGGCGATCATCGGGGTGGCCTGGCTGATGGTGAGCCGGGTCGAGTACCCCAAGCCGCGGGGTGTCCTCGCGGTGGCGATGCTGAGTTGGATCGTCGGCGCGATGGGTCTGCTGGCGGCGTGGGCGTTCGACGCGCCGGGCGGCCAGCTGCTCCTCCAGACGGGCTGCGCGCTGCAGATCGCTCTGGCGGCGACGATTCCGCTGTTCGCCACGACCCGTCGGGCGAACACGTTCCGCCACAACCGGCGGGAGGCGCGAGCGGCGACGCTGCGCTGAGTTGTGCCAGGTCTACGAAGGCCCCGGGTGCCATTGGCCCCCGGGGCCTTCGCGCGTCCCTGCGCATGTGCGGCACCGCTCCCGGACTCCGCCCCGGGTGCCGCGCAGCGGCGTCTCCAGCCCAGCCGGGGGCCGGGCCCGGTAGCCTTGATGTCGGAAAATCGCCAGCCGGCCGGGTGCCGAGCCCGGATGCTTGAGGACATGCACACCGACACCGAGCGTTGCGTAAGGGCGGTGCAGTCGAAGGACGCCCGATTCGACGGCTGGTTCTTCACGGCCGTCCTGACCACCCGGATCTACTGCCGACCCAGCTGCCCCGCCGTGCCCCCCAAGGTCGAGAACATGACCTTCCTGCCCAGCGCCGCCGCCTGCCAGCAGGCCGGGTTCCGGGCCTGCAAGCGGTGCCGGCCCGACACCAGCCCCGGTTCGCCCGAGTGGAACGCCCGCGCCGACGCCGTCGCCCGCGCGATGCGCCTGATCCAGGACGGGGTGGTGGACCGCGAGGGCGTCCCCGGGCTGGCCACCCGCCTCGGGTACTCCACCCGCCAGGTGGAGCGGCAGCTGCGCGCCGAGCTCGGCGCCGGACCGCTCGCCCTCGCCCGGGCCCAGCGCGCCCAGACCGCCCGGCTGCTCATCGAGACCTCCGAGCTCCCGATGGGCGACGTCGCCTTCGCGGCCGGCTTCTCCTCGATCCGCACCTTCAACGACACCGTCCGCGAGGTGTTCGCCCTCTCCCCCAGCGAGCTGCGGCTGCGCTCCGAGAAGGCCCACCGCAACCGGCAGCCCCGGATCCCCGGCACCATCAGCCTGCGGCTCCCCTACCGGGCCCCCCTCAACCCCGACAACCTCTTCGGGCACCTCGCCGCGACCGCCGTCCCCGGCGTGGAGGAATGGCGGGACGGGGCCTACCGGCGGACGCTGCGGCTGCCGTACGGCACCGGGGTCGTCGCCCTCACGCCCGCGCCGGACCACATCGGCTGCCGCCTGGCCCTCACCGACCTGCGCGACCTGACCATCGCCATCAGCCGCTGCCGCTGGATGCTCGACCTGGACGCCGATCCCGAGGCCGTCGACGAGCAGCTGCGCACCGACCCGCTGCTCGCCCCGCTCGTGGACAAGGCACCCGGACGGCGGGTGCCCCGCACCGTCGACGCGGCCGAGTTCGCCGTACGGGCCGTCCTCGGCCAGCAGGTGTCCACCGCGGCGGCGCGCACGCACGCCGCACGGCTGGTCACCGCGCACGGGGAGCGGGTCGAGGACCCGCTGGGGGGGCTGACCCACCTGTTCCCCTCCCCGCAGGCGCTCGCCGAGCTGGATCCGGAGTCGCCGGCCCTGCCGCGCAGCCGCCGCACCACCCTCACCACCCTGGTGTCGGCCCTCGCCGACGGGTCGCTGCCGCTCGGCATCGACAGCGACTGGGAGGCGGCCCGCGTACAGCTGAACGCGCTGCCCGGTTTCGGCCCGTGGACCACCGAGGTCATCGCCATGCGGGCGCTCGGCGACCCCGACGCCTTCCTCCCGTCCGATCTGGGCGTGCGGCGTGCCGCGCAGGGGCTCGGCCTGCCGTCCACCCCGGCCGCGCTGACCGCGAGGGCGGCCGGCTGGCGGCCCTGGCGGGCGTACGCCGTCCAGTACTTGTGGGCCACCGACTCCCACCCCATCAACCACCTGCCCGTCTGAGGAGCACCCGTCATGACCGCCAAGCAGCACACCGTCGTCGACAGCCCCTACGGCCCGCTCACCCTGGTCGCCACGCAGGGCGTCCTCAGCGGGCTCTACATGACCGGGCAGCGCCACCGGCCGGCCGAGGAGTCCTTCGGTGAGCGGGTCGCCGCCTCCGAGGAGCCCTTCCCCGAAGTGGTGCGGCAGCTCACCGCGTACTTCGCCGGGGAGCGCACCTCCTTCGACCTGCCGCTGCGGCTGGAGGGCACCGAGTTCCAGCGCAGCGTCTGGGACCAGCTCGTACGGATCCCCTACGGCGAGACGTGGTCGTACGGGGAGCTCGCCGCCAGGCTGGGCAAGCCCGGCGCCTCGCGCGCGGTGGGCCTGGCGAACGGCAAGAACCCGGTCGGGATCATCGTCCCGTGCCACCGGGTGATCGGCGCCTCGGGCGGCATGACCGGCTACGGCGGCGGGGTGGACCGCAAGGTGCGGCTGCTGGACTTCGAATCCGGCAGGAGCGCGTAGCTGATCGTCCCCCGCTCACTGAAGGATGTTCACCGCCCGCGCCACCACCAGCAGCACGGTGATCATCGAGACCGACGTCTGGGTCATCATCAGGAACTTCGACCACATCGTCAGGGGCATGGTGTCGGTCGGGCTGAAGGCGGTGGCGTTGGTGAAGGCCACGTACAGGTAGTCGCCGAAGTACGGTTCCCAGTCGGGCGGGGCGATCCCCCGCTGAGTCATCTGCGGGAAGAGGAAATCGGGGAAGTCCTTGACGCCCCGGGCCCTGGCGTCCGGGCCGCCCCGGTCCAGTTCCCAGTACCAGAGCGCGAAGGCGATCACGTTGGTCACCCACACCGCTCCGGCCGTGGCGAGCAGGCCGAGCGCTCCGCCGGGGCCCGTCGCGTGGAGCAGTTCGCGTACGAGCTTCACGGCGGAGGCCGCGTTGGCCAGGCTGACGGCGGCCACCAGGGCCAGGTCGAGCACGCGCAGCAGGCGCGAGCCGCGGTCGAACCGCTCGTGCGGACGGAGCGCGGCCAAAGCCACCAGCAGGCCGATCTCCAGGGCCGGCAGCAGCCAGCGCGGGTCGATGGTCAGCCGGGTCGGCAGGGCGAGTTGCAGGCCGACCGCGACGAGGATGGCGGCGGTGACCGCCCAGCGCTCCTCGCCGTCGGTCGGCCGGCGCCAGGCCGGTCTCTCCTCAGCCTGCGGGGTGTCGGGTGCGAGCAGCTCCTCGATCCGGTCCAGCCGGCGGTGCAGCAGGTCCATCCGGTCCCGGTCCGCCCCGGGGTCGCTCTCGCTCATGACCCACATTCTGGGACGAACGGTCCGTCAGACCACCATCAGCGGCACGAGCAGGGCGAACGCGGCGCCGGCCTCCACCGCGTATCCGTACAGGGACGGGTGCTGGACGGGGGCGGCGAGCAGCACCACGCTCTGCTGTGCGGCGGCGGCCGCCACCCAGTCGGCGTCGGCGCCGAGACTGCCCTGGTACCAGCCCTCGCAGGCGCCGGGGCCGCTGACCGCGAAGAAGTCGTCCTCGCGGCGGTAGAGGGCCTCCCACCCGGCGGCCGGCACGGACCATCCGTCGAAGTCGGTGAACAGGGCCCAGCCGCCGTCGCGTATCGCGGTGTCGAACATCCAGACCGGCGTTCCGTCGGGGGTGACCTCCCCGCCCTCCTGCTGGTCGGTGGTGAAGTGGACCATGGGCAGGGCGTCGGGTCCGTCGGCGGTGCCGGGCCAGGCGTACATCGTGATCATCAGCTGATTCTGTCCTGGTTTGGGTAAACGCCGTGTTATGACGCGGACGGGCGGCGGCCGTTCTCCAGCTCCACCGTGCCCTCGCCCGACTCCAGGACGCGGCAGGCCTCTTGGGCGCGCCGTCCGAGCGCCCCGAGGAGGTGGGCGCCGAGTTCGGCAGGCTCGACGAGCTTCCAGGAGAGGAGCTCCTCCTCCTGGAGCCTGATGGAGGCCAGTTGGTCGGCGGTCAGCACCCCGCCGTCGTAGAGGTACGCGACGAGTGGCGGGCGGCCCGCGTCGAGCGACCAGTCGACGGCGAGCAGGCGGCCGAGCGGTACGTCGATGCCGATCTCCTCGGCGCTCTCGCGCCGGGCGGCCGTGCGCGGGGACTCTCCCCGGTCGGACTCGATGGTGCCGCCGGGCAGGGCCCAGCCCTCGCGGTAGTTGGGCTCGACGAGCAGCACCCGCCCCTCGGCGTCCCGGTAGAGGGCGGCCGCTCCGGCCAGCACCCGGGGCAGGCTCGCGATGTACGTGGCGTAGTCATCCGTGGTGGTCACGCGGCAACCCTAGGGCCTGTCGTCAAACTCCCGGACTGCCGGTCCCCCCGTCGTCCCGCGTCCTGGACTCCGCGACGCGCCGCAGCCTCGCGTGGCGGGTGGCGTTCTGCTCGGTGATGGCGTCGCCGACCAGGGCGCGGACGGCGTCCCGCATGCCGTGCAGGGCGTGGTGGCGGGCGGGGCCAGCTCCGGGGTCCTGGCGGAGTTCCTTCAGCAGGGCCCAGCACAGCAGCATCATGACGACGACGAAGGGCAGCGCGACCAGGATGGTGGCGGTCTGCAGGGACTTCAGGCCGCCCGCGACGAGCAGTACGGCGGCGACGGCGGCCATCAGCACGCCCCAGGTGACGACCAGCCAGGTGGGCGGGTGCAGCGAGCCCCGGCTGGTCAGCGAACCCATCACCAGGGAGGCCGAGTCGGCGCTGGTGACGAAGTAGGTCATGACGAGGAGCATGGCGACCCACGAGGTGAGGGTGCCGAGCGGGAGCGCGTCCAGCATCGCGAAGAGCGAGGCCTCCGTGCCTTCCTTCATGACGGCGGCGAAGTGCACGGCGCCGGTGGAGTCGAGGCGGATGGCGGTGCCGCCCATCACGCAGAACCAGATGACGGTGGCCCCGCTGGGGACGAGCAGGACACCGATCAGGAACTCGCGGATGGTGCGGCCGCGCGAGATGCGGGCGATGAAGGTGCCGACGAAGGGGGCCCAGGAGAGCCACCAGGCCCAGTAGAAGATCGTCCACGCGCCGAGCCACGCGGAGTCGGTGAAGGCCCCGGTGCGGGTGGCCATGGGCACCAGTTCGTGCAGGTAGCCGCCGACACTGGCGGGGATCACGTCGAGGACGTAGACGGTGGGGCCGAGGACGAAGACGAAGAGCATGAGGGTGGCGGCGAGCACGATGTTGATCGTGCTCAGCCACTTCACCCCCTTGTGGAGGCCGGAGAAGGCGGAGAGCACGAACGCCGCCGAGAGGGCGACGATGATGATCAGCTCGACGGAGGTCGAGTCCTCGATGCCGGTGGTGATGTTCAGGCCCTTGGAGACCTGGAGCGCGCCGAGCCCGAGGCTGGTCGCGGTGCCGAAGACGGTCGCGAAGACCGCGAGCAGGTCGATGGCCTTGCCCGCCCGCCCGTTCGCCCGTTCCTCGCCCATCAGCGGGACGAAGGCCGAGCTGAGCCGGTTGCCGCGGCCCTTGCGGAAGGTCGCGTAGGCCAGGGCGAGGCCGACGATGCCGTAGATCGCCCACGGGGTGAGCGTCCAGTGGAAGAAGGAGTACTCCATGGCCGAGAGGGCGGAGGCGCCGGAGGCCGGGGCCGCGCCGGAGGCCGGGGGCGGGGCCAGGTAGTGGGTGAGGGGCTCCCCCACCCCGTAGAACATCAGGCCGATGCCCATGCCGGCGCTGAACATCATCGCGATCCACGCGAGGTTGGTGAACTCGGGCTCGGAGTCGTCCCGGCCCAGGCGGATCCGCCCGAAACGGCTGACGGCGAGCACCACGCACATCACCAGGAAGACGTCCGCGGCGATCACGAACAGCCAGGCGAAGTTGTCCAGCACCCAGGCGAGCGCGGTGCTCGACGCCTTGTCGAAGGAGCCCTTGGCGAGGGCGGCCCAGGCGACGACGGCCAGTACGGCGATCACCCCGATGACGACGACCTGTCGGTCGGGCGTGCCGTCCGGGGGGCCGTCCGGTCCACCGTCCGGTCCATACGGACGTGCCTCTTCCAGTGATTCCGCGCTCATGCGGCCACACTATGCAGGCGTATATCCGTATTTAGGGGCATGGCGCGCCGTGTGTGTCCCGGGCCACTCATGGGCATAGGAGGATCCTCCGGATAAGCTCATGGGGGCGCGACTGCACTGTTCGATAGCAAGGGAATAGCAAGGTGACGGACGGAGCAGTAACTGAGGCCGCGCGCGTGCTCATCGCCGCGGACAAATTCAAGGGCTCGCTCACGGCCGTTCAGGTCGCGGAGCGGGTGACGGCCGGCCTTCGCAAGGCCGTACCGGACGTGGAGATCGAGACGCTCCCCGTCGCGGACGGCGGCGACGGCACGGTCGCGGCCGCTGTGGCGGCCGGTTTCGAACGCCGCGAGGTACGGGTCACCGGACCCCTCGGCGACCAGGTCACGGCTGCCTTCGCGCTGCGCGAGGGCACCGCGGTGGTCGAGATGGCGGAGGCCTCCGGCCTCCAGCTGCTGCCGGCGGGCACCTTCGCCCCGCTGACGGCGACGACGTACGGCTCGGGCGAGGTGCTGAAGGCCGCGCTGGACGCGGGCGCGCGCTCGATCGTCTTCGGCGTGGGCGGCAGCGCCACCACCGACGGCGGCGCCGGCATGCTGGCGGCGCTGGGCGCGGTGTTCCTGGATGCGAACGGCGAACCGGTCGGTCCGGGCGGCGGCGCGCTGGCGCAGCTGGCCTCGGCGGACCTGTCGGGGATCGACCCGCGCTTCGCGGAGGTCGACTTCGTACTGGCCAGCGACGTGGACAACCCGCTGACCGGCCCGAAGGGCTGCGCGGCCGTCTACGGCCCGCAGAAGGGCGCGACGCCGCAGGACGTGGCGACGCTGGACGCGGCGCTGGCGCACTACGCGTCGGTGCTGGAGAAGTCGATCGGCTCGAAGGCCACCGAACTCGCGGCCTCCCCGGGCGCGGGCGGCGCGGGCGGCATCGGCTACGGCGCCCTGCTGCTGGGCGCGAGCTTCCGTCCGGGCATCGAGCTGATGCTGGAGGTGCTGGGCTTCGCCCCGGCGCTGGAGCGGGCCACGCTGGTCATCACCGGTGAGGGTTCGCTGGACGAGCAGACCCTGCACGGCAAGGCCCCGGCCGGTGTCGCGGCGGCCGCGCGTGCCGCGGGCAAGCCGGTGGTGGCGGTCTGCGGACGTCTGCTGCTGAGCCAGGAGGCACTGGAGGGAGCCGGTATCCGCAAGGCGTACCCGCTGACCGCCCTGGAGCCGGACCCGGCGAAGTCCATCCCGAACGCGGGTCCCCTGCTGGAGCAGGTCGCGGCCGACATCGCCGCCGACGTTCTCTGAGCCGAGCCTGACGGCCCCCGAGGCCCGGTACCCCTTTTCGGGGGTGCCGGGCCTCTGCCGTGTCCGGGGTCAGGCGAGGAGCTCGGCCGTCGTCACCACCCGGGCGAAGCCGCCGCCCTGGAGGTTGACCGCCGTGGCCGTCGCGAGCTGGTCGGCGGTCAGGGACATCCCCTCCGGGCCCTCGAGGTCGAAGGTGTGGGTGGCGTCCAGCGGGACCAGCACCTCGTAGCCGAGGTTCCCGGCCATGCGGGCGGTGGTCTCGACGCACATGTTGGTCTGGATGCCCGCCACGACCACCTGGCCGATGCCGTTGCCCTTGAGCCAGTCGCCGAGGTCCGGGGTGCCGTAGAAGGCGGAGTTCACGGTCTTGGTGACGAGGAGGGACTCCTGCCGCCGCCCGCGCCGCTCCTCGACGAAGTCCTTGAACGCGTAGCCGGGGTGGTCCGCGGCCAGTACGGATCCGGGGCGTACGGAGGCGTGCCGGACGAGCACCACGGGGCGGCCGGTCGCCTGCCAGGCGTCCATGAGGGCCGCGATGTTCGCCTCGGCGGCGGGGTTGTTCCTGGGACCCCAGAAGGAGGCGTCGTCGAAGCCCTTCTGCACGTCGATGACCAGCAGGGCACTGTTCGGGGCGATGTCGATCGTCATGGCTCCATGCTGGCCGCCGCGGGTCTGTGGCCACAGGGCCGCCGGTGACCCGAAACGATGAGATCCTGCCGGCCTGGCAGTCACCACCCTTGCCGGGCCGGCCCCGCCGAACGCCGCTGCTCGGCGCGGGCCGGCCCTGCCCGTACCCCCTAGGAGTCGGGTGTGCGGCGGGGCGCCCCCGCAGGGCGTCGAACGAAACCCGTTCCGCTTGCCGGTGCCGCATGGGGTTCGACGCCCGAGGAGGTGCCCCGGCGCGCGCCCGACCCCGACGGCCCACCCTGCGGCCGGCTCGGGCGGGGGTGCCGCTGCGCGGAGCGGTCCCCTACCCGCCCTTCCACCGTTCCCCGGGCTCCGCCCGGACCCGTCCTGGGGCTCCGCCCCAGACCCCGCGCCTCAAACGCCGGCGAGGCTGGAGGGTGGCCCCGCGCCCCAAACGCCGGCGGGGCTGAGATGGCCCGGTCCAGGCTGGATGGTGCGGGCGGGCCGGCGGGCTGAACGTGCCCTCCGGGCAGACCCGCCGCGGCCGGCGGGCGGCAGCGGCCGAATGCAGCCCCGCCGGCGTTTGAGGCGCGGGGTCCGGGGCAGCCCCGGCGGCGCGGGGGGCCGCCCGGAGGGGGCCGGCAGGATGGGGGGATGCAGCGTGTCGCCGTCGTCGTGCAGCCCGGGATCCGGAGTTTCGACCTCGCCGTCATCACCGAGGTGTGGGGGCCGGACCGCAGCGGTCTCGGGGTGCCCCGGTTCGAGCTGCGCCGGTGTGCACTCGGGCCCGAGGCGATCCCGCTGCCCGGTGGGCTGAGCCTCGCCCCCGACCGGGGACTCGACTGGCTGGTCACCGCCGACCTGGTGGTCGTGCCCGCGCTGGCCGACCCCGGCGGCCGTACCCCCGAGCCGGTACTGGCCGCACTGCGGGCCGCGCACGCGCGCGGAACACCCGTCGCCGCACTCTGCGCCGGCGCGTTCGTCCTGGCCGAGGCGGGCCTGCTGGAGGGCCGTCGGGCGGTGACCCACTGGTCCCTGGCCCCGCACCTCGCCGCCCGCCACCCGGGCGTGGTCGTGGAGGACGCCCCGCTGTACGTCGAGGACGGCGGGCTGTGGACCTCCGCCGGGGTGGCGTCCGGGATCGACCTCTGCCTGCACCTGGTGCGGCGGGCCCACGGCGCCGAGGCGGCCGCCGCCATCGCGCGGTCCATGGTGACGGGCCCCTTCCGCGCCGGGGAGCACGCCCAGTACCTGGACCGGCCCGTCCCGGCCGCGGACCGCACGGCCGAGGCGCTGGCCGCCGTACGGGAGCGCGCGCTGCGCTGTCTGGACCAGCCGCTGGACGTGGCCACCCTGGCCCGCTGGGCGGGCATGGCCCCGCGTACCTTCGCCCGCCACTTCGTCGCCGCCACCGGCACCACGCCGCACCGCTGGCTCCTGGACCACCGGCTGGACGAGGCCCGCAAGCTTCTGGAGCGCACCGACCATCCGGTGCCGGAGGTGGCCCGGCGGGCCGGTTTCGCCAGCGAGGTGACCTTCCGCCAGCACTTCAGCGCGTACGTCGGTATGGGTCCCCGTGCGTACCGCGCGGCCTCCGCTGCCACAGCAGCCGCTCCAAACACCCGGGAGAGTGTTAGAAAGGGCTCATGACCGGACGTTTTGGTCGCCAGCCGACCGGGTGGGGCTCACGCCTGTTCGCGCGCCCGTCCCGGTGGGGACACAGCGTCGCCGGTCAGGTCTTCGCCCTCACCGCGGTGATCGTGCTGCTGCTGATCGCGGCGGCCGCGTCGGCCCTGGTGATCCAGGCGGGGTACGACAGCGAGCGCGACGCCCGCGACCGCTCCCTCGCCGCCGCCGAGGCCTTCGCGCACGCCCCCGGTCTGCCGGCCGCCCTGAGGGCGCCCGATCCGACCCTGCTGCTCCAGCCGCTGGCCGATGCCGCGCGGATCGCCTCGGGGGTGGACTTCATCGCGGTCATGAGCACGAGCGGGGTCCGCTACACCGACTCGCGGCCCGAGCTGATCGGGCAGCGCGCCAAGGGTGACATCGCCCGCGCGGCCGCCGGCGAGTCCTTCACCGAGACCTTCCGGGGCAAGCCCAGCGACGCCGTCCGGGCCGTCGTCCCGGTGCGGGACGCGAGCGGGAAGGTCGTCGGGCTGGTGGGGACCGGCATAGAGGTGCGGAACGTCTCCAGCGCCGTCGAGAGCCAGCTGCCCCTGCTGCTCGGCGCGGCGGCGGGCGCGCTGCTGCTCGGCACGGGCGGCGCCGCCCTCGTCAGCAGGCGGCTGCTGCGCCAGACCCGCGGGCTGGGCGCCGCCGAGATGACCCGGATGAACGAACACCACGAGGCCGTTCTGCACGCCGTCCGCGAGGGTGTGCTGATCATCGGCCCCGATCACCGTCTCGACCTGGCCAACGACGAGGCCCGGCGCCTCCTCGACCTGCCCGCCGACGCCGAGGGGCAGTACGTCGGGGACCTCGGCCTCCCCGCGCGCACCGCCGAGCTGCTGGCCTCCGGCCGGGCCGCGACCGACGAGGTGCACCGGGTGGGCGACCTGCTGCTGGCGGTCAACGTGCGGCCCACGAAGCCGTACCGGGGTCGGCCCACCGGCACCGTGACGACCCTGCGCGACTCCACCGAGCTCGCCGCGCTCTCCGGGCGGGCCGAGGAGGCCCGCAGCCGGCTCCAGCTGCTGTACGACGCCGGGGTGCGGATCGGCACGACGCTGGACGTGGTGCGCACCGCCGAGGAGCTGTCGGAGGTCGCCGTCCCCCGCTTCGCGGACTTCGTCACGGTGGAGCTGCTGGAACCCGTACTGCGCGGCGACGAGCCGCTGGCCGCGGGCCTGTACACGGAGATGCGCCGGGCGGCGATCACGGGGGTGCGCGACGATTCCCCGCTGCAGCCGGTCGGCGACGTCATCCAGTTCGTCGTGCCGACGGCCCCGATGGCCGCGGCCCTGGACGCCGGGCACGCGGTCCTGGCGCCCGATCTGCACGCCGCCATGGGCTGGCGGGCCGGTGACCGGGTCGGCACCCGGGAGGCCTTGGACTACGGGCTGCACTCGTTGATCTCCGTACCGCTCCAGGCACGCGGCGTCGTCCTGGGCATGGCGAACTTCTGGCGGGCCGCCGACACCCCGGAGGCCTTCGACGAGGAGGACCTGTCCTTCGCCGAGGAGCTGGGGGCCCGCGCGGCCGTCTCCATCGACAACGCCCGCCGCTTCACCCGTGAGCACGCGACCGCGGTGACGCTCCAGCGCAGCCTGCTCCCCCGGGTGCTGCCCGACCAGAGCGCCGTCGACGTGGCCTTCCGCTACCTGCCGGCCCAGGCGGGGGTGGGCGGGGACTGGTTCGACGTGATCCAGCTGCCCGGCGCCCGGGTGGCCCTGGTCGTCGGCGACGTCGTCGGGCACGGGGTGCACGCGGCGGCGACCATGGGCCGTCTGCGGACCGCCGTGCACAACTTCTCCACCCTGGACCTGCCTCCCGACGAGCTGCTCGGCCACCTGGACGAGCTGATCAGCCGGATCGACCAGACCGATAACGGGGGCGACGGGCAGAACGGTGACGGCGCCGGTGACGGCGAGGGCGAGGGGATGGGCGAGCGGGCCGGGGTCACCGGCGCGACCTGCCTGTACGCGGTCTACGACCCGGTCTCCGGCCACTGCGTGATGGCCAGCGCCGGACATCCGGGGCCGGCGCTCGTCCACACGGACGGGCGGGTGGAGTTCCCCGAGCTGCCCACCGGGCTCCCGCTCGGCGTGGGCGGCATGCCCTTCGAGAAGGCCGCGCTGCAGCTGCCCGAGGGCAGCCGGCTCGTGCTGTTCACCGACGGGCTCGTGGAGGACCGCGACCGGGACTTCGACACCGGCCTGCGGATCCTGGCCGAGGTCCTCTCCCGCCCCGGCCGCGACCCCGACCAGGCCTGTTCCGACGTACTGGCCGCGATGCTCTTCCCGGTGCCGAGCGACGACATCGCCCTGCTGGTCGCGGACACCCGGCGGCTGGAGGCGGACCGGATCGCCGAATGGGAGGTGCCGGGCGAGGCCTCGGCCGTCTCCCGGGTGCGCAACGCGGGCGCGGCGCAGCTCGTCGCCTGGGGCCTGGACGACATCTCCTTCACCGCCGAGCTGATCCTCAGCGAGTTGATCACGAATGCGATCCGGTACGGGAGCGCGCCCGTGCGCGTACGCCTGCTGCGCGACCGGAGCCTGATCTGCGAGGTGTCCGACGGCAGCAGCACCTCACCGCACCTGCGGTACGCGGCCACCACCGACGAGGGCGGACGGGGGCTGTTCCTCGTCGCGCAGTACGCCGAGCGGTGGGGCACCCGCTACACCGACCGGGGCAAGGTGATCTGGGCGGAGCTGCCGCTCACCGGGGCCGAGGAGCCGCCGGCGGCGCCGCTGGACCTGGACGCCCTGGAGGACCTGGCCTGGTGACCCGGCCGGTCGCCGGCTCGGTGCCGGGCGGGGTCGCAGTGGGCGGGCTCGCGGCGGGCGGGCTCGCGGCGGGCGGGCTCACAGCGGGAGGGTGCGGGCCAGCAGCACCGCCACGTCGTCCTGCGGGGCCACGGGCAGCAGGCGCGCGAGGATGCTGTCGCAGACCTCCTCCAGCGGGCGCCCGGCCCCGCGCAGGGCCTCCGCCAGCTGGGCCATGCCCTGGTCGAGGTCGCGGTCGCGGGCCTCGATGAGCCCGTCGGTGTAGAGCACGAGCAGGCTTCCCGGGGGCAGCCGCACCTGCTCGGTGCGGAATTCCTGGCCGCCTCCCGGGCCCGTGCCGGTGCCCAGCGGGGTGCCGGGCGGGCCGTCGAGGAAGCCGATGGTCCCGTCCGCGGCGACCACGGCGGGCGGCGGGTGCCCGGCGCGGGCGATCACGCAGTCGCTCGTGGCCGGGTCGTGGACGGCGTACACGCACGTGGCCATCTCGTCCGCGCCCAGGTCGGCCACGACGGCGTCGAGCGAGCGCAGCAGCCGGTCCGGGGGCACGTCGTGGCGCGCGAGGGTCCGTACGGCGGTGCGCAGCTGGCCCATGACGGCGGCGGCGTGGATGCCGTGGCCCATGACGTCGCCGATGACCAGTCCGGTGCGCCCGCCGGGGAGCCGGATGGCGTCGAACCAGTCCCCGCCGACGTCGTGGTCGCTGGCGGGCAGGTAGCGCCCGGTGAGTTCGAGACCGGCGACCTGGGGCAGCGCGCTGTTGGTGAGGCTGCGCTGGAGGGTGAGGGCGGCGCGGCGCTGGGCGGTGAACATGCGGGCGTTGTCGATGTTGAGGGCGGCGCGGGCGACGAGTTCGTCGATGAGCACGCAGTCCTCCTCGTCGAAGGGTTCGCGGGTGCGCAGCCGGGTCACGGCGACGGCGCCGAGCACCTTGCCGCGGGCGACGAGCGGGACCATGCGGGCCGAGCCGAGGGTCGCGAGGTAGTCGCGCAGGGCGCCCGCGCGCGGGTCGGTGATCAGCGCGGGGACGTCGGAGGAGTACAGGGCCATCGGTCGGCCCTCGGCGAGGACCTGCTCGTAGACGCTGTCCACGGGGAGCTGGAAGGTCTGTCCGGCCGCCAGTTTCGCGGTGGGCGCGGCCGGGTCGGGGAAGTGGGCGGCGAGCCGGCGCAGGACTCCCCGGGAGGATCCGGCCGCGGTGGTGTCGTCGGGCTCGAGGACCGCCACCAGCATCTGGACGTCGGCGGAGTCGGCGAGCTGCGGTACGAGGACGTCCACGATCTCCTGAGCAGTCTGGTGCAGGTCCAGGGTGGTGCCGATGCGGGTGCCGGCCTCGGCGAGCAGGGCGAAGCGGTGCCGGGCCCGTTCCGCGTCGGCCTGGGCCCGCTGGCCCTCGGTGATGTCGATGAGGGAGGCGATCAGACCGAGGGGCCGCCCGGAGCCGTCGAGCAGCGGGGCGTAGGAGCAGGACCAGGTGTGGTCGTGCCCGGGGTCGGAGGGGGTCCGGCCGGTGCGGCGCACGTCGACGACGGCCTTCCCGCGGTCGAGGACCTGCTGCATCGTGGCTTCCAGCGCGGTCGCGTTGACCCCGGGCGCCACCTCGGTGAGGCGTCGGCCGAGGTGTTCGAAGGCGGGGACGCCGTTCATCCGGGCCAGGGCGTCGTTGACCCGCAGGAAGCGCAGGTCGGGGCCGAGGGTGGCGAGGCCGATGGGCGACTGCGTGAACAGGCTCTGGAGGGCTGCGAGCGAGTCGCGCATGTGGTGGACCTCGGAGGTCTCCACGGCGACGAGCATGGCGCCCGTACGGCCTTGCGGGTCGGCGGCGGGGACGATCCACATCTCCATCGGGACGCGGTGCCCGTCGCGGTGGCGCACGGGGAGGGTGCCGATGACGGTCTCGCCGGACTGGACGCGCCGGGTCAGCTGACCTGCGAGTTCGTGGTTGGCCTCGGGAACGAGCACCTCGGAGCCGATGCGGCCGATGATCTCCTCGGGGCGGTGTCCGAGCAGGTCCTGGGCGGCCAGCGACCACTCCACGACCCGTCCGTCGGCGTCCTCCCGCCACAGGGCGATGGGCAGCAGCTCGCGGAGCACGCCCGCGTACCCGACAGCCGCGGCCGGCTGCTCCGGCACCTCGCTCGCCGACTGGTACGTGTCCAATGCACCAACCTCACCCCGGGGGGCCCGATTCCTACCGATTCACCCTATCCGAGCCATGGACGCGGGGCCCTGCCGATGGAAGCGGACGCGTGCGGGGGCTCAGCCCAGGGCGACGGGTGCCTGCACCAGCGAGCCGTACTCGGTCCAGGAGCCGTCGTAGTTCTTGACGTCCGGGTAGCCGAGCAGTTCGTGGAGGGCGAACCACGTGTGCGAGGAGCGCTCGCCGATCCGGCAGTAGGCGATGACCTCCCGGTCCGGGGTGATGCCCTGGCCCAGGTAGAGCATCCGCAGTTCGTCGGCGGACTTGAAGGTGCCGTCGTCGTTGGCGGCCTGCGCCCAGGGGACGTTGACGGCCCCGGGGATGTGCCCGGGGACCTGGGCCTGTTCCTGCGGCAGGTGCGGGGGCGCCAGCCGCTCGCCGCGGTACTCCTCCGGCGAGCGGACGTCGACCATCTGCACCCCGCGGCCGCCGCTGTCGAGGACCTCGGTGCGCATCGCCCTGAACTGCGGGTTCTCCTGGCCGGTCACCGTGAAGTCGGTGGGCTCGTACGTCCGCACGTCCCGGGTCGTCTCCCGGCTCTCCAGCTCCCACTTCTTGCGGCCGCCGTCGAGCAGCCTGACCCGGTTGAAGCCGCGCAGCCGCATGATCCAGTAGGCGTACGCGGCGAACCAGTTGTTGTTGCCGCCGTAGAGGATCACCGTCGTGTCGTAGCCGACCCCGGCGTCGGCGAGCAGCCGCCCGAGCGCCTCGCGGTCCAGGTAGTCCCGGCCCACGGCGGTGTGCAGGTCGGTGGCCCAGTTCCAGCCCACGGCGCCGGGTATGTGGCCCTGTTCGTAGGCGGTGGTGTCCTCGTCCACGTCGATGACGCGTACCGTCCGGTCGTCCAGGTG
Source organism: Streptomyces sp. NPDC001717 (assembly GCF_042892775.1). NCBI lineage: Bacteria > Bacillati > Actinomycetota > Actinomycetes > Kitasatosporales > Streptomycetaceae > Streptomyces > Streptomyces sp. NPDC001717. The sequence goes on along the minus strand of NZ_JBIAUK010000003.1, from coordinate 114,546 downwards.
CTCGGCCAGCCACTCGGTGTCCACCAGTGTCTCCGGACGGGCGTATCCGCTGCCGCTCATGGTCAGCTCCTCTCGTGTTGCGTCAGGTCCCGCACTCCGCCGCTGATCACCGCCGTCACGGGGATCCCGGCGCGGTCGAGCAGCCCCGCCGCGACGGCCGCCCGGCGGCCGGTGCCGCACACCACGTAGACCTCTTCGTCCCGGGGCAGCTCGCCCAGCCGGTGCGGCAGTTCGGCGAGCGGTACGCGGAGGGTGCCGGGAACCCCGCCCTCCGGGTGCTCGGGCCGGACGTCGAGCACCAGCCGGCCGCCCTGGCGGCCGGCCAGTTCGGAGGCGTCCGCGGTGCGGAGGGAACGCAGCGGGCGGCCGGCAGCCGCCCAGGCGGCGACGCCTCCCGCCAGGTATCCGGCGACGTCCTCGTAGCCGATCCGCAGGAGTTGGGTCATCGCCTCGCGGGCCGCGTCCTCCTCCGGCTCCGGCAGGACCAGGACCAGGCGGGTGCCGAAGGGCACGACCTCGCCGACCAGGCTCGCGAAGCGGTCGTCCAGTTCGTCGCAGAGCGCGCCGGGCAGGTGGGCGGCGGCGAACTCGACGCGCCCGCGCCCGTCGACGATCTGCGCGCCGCCCCCGGCGAGCCCCTCCACCACGGCCGGGGTGAGCGGCCGGGGCGCGGGCGGGCCGCCCAGCACGTGGGGTCCCCTGCGGTTGATCGGGGCCATGTGGCGGTAGTAGGCGGGGTACGGCGGCAGTCCCGTCAGTCTGCCCCGGACGAACTCCTCCTCGTCGCGGGCGGCCAGTACGGGGTTGGTGCGCCGTTCCGCGCCGACGGTGCTGGTCCGTTCCCCCGCCACCGGCCCGGCCGCGCAGGAGCTGCCCGCGCCGTGCGTCGGGAGCACCCGGGTGGCGTCGGGCAGCAGTGCGAGGCGGCCGAGGGTACGGAACTGGGCCCGCGCCAGTTCCTCCGTACGCCCGGGGCCGGCGAGGTCGGTGCGGCCCGCGTTGCCGACGAGGAGGCTGCCCCCGGTGAAGACGGCGGTCGGGGGCCGGTCGGTGTCGTCGAAGACGAGGTAGGAGGTGTGCTCGGCGGTGTGGCCGGGGGTCTCCATGGCCCGCACGGTCACGTCGCCGACGGAGATCTCGTCGTCCTCGGCCAGCCCGAGGTGGTCGAAGGCGTACGGTGCACGGGCCGGGCCGGCGACGGTGGCGCCGGTCGCCGCGCGGACCTCCAGGGCGCCGGAGACGTAGTCGTTGTGCACGTGCGTCTCCAGCACGTACCGGATCCGCACCCCCCTGGACGTACAGGACTCCAGCAGCTCCCAGCTGTCGCGTTGCGGGTCCACCAGGGCGGCCTCGTCACCGCTGACGAGGAGGTAGCTGGTGTCACCCAGCGACGCCGTGGTCATGACCTCGATCTCGCTCATGTCCCTCACCGCCCGGGCCGCGGCCGTCCGGCCCCTGATCGGGTTTCCCGCCTAGACGACGACCACCTCGACCGAGGCCACCGGGTTGCAGCCGTAGCCCCGGGCGTTCCACGGCGCGCGCGGCGGCTGGGTGTCGCCGTGCTCGTCGGTCGCGCGGGCCAGCAGCCGGTACGGGCCGGGGCGCTCGGGGGTCCACCGGTAGGACCATCCGGTCCAGGCGTAGGGTCCGGGTGGCGGCTCCAGTACGGCGTCGTTCCAGTGCCGGTCGCCGAGCCGGCCGAGGTCGGCGACCGCGCCGCCGCGGGCGTCGTCGCCCTCGTACGCGGCCCTGACCTCGACGCGGCGTACGGACACGCCGTCGCCGGACCAGGCCCGGCCGCGGACGAGCGTCGCGTGGCCGCGGCGCACGGCTTCGTCCGGTTCGGGTTCTGTGATGAGCGATTTGACCCTGACCGTGGTGACGGGGCCTTCGGGGGTGCCGCGCGAGGCGGTGTAGACGTACTCCTCGGCCTGGAAGACGCCGGCGAACGGCTCCGCCACGGCGCGGGCCCCCACCAGCCACTTCACGTCGGCGACCGCGTACCGGCCGGGGACGACCAGGCGGACCGGGGCGCCGTGCTCGGGCGCGAGGGGCTCGCCGTTCATGTGGGTGACGAGGAGGGTGTCCGGGTGCAGGGCCGCGGCGAGGGGCAGGCTGCGTTCGAAGGGGGTGGGCAGACCGTGCACGGTGCCGGAGTCGGCCCCGGTGAAGACGATCTCCACGGTGGCCGGACGGATCCCGGCGCGGGCGGCGAGGGCACGGAAGGGAACGCCCGCGAAGTGCGCGCAGCCCACGGCCCCCAGGCTCCAGGGCAGGCCCGGCGGGCGGGGGGTCATCAGGGCGCGGCCGTTGCCCGCGCACTCCAGGACGGCGTCGAACTCCCGGCGTTCGAACCCGAGCAGCTCCTCGTAGCCGATCTCGAAGGGCGTGGCGACCTCGCCGCCGAGGCGCATGCGCCACAACCCGGGCGTGGTCTGCGGGATGCCGAAGTGGTCGCGTACGAAGAAGGCCCCCGCGGGCGTGACCGGCTCGATCAGGGCGGCGGGCGGAGTCTGCGCGTTGTACGGCTCGGACGTGACCGTTTCGGGTGCCCAGGCGGTGGCTCCGGGTCCGCGTGAAATCGACCATGCGGTCATGGCAGCACCTTCGTTCGGGCCCGTCTCCGAGCGCGACGCAGATCCCTTTCAGCTTACGTCCGGGAACCTCTTGACTCTGGACGAATAGGGAGGAAACTCATCTTTACACCGGATCACCGGAAAGAGCCGCAGCCGCCCTCTGGAGACGTTCAGAGGCCCGCACGACCCTTGTCCAGGCTCTGGCCAGGCCCCCGGCGGGCCGAGTTCGACCATGGGAGCCACCTGCGACGGCGGATGGCTCGTGGATCGACCGGCACGCCGGGGACTGCCCTGTCCGGGGGCCGTGGGCGAACGGGGGCCGGGGTGAACGGGGTCCGATGGCCGGCGCGGCTACCGCATGACCGCGGCGATGCCCTGCGCCAGGCGCGGGATCAGATCCCCTGCGATGCCCGCGATGTTGACGCGCCCCGAGGTCGTCCCGTAGATCGCGAACTCCCTGCGCAGCGCCAGCATCTGCGGCGGCGTGAGCGGCAGCATCGAGAACATGCCCTTCTGGCGCGCCAGCATCCCGGCCTCCGCGCCCAGGCCCAGCGCGCCCAGGTGCGCGGTCAGTACGGCCCGGTTGCCCGTGATCCGGGCACGCATGAGGTCCAGTTCGGCCCGCCAGAGGTCCCGCAGCCCGGCGTCCTCCAGGATGGTGGTCACCACGGCCGCGCCGTGCTCGGGCGGCATCGAGTACTGCGTGCGGGCGGCGTTCTGCAGGGCGGTCTCGGCGTGCCGTGCGGCGCCGGCCGAGGCACCGAGCACGATGGCGCAGCCGACGCGGTCGCTGTAGAGGCCGAAGTTCTTCGAGCAGCTGACGGCGATCAGCATCTCCGGCACGCGCGCCGCCAGCATCCGGGTGGGCAGCAGGTCGGCCTCCAGCCCGTCGCCGAGCCCGTGGTAGGCGAGGTCCACGAAGGGCACCCAGCCGCCACTGACGGCGGATTCGGCCAGCGCCTCCCAGTCGTCCAGGAGCGGGTCGACCCCGGTGGGGTTGTGGCAGGAGCCCTGGAGCAGGACGACGTCGTCGCGGCCCGCGCCGGCGAGTTCGCGCAGCACGCCCTCGGTGTCGAAGGCGCCCTCGGCGTCGCGCCAGCCGTACGTGCGCACCTTCAGCCCGGCGGCCTCCAGGATGGGCCGGTGGTTGACGTAGGCGGGGTCGCTGATCCACACCGTGGTGCCCGGCCGGGTCCGGCAGATCAGGTCGGCCAGCAGGCGCAGGGCCCCGGAGCCGGCGACGGTCTGCACGGCCGCGGCCCGATCGGCGGGGCCCCCGGCGCCCAGGACCATCGCCAGCAGGGCCCGGTTGAAGGCGGTGTTGCCGGACAAGCCCCGGTACTCCTTGGAGGCGGAGCGCTCCGCCAGCCGGATCTCGGCCTCCCGTACGGCGGCCATGACGGGGGTGCGGCCCGATTCGTCACGGTAGACGCCGAGGACGAGGTTGAGGCGTTCGGGGCGCTCGTCGGCGCCGAACTCGTCGGTGAGGACCCACAGCGGATCGGCGGGCGGCGGCGGGAGGAGCTCAAGCATCTGCGGGAACCTTGTGTCGTGGGCGGCGGTTGGCGAGGACGACGCCGGTGGTGATGAGGGGCACGCCGACGAGGACGGCGACGGTCGGCGACTCGCCGAGCACGGGGACGGCGAGCAGGACGACGGCGACGGGGCTGAGGCTGCCGACGACGGAGCTGCGCTCGGCCCCCAGCCGGCGGATGGCGAAGGCGTACAGCAGGCCGGCGCACAGGCCGACCCCGAGGCCCTGTACGACGAGGAACATCAGGATGTCCGAACCGGCCGCGTGCGCGAGGCCCGTGGGGAGCACCCCGGTCAGGACGAGGAGTCCGATGACCGCGAAGGAGGGCAGGCACAACAGGCCGATCGACCCGACGGGATCGAGGTCGACCTCCTTGAGGCCCACCGTGTACAGCGCCCACAGCCCGCTGGCCACCAGCAGGATCCCGGAGCCCAGCAGCACGTCGGTGTCCACCGGGACCACGTAGCGCCAGACGAGGGCGGCCACGCCCGCCGCGATCAGTACGAGCCCGACCGCCTGCGTGCCGCGGGGCACGCTGCGCCCGCGGGCGATCATGAGCGCGGAGACGAAGAGGGGGACCATCCCGGGGACGATCGAGCCGACGAACGCGGCGGAGGTCAGGGCGCCGCCGTGCATCGCCGCGAGGAAGAAGGGCACCCCGGCGCCGCACACGATCTTGATCGCGGCGCTCGGCCGGACCGCCGCGATGCGGTGCCTGCGCCGCCACAGGGCGGGGGCCAGCACGACGAGCGGGACGCCGAAGCGGAGCAGGGCGGCGTCGGCCGGCAGCAGGGAGGAGGCGCTCAGTGCGCGGGCGCTGAGCGCGAAGGCGGCCCAGATCGCCACGGTGACCAGCAGGGCGGCCATGCCCCGGGTCTGCGGGGAGAGCCGGAGACGGCCGGCCGCCGCGGGGTGTGCGGCGGCGGCCGTGGTGTCGATGGCGACCAAGGGTGGCGGCTCCAGCTTCGGGCTCACGCGTACGGGATTCCGTACACCCGCAACGCTAGGGCCTGGGCCGGGGCAGTCGATTGCCAGTTCTGCCGCCCGGACATACGTTTGGGGCAGAATCTGCCAAGGAGTGGCCATGGACGCAGTCGATCTGCAGATCATCCGGGAATTGCAGGCCGACGGGCGGCTGTCCAACCAGGACCTCGCCGACCGCGTGCGCCTCTCCCCCTCGCCCTGCCTGCGCCGGGTCCGGCGGCTGGAGGACGCGGGCCTGATCCGCGGCTACACGGCCATGGTCGACCAGGTCGCCTTCGGACTGCCGATCACCGTCTTCGTCCGGATCCGGCTGGAACGCCACACGGCGGACGCGGTCCGCGCCTTCGAGGAGCACGTCCACGTCATCGAGCACATCCAGGACTGCTACCTGATGGCGGGCAGCAGCGACTACCTGCTCCGCATCGTCATCGAGGACCTGGAGGCGTACGAGTCGCTCGTGCGCGACCGGATCCACGCCATCCCCGGCATCGCCTCGATCGAGTCGAGCTTCGCCTACGGCAGCGTGAAGCAGTCCCGGACCTACCCGCGCCCCACCCCGGGCGCCTCCGCGCGCCGCCTCTGAGGCGCGCCCGGCCACCCGGGCCACCCGACCGGCCCCACCCGGGCCACCCGACCCGCCCCGAGCGGGCCGCCCTTCGGCGGTCCGCTCACAGGCATGCCCACGGCGCGCCGCCGCACCCTACCCACGAGTACCGCATCTGCAAGGTTATTTCGTCGAATCGGCCTTACCTGCACGCTTATCTGACTGATACATTCCGCAAGCGCAACCCGCAGCCTCCCGTCCGGGGCACCACCACCTCCGAATGAGGGAAGTCCATGCGAAAGATGCTCCTGCGTCGCCCTGTCGCCGGAAGGGCCCTGGTCCTCGGCGCCCTGCCGGCCCTGGCCGTACCCGGCTCCGCCTACGCCAACACGGTCGGCGTGACGGTCCAGACCCCCGGCGCCACGTCCGGCCCCGGATCCGCGTTCTCCGAGATCTCGACGAACGCCCACTGCAGCAGCGGCCTGATCTCCGGCGGCGGGATCAACCAGGCGATCGGCACCGGCAGTTCGTCGAACGGCAACAAGATCAACGGCACCTCGCCGAGCCCCGACGGCAGCACCGAGTACACCGGCTCCACCGGGGTCGTCGGCACCGACGTGGCCTACTGGCTCGGCATCGGCGGCAGCGGCGGCGCGGTGAACGCCTCGTTCTCCAGCACCCCGTACGCCATGTGCTTCACCAGCAACCTGATCAACCACACCCAGGTGGTCATGAACAAGGTCGCCGGACCCACCACCGCTTCGACGGTGGGCCTGGTCACCGCGACCTGCCCCGCCAACACCCGGCTGCTCGGCGGCGGAGCCCGCATCACGCCGGCCTCCGTCGGCAGCCTGAAGCCGATCGCGAGCTTCCCCACCTTCAACGACTCCGCGCACGGCTACGGGCAGAAGGCCGCGGCCGACGGCGAGACCAACCCCGACTCCTGGAGCGCCGTCGGCTGGAACGGCGGCGGTGGCGACAGCGGCAACACCACCTACGCGTACGCCATCTGCAGCGGCAACACCATCAACATCAGCGGCACGACCGTGAAGGTGCGGTTCAGCGAGGTGAGCGGCCCGACCGCGGGCACCGCCGGTCTGACCACCAGCGTGGGCTGCGGCCAGAACGACGGGAAGCTCGTCAGCGGTGGCGCCGCGATCAGCGGAGGCTCCGTCACGACCACGAACTTCACGGGTCCGGGCTCCCCGGGCGACCACCTCAACGGCAGCTACCCCAGCGACTCCGGCGGCACCCCGGTCTCGGACGGCACCACCACGGCCTCGTACTGGTCGGCCTTCTCCCACACCGGCGCGCCCTCCTCGCCGAACACCTACACCGACGTCTGGGCGCTGTGCGCCAACGACGGCGTCTGAGCCTTCTTCCCCAGGCACCCCAGGTGCCTCATGTGCCTTCGTTTGGAACCGAGTTGAACATCTTCAGATCCAAGTCAGTGATGGCGGCCGGCGCGACCGGCCTCCTGGCGGCCACCCTCGCCGCCCTCCCCGCGAACGCCGACGAGGCGGCCCCGGCCTCCCCTTGCGGCGCCGGCGGGGTCTTCACCACCGCGGCGCCCACCTGCACCTACTCCGCTGTCGGCACGGACACCTTCACCGTGCCGGCGGGAGTGACCTCGGTGACGGTCGACCTCTTCGGCGCCGAGGGAGGCAGCGCGGCGGGCTACGTCACCCCCTCACCCCCGAACGACGGCGCGCCCGGCGGCCTGGGCGGCGAGACCCGCGCGGAGCTGGCCGTCACGCCCGGCCGGACCCTCCGGCTCACCGTCGGCGGGGTCGGCAGCTCGGGTACCGCCCGCAAGGGCGAGTTCGCCCGTCCCGGCGGCACCGGCCACGGCTCCGGCGGCGGCGGCTCCCACGGCGGCGGCGGCTCCGGCGGCGGCGGCACCGACCTGCGTACGGGTGCCTTCGACGGGACCGACCGGGTCCTCGTCGCCGGCGGCGGAGGCGGCGCGGGCAACGGCGGACCGCTGCTGCGCGGCGGCCACGGCGGCGGCCCGGAAGCCGACCCCGGCGGCCAGGGCAGTGGCCTCGACGGCTCCGGCCTCGCGGGCGGCGGCGGAACCCAGTCGGCCCACGGAGCGGGCGGCCCCCGCAACAACACCCTCGGCGCTCCGGGTGCCCCGGGCAGCGACACCGACGCGTGGGGCAGCAAGCCCAACCCCGGCAGCGGCGGCTCCGGCGGGAACGGCGGTGCCGGCGGCTCCGGCGGCGGTGGCGGTGGCGGCGGGTACTTCGCGGGCGGCGGCGGCTCCGGCGGCGGCCGTTCCGGCCCCGGCGCCCCCGGCAACATCCCCGCGGCCGGCGGCGGCGGTGGCAGCAGTTACGCGGCCCCGACGGCCACCGGCGTCTCCCTCCTCAAGGGCGTCAACCGCGGCAACGGCAAGGCGATCGTGACGTTCCGGTACGGAGCCTCGGTCACCGTGACCGCGGACACGACGGAACCCCTGTTCGGCCACGAGGTCGCCTTCACCGCGACGGTCGGCTCGGCGAACCCGGCCGCGCCCACCCCGAGCGGAACGGTCGTGTTCTCCGACGGGGCGACCCGCCTGGCGAGCGTGCCGCTCGACGGGGGCAGGGCGACCTTCCGTACGTCCGCGTTCCAGCCCGGCAACCACCGGATCACCGCGGCCTACGAGGGCGACGACAGCCACACCCCCGCTGCGACGGCGCAGCCCGCCGGCGTCACGGTCGGCTTCAGTGAGCCCTGCATCACCACGGCCCACGTCGGCCCCCTGACCGTCGCCGAGGGGCAGGCGCTCTGCATCGCCTCGGGCGGCAGCCAGACCGGGCCGGTCACGGTCCGGCCCGGCGGCTCGCTGGCGGTCTCCGACGCCCGTGTCGCCGGTCCGTTCTCCTCCGAGGGCGCCCTCGCCCTGACCGTGTGCCGGTCCGGGCTGACCGGGCCGGTCACCGTCAAGGGCAGCACCGGATACGTCCTGTTCGGCTCGGACCGCGAAGGGGCGGCCTGCGCCGACAACACGGTCAACGGCCCGCTGACCCTCGAAGACAACACCGGCGGCCTGCTGGCAGCGGCCACGACCGTCACCGGCGCGGTCCGGATCGACGGCAACAGCGGCAGCGGCCTCCTGCCCGAGGACGCCGTCCCGGCCTTCCGGGCCAACCGGGTCACCGGACCGCTGCGCTGCGAGGGCAACGCACCGACCCTCGACCACACCGGCACCCTGGTCCAGGGTCCCCGGACGGGGCAGTGCCGCTGACCGTCACCCGGTCCCGAACGGAGCCCGGCGCCGAGCGTTCACTTCGCGCTCGGCGCCGGGCTCCGTTCGTGCCGGTGGATCACGCCGCGGCGGCCTCGAAGGCCGCGTACGCCGTCGCGTCGAAGAGGACGAACCGCACTTCCTCCACCCGGGTGTCCGCCGCGCGGACCGTTTCGACGGCGATGCGCGCCCCGTCGTCCATGGGCCAGCCGTAGATGCCGGTGGAGATGGCGGGGAAGGCGACCGTGCGCGCCCCCAGTTCGTCCGCGACGCGCAGGGATTCGCGGTAGCAGGAGGCGAGCAGCTCCGACCGGTCCTGCTCCTTCGACCAGACCGGCCCGACGGTGTGGATCACGTGGGCGGCCGGGAGCCGGCCCGCGGTGGTGGCCACGGCCTTGCCCGTCGGCAGGCCCTTGCCGTAGTGCGAGCGGCGCAGGTCCTCGCAGGCCGCGAGGATCTCCGGGCCGCCGCGGCGGTGGATGGCTCCGTCGACTCCGCCGCCTCCCAGGAGGGAGGAGTTCGCGGCGTTGACGATCGCGTCCGCCTGCTGGGTGGTGATGTCCCCCTGGACCAGGGTCACCTGCACCATGATCGTGCCTTTCTCGCATCGTTCGCGCGGCTCAGGACGTGGCGCGCAGCCGGCGCCAGACCGCCTTGGCCGCGTTGTGGCCGGACATCCCGTGCACGCCCGGTCCCGGAGGGGTGGCCGAGGAGCACAGGAAGACCGCCGGGTGGGCCGTCGTGTACGGGCTGAGGGAGAGCTTGGGCCGCAGCAGGAGCCGGAGTCCGGCGGCGGAGCCGCAGGCGATGTCCCCGCCGACGTAGTTGGGGTTGCGGGCGGCGATCTGCGGCGGGCCGGCCGTGGCGCGGGCCAGCACCAGATCGCGGAAGCCCGGGGCGAAGCGCTCCAGTTGGCGTTCGACGGCTTCGGTGAGGTCGCCCTCCCAGCCCGCGGGGACGTGTCCGTACGCCCAGAACACGTGCTTGCCTTCGGGGGCCCGGCTCGGGTCGACGAGGCTGGGCTGCGACGTGATGAGGAAGGGGTTGCGGGGAGCCCGGCCGCCCGAGACGAGTTGCAGGGCCGCGTCGATGTCCCGGCTGCCCGGGCCGATCTGGACGGTGCCGGCGCGGCGCGCCTCCGGCGCGGTCCACGGCACGGGGCCGTCCAGCGCGTAGTCGATCTTGAACACGGAGGCGCCGTACTTGTAGCCGTCGTACGCGCGCCCCAGGCGGGCGATCCGGGCCAGTGCGGTCGGCGAGGTGTCGAACACGTACGCCCGGGCCGGCGGCAGGTCATCGAGCCGCTTGACCTCGAAACCGGTGTGGACCGTGCCGCCCAGGTCGCGCAGGTACGCCGCGAGCCCGTCGGAGATCGACTGCGAGCCGCCGCGCGGCATCGGCCAGCCGTTCGCGTGCGCGGCGAGGGCGAAGACCATGCCGACGGCGCCGGTGGCCACCCCGCCGAGCGGGGCGATGACGTGCGCGACGAGCCCGGCGAACAGTGCCCGCGCCCGGTCGTCGTGGAAGCGGCGCAGCAGCCAGGTGGCCGGCGGCAGCCCGGCGAGCCCGAAGCGGGCGAGGGTGAGCGGGTCGCGGGGCAGCGCGGTGCTCGGCAGTGACATGAAGTCCCGGGCGAGGGTGTCCCACTTGCCGAGGAAGGGTTCGACCAGGCGCCGGTAGGTGCCCGCGTCGCGCGGCCCGAAGGACGCGGCCGTCTCCGCGACCGAACGGGACAGCACGGCGGCCGTGCCGTCGTCGAACGGGTGCGCCATGGGCAGGGGGGCGTGCAGCCACTCCAGCCCGTACCGCTTCAGCGGCATCGTCGCGAAGACCGGCGAGCCGACGCCGAGCGGGTGGACCGCCGAGCAGGGGTCGTGCCGGAAGCCGGGGAGGGTGAGCTCTTCGGTCCGGGCCCCGCCGCCGACGGTCTCACCGGCTTCGAAGACGGCCACCGAGAAGCCGCGCCGGGCCAGTTCCACGGCGGCCGTCAGCCCGTTGGGCCCCGCCCCCACCACGACCGCATCGAGAATCGACGGCACTTGCGACTCCTTCGTCCGGCGGCTCCTGCGCCTCCAGGATATTGCGCCCGCACCGACCGCCGGGACCGCGGCGAGCTCGGATGACGGTGCGCGTGACGGCTATTGCGTGCGCAGCAGGTCCCGGACGCGGACGGTGGTGGCCTCGTCGCGGCCGACCGCGAAGGGCAGCGCGTTGTCCCGGTCGACCCGGAAGGGGACCCCGTCGACGGTGCTGTGCGTGCCGCCCGCCTCGGTGACCAGCAGCAGACCGGCCGCGTGGTCCCAGGCCGAGGGCCAGGTGAAGGCCAGGGCGTCCATCTCGCCGCGGGCCACCTTCAGGTACTCCAGGCCCGCCGAACCGCAGGGCCGGGCCGCGACCCCGGGCACGTCCAGCCGGGAGAGGATGCGCTTGTGCTCGTCGGTGGTGTACAGCGGGTGGGCCATGGCGACGCGCAGCTCGGCGCCCGGCGCGGGCGAACCGCTGTGGATCTGCTCGCCGTTGACGTACGAGCCCTCCCCGCGCACGGCGGTGGCCAGCTCGTCCAGGGCGGGGGCGAAGGTCCAGGAGGCGAGGATCTCCCCGTGGTGGGCGAGCGCCACCAGGGTGCAGAAGGCGGGGTCTCCCTCGACGAACTGCCGGGTGCCGTCGACCGGGTCCACGATCCACACGGGGGCGTCCCCGCGCAGCGCCCCGTAGACGGTCGGGTCGGCGTGCACGGCCTCCTCGCCGACCACGACGGAGCCGGGCAGGAGCCGGGTGAGGGAGGCCGTCAGGTGCTCCTCGGCCTTCCGGTCGGCGACGGTGACCAGGTCGTGCGGGCCGCTCTTCTGGTCGACCTCGTGCTCGGCCAACTGCCGGAACCTCGGCATGATCTCGACCGCCGCCGCCTTGCGGACGGCTTCTTCCACATCGGACAGGTTCTGGGCCAGGAAGTCATTGATCATGCCCCCAGCAAAGCACGCCCGGACGACAATCCCCACCGCCGGTTCGGGCGGCCGCCCGGACGCCGGGTGTACTCCGGGTGAACCGGTCCGCCCGGCCGGGCGTTCAGCCGCGGGCCGCGCAGACCGCCGGGAGCGCAGCGGTGCCCGCCGCCGGCCACGCCGCGTGGTCGCCGATGTGCCCCGAGTGCAGCGTCGCGGGGGCTCCGCACCGCCGTCGTGTCGTTTCGCGCCGGGGGCCCGGGGCAGACGCACGGACGGGAGGGGACGAGCGGCGGAGGTGATGTCATGACGGAGCCCGGCCCGGCCGGTGTTCCCTCCGGCAGCGCCCTGGCCGCCGCCGTCGCCGACCTGACCGCCGAGATCGCGGCCCTCCACGCGGACCGGGCACGCCGGCGGCTGCTCGACCTCGCCACCGGGGCGCTCTCGGCCCAGCTGTCCATCCCACCCGACGAGGCCGCGGACCACTTGGTGCACTTGGCGGTGTCCACGGGGCTCGGGGCCGTGGACACCGCCGCCGACATCGTCAACGCCGCCGCGGGCGCCCATGTCGTCGAGGTCCCCGAGGGGCGACCCGGCGCCCTGTCCGACGCGCGCCGGGCCCGGCGCGGCATGGCGGCCACCCTGGCCTCGGACAGTGTCGGCGAGGCCCTGGACACCCTGCTGGAGGGCGGCCTGGGCCCGCTCGGCGTGCGTTCGGTCTTCCTGTGGCGGCGCACCGAGACGGGTTGCCTGGAGCTGGTCGGGCAGGCCGGTGCGAGCCGGCCGGAGGCCTCCCACTGGCAGTGGGTGCCGCCCGAGTGCGGCGGGCCGCTGCACCGGGCGCTGCAAGGTGGTCTGCCCGTCTGGCTGCCGGACGGGCAGGAGAAGGGCGGCGAGCCCATGGGCGCGCGCGGGCCTCCCCGGTTGCCGGGCGCCGACCCGAACGGCGCCCGGGTGCTCTTCCCGATCCGGCGGGCGGGCGGGACGGCCGGGCTGCTCCTGGCGGCCTGGGAGGGACCGGTGTCCCTGGACGAGGGGATGCGCAGGGAGTTCGCCGATCTGGCGGAACCCGCGGGACGCGTCGTGGACTGGGCCCGGGACGAGGAGGACGGGCCCCGAGGGCTGTCCGCCGTGCTCGACCTGCTGGAGCAGCCCGCGGCGATCATCGCGACGACCGGGCCGGGCCGGGAAGTCGTCGAATACGTCAACGCCGCTGCTCGCAGGGCCGTCGGCGAGGTCCACGACCCCGTCGGCCGGCCGGCCGCGCAGGTGTTCCCGTACTCCCACGAGGGCCTGGTGCGGCTGATCACGGCTGCGGCCGGGGGCGGCGGGCCCCAGTTCGCCCCCGCGCTTCCGCAGGACGGCCCGGCTCCCGAGTCGGGGTCCATGGCGCACGTGAAGGTGCTGGCCCTGGCCAGGGAGCGGGCCGCGGTGGTGTGGGACACCGTCGACACGAGCCCGGTGCTGGTGCGCGTGCTCGGGCGGCTGGCCCGGATCGCCTGGTTCGAGGACGATCTGATGACGGGCCGGTCCCGGTGGAGTCCGAAGGCGTACGCGATCTTCGGTCTGGGGACGGAGGCGGACCCGCTGCCGCTCCGGATGCTCGGGCCGCGGGTGCACGCCGAGGACGAGGACGACCTGAAACAGCTGCTGGCGGCGTTGACGGAGCGGCGGGAGGGCGCCCAGGCGCAGGTGCGCGTGACCCGCCCCGACGGCGGGGTGCGCCGCCTCCGGATCGCCGCCGAGCCCGTCCTCACCCAGGGGGTCCTGACCGGGGTGGCGGGCGTCTATCAGGACGTCACGGCGCAGCACCACACCGAGCTGGCCCTCAGCGCCAGCTTCGACCGGCTGACCGCCGCGCAGGCGGAGGCCGAGATGCGCAACCAGGTGGTGCTCCGGCTCCAGCAGGCGCTCCAGCCGGAGTCGCCGCCGCTGGAGACGCTGCCCGGGCTGGAGATCGCGGCCCGCTACCGCCCGGCCCTCGCGGAGTACCGGGTGGGTGGTGACTGGTACGACGTGCATCCGCTGCCGTGCGGCCGGGTCCTCGTCTCGGTCGGTGACATCGCCGGGCACGGCATCGACGCGGCGACGGCGATGACCGCGCTGCGCAACGCGCTGCACGGACTGGCGTTCACGGGGGCCGCGCCCGGACAGCTGATGGGTTGGCTCAACGAGGTGACCCTGAGCGCGCCCGGCCAGCCGACGGCCACCGCCGTGTGCGCGTTGTACGACCCGGGCGCGGGGGTCGTGCGCTGGACGACGGCCGGACACCTGCCTCCCCTGCTGGTGCGGGACGGGCGGGGCCGGTTCCTGGAACCGCCGCACACCGTCCTGCTCGGCGCGCTGCCGGGAGCCGTGTACGCGGACAGGACGACCAAGGTCCGCCCCGGCGACTTCCTGCTCTTCTACACGGACGGACTGGTCGAGCGGCGGCACGAGGGGCTGGACGAGAGCCTGGCGGTGCTGCGGCGGGCGGCCGAGCGGCTCGGGGCGGAGCGCACGGACGAGCTGGCCGACCTGCTGATGGCGGAGGTCAGCGGGGACACGGACGACGACACCAGCCTGGTGGTGCTGCGGGTCTGCTGACGGGCCGACCGACCCGTCCGGCGAAGGGCGGGCCGGGCGTCACGGGCCCGGGGCGGCCAGGCAGGCACGGATCTTGGCGATGAGGACTTCGGGGGCCACGGGCTTGGCGATGTAGTCGGTCGCTCCGGCTGCCAGGGCTTCGGCCCGGTCGTCCGGCATGGCCTTGGCGGTGACGACGATGACGGGGAGGCCGTCGAGGCCGGGCAGGGCGCGGATGGCGCGGGTGGTCTCGTAGCCGTCCATGCCGCCCATCATCAGGTCCATCAGCACGAGGTGCACCGGCTCACCGCTCGTGAGCAGGGCGATGCCCGCCTCCCCGTTGTCCGTGGCCAGGACGCGGACGCCCGCTTCCTGGAGGATCTCCGTCACCGCGAAGACGTTGCGGGCGTCGTCGTCGATCACGAGGACGGTCCGGCCGGACGGTTCGGTGTCCGTCTCGGCTCCCGCGCCGGCCGACGGGGTTCCGGCCGGCAGCTCGGCGACCCCGGGTACGGAGCCCGCCGCGGCCCGGCCGTCGTGCGCGGGCAGGTACAGCGTGAACCGGCTGCCCCGGCCCTCGGTGCTCTTGGCCGTCAGGACGCCGCCGAGGAGCCGCGCCACCTCACGGCTGATGGAGAGCCCGAGGCCGGTCCCGCCGTAGGCGCGGGAGGTCGAGGGGTCGCCCTGCTGGAAGGCGCCGAAGACGGACTCCAGCCGGTCGGCGGGGATGCCGATGCCGGTGTCGGTGACGTGGAAGGCCAGCACGTCCGCGAGGCCCGTGAGGGTCGGGGGCAGCTCGTCGGGGGCGGCCCGGCCCACGAGGAGGGTGACCTGGCCGGCTTCGGTGAACTTCAGCGCGTTGGAGAGCAGGTTGCGCAGCACCTGGCGCAGCCGGGCCTCGTCGACGACCACGTCGTCCGGGACGTCGGGGGCGGCCGCGACGGTGAGTTCCAGCGTCCGTTCGTCGGCGACGGGCCGGAAGGTGGTGTCCAGGTAGCCCAGCAGACGCCGTACGGAGATCGTCTCGGGGTGGATGTCCATCTTCCCCGCCTCGACCTTGGACAGGTCGAGGATGTCGTTGATCAGTTGCAGCAGGTCGGATCCGGCGGAGTGGATGACGGTCGCGTAGTCGACCTGCTTCTCGGTCAGGTTGCCCTCGGGATTGTGCGCGAGGAGCTGGGCGAGGATGAGCAGGCTGTTGAGCGGGGTGCGCAACTCGTGGCTCATGTTGGCCAGGAACTCCGACTTGTACATGGAGGTGCGCGACAACTGCCGGGCGCGTTCCTCCAGTTCCTGGCGGGCCTGTTCGATCTCCAGGTTCTTCCGCTCGATGTCGCGGTTGCGGTCGGCCAGCAGGGCCGCCTGCTCCTTCAGCTCGGCGTTGGACCGCTGGAGTTCCCGCTGCCCCACCTGGAGTTCGTGGGAGCTGCTGCGCAGTTCGGCCGTCAGCTGCTGGGAGCGTTCCAGGAGCTCGTCGGTGCGGGCGTTGGCGATCAGCGAACGGACGTTGACGCCCAGCATCTCCGTGAGCTGGTCGAGGAAGTCGCGGTGCAGGGGGCTCATCGGGTGCAGGGCCGCGACTTCCACCGCGCCCAGCACCTGGTCCTTGGCCACGATCGGCAGCACGGTCAGGGACGTCGCCTCGACGGCCCCCGTGCCGGACGCGATGGTCGCGTACCCGGGCGGCAGGCCGTCCACGGTGATGGCCCGGCGGCCGGCGGCGGCCTCGCCGACGAGGGACTGGCCGATCCTGAAGCGGCGCGGGCCGACGTCCGGCCCGTCGGGCAGCCCGTAGGTGGCGATCGCCACGAGTTCGGTGCCGTTGGGACCCTCCTGGGCCAGGAAGAAGCTGCCGTACTGGGCGTTCACCAGCGGGGGCACCTCGCGCATGATCAGCTGGGCCACGGCGGGCAGGTCGCGGATGCCCTGGATCTGGCGGGCGACCCGCGCCAGGCTCGAACCCAGCCATTCCTGCTCCTCGTTGGCGCGGATGGTGGCGCGCAGCGACTCGACCATGGCGTTGATGTTGTCCCTGAGTTCGCCTACCTCGCCGGGGGCGTCCACGGTGATCGAGCGGGTCAGGTCGCCCTCGGCGACGGCTCCGGTCACCTCGGCGATGGCGCGTACCTGCCGGGTGAGGTTGCCGGCGAGTTCGTTGACGTTCTCCGTCAGGCGCTTCCAGGTGCCCGATACGTCGGCCACCTCGGCCTGGCCGCCGAGCCGGCCTTCGCTGCCCACCTCGCGGGCCACGCGGGTGACTTCGGCCGCGAAGGAGGACAGCTGGTCGACCATGGTGTTGATGGTGGTCTTGAGTTCCAGGATCTCCCCGCGCGCGTCCACGTCGATCTTGCGGGTGAGGTCGCCGCCGGCGACGGCCGTGGTGACCTGGGCGATGTTGCGCACCTGGTTGGTCAGGTTCGTCGCCATCGAGTTGACGTTGTCGGTGAGGTCCTTCCAGGTGCCGGACACCCCGTGCACCGTGGCCTGACCGCCCAGCTTCCCCTCGGTGCCCACCTCGCGGGCCACCCGGGTGACCTCCTCCGCGAAGGAGGAGAGCCGGTCGACCATCGTGTTGATGGTCTCCTTCAACTCCAGGATCTCACCGCTCGCGTCCACCCGGATCCGCTGGGTGAGGTCGCCGCGTGCCACGGCCGTCGCCACCTGCGAGATGTTGCGCACCTGGGAGGTCAGGTTGTCGGCCATGCTGTTCACGCCCGTGGTGAGCTCGGTCCAGACGCCGCCGGTGCGCGGGACCCGGGCGTGCCCGCCGAGCAGTCCCTGTCCGCCGACCTCCTGGGCGACACGCGTGACCTCGGAGGTGACCAGGGACAACCGCTCGACCATGCGGTTGTAGACGGCCGCGATCTCGCCGGGGAGGCCTTCGGCGTCGTCCGGCAGCCGGGCGGTGAGGTCCCCGTCATGGACGGCGGTGAGGCTCGCGAGCAGCTTTTCCAGGATCCGATCGGACTCGTTCATGTGTGACCTCGCTGGATCCACTGTCCCACGCGGAAGGGTCGAACCGCCCTTCGGGGGGTATATCCCCCTAGAAGGCCACGACGGCCCCGATGCGCCGGGCAGGCGCCGGAACCGATCCGTCGGAGGATCCCCATGTCACCCCGTTCCCGCGACACCGCGGAGCCCGTCCATACCATGTGCAGCGCCACCGCGCCGGACATCCCGGAGAATCCGCTCGGAGTGAGCACCTCCGAGGCCCGGACCCTGTCGGTCTCGTTGTTCCGGCGGCTGGACGAACTCACCGAGGGCACCGCCGAGTACTCGTACGTGCGCAACACGCTCGTGGAACTCAACCTCAGCCTGGTGAAGTACGCCGCCCGGCGGTTCCGGGGCCGCAGCGAGCCTCTGGAGGACATCGTCCAGGTCGGCACGATCGGCCTGATCAAGGCCATCAACCGGTACGACGTCGAACGCGGCGTCGAGTTCGCGACGTTCGCGCTGCCCACCGTGGTCGGTGAGATGAAGCGGTTCTTCCGCGACACCTCGTGGGCCGTGAAGGTTCCCCGGCGCATGCAGGAGCTGCGGCTGGACATCGCCAAGGCGCACGACGCGCTGGAGCAGCGGCTGGGCCGGCAGCCCACCGACCACGAGGTCGCGGAGCGGCTGGGCATCGACGACACCTCCGTGGTCGAGGGACGCCGGGCCGCCAACGGATACACCGCGGGGTCTTTCGACCGCCCCGCCGGGGACGAGCCGGAGGGCGGCACGGCGCCGCACTCGCTCGGGGTCGAGGAACCCGCGTACGACCTGATCGAAAGCCTGGAGTCCCTCAAGCCGCTCGTCGCGGAACTCGGCGAACGCGACCGGCTGATCCTTTCGCTGCGGTTCGGTGAGGACCTCACCCAGGCGGAGATCGGCGACCGGCTCGGCGTCTCCCAGATGCAGGTCTCCCGGCTGCTGGGCCGGATCATGACGACGCTGCGGACGGGGCTGCTGACCGACACGCCCGAGGCGGAGCCGCAGCGGTAGGGTCCCGGATCTCCCGGATCAGGAGTCACTGGCCGTCTCCGGTTGGGTGTCGTCTCCCGGTTGGGTGTCGTCTCCAGGCGGTGTGCCGTCTCTCAGGGTCCGGGCTGCGGCCCGGCTGCGGGCTGCGGGTCAGGCGTCACCGGGCGTCGGCGTGGGTACCGAAACCTCCAGCCAGACGCACTTCCCGCCGTCCAGCGGCTCCGCGCCCCAACGCCGCGCCAGCCTCTCCACGATGAGCAGTCCGTGCCCGCCGGGCCGGGCGGGGTGGGCGTTCCGCCGGCGCTCCGGGAGCACGGAACTCCGGTCGGTCACCTCGATGCGCAGGCCGTCACCGGTGCGCAGGAGCGCCAGCGAAATGGGGCCACCGCCGTGCAGGCGGGCGTTGGCCACCAGCTCGGACACCAAGAGCAGCACGTCCTCGGCGTATACGGCGGCTTCCTCGTCATCGTCCGTGACCGGCAGCCACTCCCAGTCGGTCAGGGCACTCCGGGTGAAGTCGAGGCATCGTGTGACGACCTTGTCGTCGTCGGGGCCCAGCACGAAGACCCGACTCCGTTCCGGTGAACGGCGCTCGCTCATGGTGCGCCTCCGCTAAGCCTCCGCTATTGGTGCCGCGGACGTCCTGCCAGTGCCTCGGTGACGTCGGCGTACACGGAGAAGATCTCGTCCACGCCGGTGATGCGGAACATGCGCTGCACCGGTCGGCGCAGGCCCACGATCTCGATCGTGTTCCCGGCCTTCTCGGCCGTGAGCCGGCCCTGCAGCAGGACGTTCAGTCCCGTCGAATCGCAGAAGCCCACGTCGGAGAAGTCCACCAGTACCCGATCGCCGCCTTCGGCGGGGGCGTCCCCCAGCGCCTGCCGCAGCGGCTCGGCCGTGTCATGGTCCAGCTCGCCACCGAGTTTGAGCACGGTGGCCCCGGGCACTTGTCGCACCTCGACGGTGAACCGGTCGCCCTCCGCTGCGGAATCCATGGGGGACCCCCTTCCACATGTGGCTCCGTAAGGCGCCTACCCGGGCCCGGAGCGCGCATTCGCTCCAGGCCCGGGCTCCTCGCGGCGGGCCCGCGACGGACCGGTGGGTGGGGCCGGTCAGTCGCGCAGCACCGGGATGACGTGCTGCCCGTACGCGTCGATCGTCGCCTCCTTCGCGTCGTGCATGTCGTAGACCGCGAACTGGTCGACGCCGAGGTCGCGCAGGGCCCGCAGCTTCTCGACGTGCGCCTCGGCCGGGCCCAGCAGGCAGAAACGGTCGACGATCTCGTCCGGGACGAAGTCGGTGGACGGGTTCCCGGCGCGGCCGTGGTGGCTGTAGTCGTAGCCCTCGCGGGCCTTGATGTACTCGGTGAGCTCGTCGGGGACCATCGAGGAGTGCTCTCCGTAACGGCCCACGAGGTCGGCCACATGGTTGCCGACCATTCCGCCGAACCAGCGGCACTGGTCGCGGGCGTGCGCGAGGTCCTCGCCCACGTAGGCGGGGGCCGCCACGCAGATGGTGATGGCGTCCGGGTCTCGGCCCGCGTCGGCCGCCGCCTGCCGGACCGACTTCACCATCCACTCGGTGAGGTAGAGGTCGGCGAGCTGGAGGATGAAGCCGTCCGCCTTCTGACCGGCCAGGGCGAGGGCCTTCGGCCCGTACGCCGCCATCCAGACGGGCAGCTTGCCGTCCCGGATCCAGGGGATCCGGATGGGGTTGCCGTCGACAACGGCCTCGCGGCCCTCGGCCAGGTCCCGGATGACGTCGATGGCCTCGCCGAGCCGGGCCAGGGTGTTGGGTTTGCGCCCGGCGACCCGCATCGCCGAGTCCCCGCGCCCGATCCCGCAGACGGTGCGGTTGCCGAACATGTCGTTGAGGGTGGCGAAGGTGGAAGCGGTGACCTCCCAGGTGCGGGTGCCGGGGTTGGTGACCATGGGACCGACGTGGAGCTTGCGGGTGTGCTCCAGGATCTGGCTGTAGATGGTGAACGGTTCCTGCCACAGCACGGCGGAGTCGAAGGTCCAGCCGTAGCGGAAGCCGTTGCGCTCGGCGCGGCGCATGAGGCTGACCACCTGCGAGGCGGGCGGATCGGTTTGCAGGACGAGGCCGAAGTCCATGGGGTGGCTCCTTGCGGGTCCGAGCGGCTTACAGGTACTGACAGGTGGACCGGGGGATGTACGCCCCGTGGCCGGCCCGGCCGGTGAATTCGCGCCGGTCGATGACGAGTTCGCCGCGCGAGAGCACGGTGTCGACGCGTCCGGTGATCCGTTTGCCCTCGTACGCCGAGTAGTCCACGTTCATGTGGTGGGTCTCGGCGGAGATGACCTGCTCGGCGTGCGGATCGTAGAGGACGATGTCGGCGTCGGAGCCCGGCGCGATGGTGCCCTTCTGGGGGTAGAGGCCGAACATCCGGGCCGGGGTCGCGCAGGCGATCTCGATCCAGCGGCGGCGGCCGATGTGCCCGTCGACGACCGCCTGGTGGAGGAGGTCCATGCGGTTCTCCACCCCCGGCAGCCCGTTGGGGATCTTGGAGAAGTCGCCCCGTCCCAGCTCCTTCTGACCGCGGAAGCAGAACGGGCAGTGGTCGGTGGAGACCACCTGGAGGTCGTTGGTGCGCAGCCCCCGCCACAGGGCCGCCTGGTGCTCCCGCGGCCTCAGCGGGGTGGAGCACACGTACTTGGCACCCTGGAAGTCGGGCTCGGCGAGGTTGTCGGTGGACAGGAACAGGTACTGCGGGCAGGTCTCCCCGAAGACGGGCAGCCCCTTGTCGCGGGCAGCGGCCAGTTCGGCGACGGCCTCCTCCGCCGAGACGTGGACCACGTACAGCGGCGATCCGGCCACGCGGGCGAGCTGGATGGCGCGGTGAGTGGCCTCGGCCTCCAGGAGCACCTTGCGGACCTCGCCGTGGTGGCGGGGGTCGGTCTCCCCGCGCGCCAGGGCCTGTTCGACGAGGACGTCGATCGCGATGCCGTTCTCGGCGTGCATCATGATCAGCCCGCCGTTGCCGGAGGCCCGTTGCATGGCGCGCAGGATCTGTCCGTCGTCGCTGTAGAAGACGCCGGGGTAGGCCATGAACAGCTTGAAGGAGGTGACCCCCTCCCCGATGAGGAGGTCCATCTCCTTCAGGGTGCCCTCGTTGACGTCCGAGAGGATCATGTGGAAGGCGTAGTCGATCGCGCACTGCCCGTCCGCCTTGGCGTACCAGGCGTCGAGACCCTCGCGCAGGGCGTGGCCCACGCTCTGCACGGCGAAGTCGACGATGGTGGTGGTGCCGCCCCAGGCCGCGGCCCGGGTGCCCGTCTCGAAGGTGTCCGAGGCGGAGGTCCCGCCGAAGGGCAGCTCCATGTGGGTGTGCGCGTCGACCCCGCCGGGGATGACGTACTTCCCGCTCGCGTCGATCGTACGGTCGGCCGTCCAGGCCTCTGCGGCCGCCGAGCCGTGTGCGGCGAGGGCCGCGACGCGTCCGTCCTCGATCAGGACGTCCGCGTGCAGTTCGTCGGCGGCGGTGACGACGAGGCCGCCGCGGATCAGGGTGCGGATGCTCATGTGCGGTGCGTCCCCCTCTACTGGATGCTGCGCAATGCCTGTTCGAGGATGTCGGCGCCCTCTTCCGCCTCGGCGACGGTGAGGGAGAGCGGCGGCGCGATGCGCAGCACGCTGGTGTTGTGGCCGCCGCCCTTGCCGATCAGCAGGCCGGCCTCGCGGGCGGCTTCCTGTACGGCGCCGGCCGCGTCGGGGTCGGCCTGGTCGGTGCCGGGCCGGGTCAGCTCCAGGCCGGCCATCAGGCCGCGGCCGCGGACCTCCCGTACGGCGGGCACGTGCGCCGCGATGGCGCGCAGCCGCTCCAGGAGCAGGCCGCCGACGCGGCGCGCGTTGCCCTGGAGGTCGTGCTCCAGGAGGTACGCGAGGTTGGCGACGCCCGCGGCCATGGTGACGGGTGAACCGCCGAAGGTGGAGATGGAGTTGGAGTCGATGCAGTTCATCACCTCGGCGCGGGCCACGACGCCGCCGATGGACATGCCGTTGCCGATTCCCTTGGCGAAGGTGAGGATGTCCGGCGGGCCGTTCTGGGCGTGGGCCTGCCAGCCCCAGAAGTGTTCGCCGGTACGGCCCCAGCCGGTCTGCACCTCGTCGCTGATCCACAGGATGCCGTGGCGGTCGAGGACCTCGCGGAAGGCCCCGTACAGGCCGTCGGGCGGCGAGGTGAAGCCGCCGACGCCCTGGATCGGCTCGGCGATGAGGGCGGCCACTCCCCCGCGGGCCTGGCCCAGTACGTCCTCCAGGTCCGCGACGGCGGCGGCCGTGAAGCCAGCGTCGTCGAGGTGGGCGAGGGGGCCGCGGGTGCGGACCGCGCCGTGGACGTAGTACGTCTGGAGCGGCGAGAGGCTGGTCGGGGACCAACCTCGGTTGCCGGTGATCGAGACGGTGGAGAAGGACCGGCCGTGGTAGCTGTTGCGCATCGCCAGGATCTGGTTGGAGCGGCGGTACGTCGTCGCGAGCAGCAGGGCGGTGTCGTTGGCCTCGGTGCCGGAGGTGGTGAAGAAGACCCGGGCGTCGGGGATCCCGGACAGGGCCGCCACCCGCTCGGCCAGCTCGATCATCGGCCGGTTGAGGTAGAGGGTGGAGGAGTGGATGATCCGCCCGGCCTGTTCCGCCACGGCCTTGGTGACCTCGGGCAGGGCGTGGGCGGTCATCGTGGTGAGGATGCCGCCGAAGAAGTCGAGGTAGCGGTTGCCGTCGGCGTCCCAGACGTGGCGGCCCTCGCCGTGGGTGAGCTCGATGGGGTGCTTGTAGTAGAGCGCGAGCCAGTCGGGCATGACGGTGCGGTGGCGACTGTGGAGCGGGGTGGGGTTGGTCACGGCTGTACGAGCCCTCCGTAGGCGTCGGGGCGGCGGTCACGGTAGAACGCCCACTGGGTGCGGACCTCTTCGATGAGGCCGAAGTCGAGGTCGCGGACGAGGAGTTCCTCCTCCTTGTCGCTGGCGACGTCGCCGACGAACTGGCCGCGCGGGTCGACGAAGTAGCTGGTGCCGTAGAAGTCGTTGTCGCCGTACTCCTCCTGGCCGACGCGGTTGATGGCGGCGACGAAGTACTCGTTGGCGACGGCGGAGGCGGGCTGCTCCAGCTGCCACAGGTACGCGGACAGGCCCCGGGAGGTGGCGGACGGGTTGTAGACGAGCTGTGCGCCCGCCAGACCCAGTTGGCGCCATCCCTCGGGGAAGTGCCGGTCGTAGCAGATGTACACGCCCACCCTGCCGACGGCGGTGTCGAAGACGGGCCAGCCGAGGTTTCCCGGGCGGAAGTAGTACTTCTCCCAGAATCCCTTCACCTGCGGGATGTGGTGCTTGCGGTACTTGCCGAGGTAGCTGCCGTCGGCGTCGATGACGGCGGCGGTGTTGTAGTAGAAGCCGGCGCTTTCGAGTTCGAAGACCGGGACGACGATGACCATGCCGGTCTCGCGGGCCAGGTCCTGCATGCGTCGGACGGTCGGGCCGTCGGGGACGGCCTCGGCCCAGCGGTAGTGCTCGGGCTCCTGGACCTGGCAGAAGTAGGGGGCGTTGAACACCTCCTGGAAGCCGATGATCTGCGCGCCTTGCGCGGCGGCACGGCGGGCGTGCTCCTCGTGTTTGGCGATCATCGAGTCGGTGTCTCCGGTCCAGGTGGCCTGGACCAGCGCGGCGCGGACGACTTGGGCCATGAGCTGCTCCTCGCGACGGGAACGCCGGTTCTACGCACGTAGACGGTGTACGTAGGGAGTAGAACGTAGGCCTCGTCACAGCCTGGGGCAAGACCACCATGCGCAGTTGGAGTAGTCGATCAAGTTACGTCACCACGCGGTCGTTTGCGGTCGTCGGGCGACCGGTTGGTGGGCGGCCGATGCGGGGTGCCGAACGCTGGCGCCCGGGCCCTCCGCGCACCCCCGCGCCGTCGGGGTCGGGTGTGCGGCGGGGCGCCCCCGCGGGGCGTCGGACGCCGGTGCTCCGCGTACCGGCCTCTGCCCGTACCCCCCGCGCCGGCGGGGTCGGGTGTGCGGCGGGGCGCCCCCGCAGGGCGTCGAACGAAACCCGATCCACTTGCCAGTGCCGCATGGGGTTCGACGCCCGAGGAGGTGCCCCGGCGCGCGCCCGACCCCGACGGCACCCCGGCCCGCCCCGGCCAAGGGCAGTGCCGCTGCGCGGAGCCGGTCCCCTACCCGCCCTTCCACCGTTCCCCGGGGCTCCGCCCCGGACCCCGGTCCTAAACGCCGGACGGGCTGAAATCGCCCGCCCGCCCCGGACCCCGGTCCTAAACGCCGGACGGGCTGGAATCGCCCGCTGGCCCCGGACCCCGCGCCTCAAACGCCGGCGGGGCTGGAGGGTGCCGGCGGGGCTGGAGGATTCGGGGCTCCGCCTCCTACGGAACGGCGACGCCGGACACGCGCAGGGCGTGGGACAGGTCGCGGTGGTGGGTGCGGGACAGGGCGCGGGCCGCGTCCAGCAGGCGTGGGGTGAACCACTGCGGGTCGTGGCGGGCCAGGGCGGCGGACTCCTCGGCGGTGTGCAGCCGGACGTAGGCGCCGAGCAGGGTCTGGGCCTCCCGGTCCCGCCCCGCGGCGCCGAGGGCGAGGGCGGCATCGGCGATCTCGGCGGCGGGGCGGGCCGCGCCCTGGCGGAGCAGCCCGTCGCAGTCGGCCTCGCGGCCGGCCCCGCCGAGGGCGGCCGCGGCCGCGGCGAGGCGCTCGGGCGGGAGCGAGGCCGCCTCCCACAGCAGGGTGGCCCAGTCGGCGGCGAGCCCGGCACGGTTCAACTCGGCGGCGAGCGCGGGCAACCGCCCGGCGGGCCAGGCCGCGGCCTCGCACAACAAGGCGTGCGCCTCGCCGGTGCGGTGCTGCGCCCGCAACACGAGCAGCGCTTCGACGACCCCTTGCGGGGAGCCTCCGGCGGACCCCCCGGCGGACCCGCCGGGGAAGCCACCCGCTGCCGGCTCGCCTTGCCCGGGCGGGCGTCCGGTCCCTGGCTCGCCCGACCCCGCCCGGACCGCTGCGGGATCCCCGGGAAAGCCGCCCGGCACCGGGGTGCTTTGCCCGACCCGCGCCCCTGCGGGGCCCCGGGTCGAGGGCGCCCGCGGGAAGTCGTCCGGCGGCGACTCGCCCAGGCCTGCCGGGCCTGCCGCCGAGGCCTCGGGGTACCGGGCCGCCCGGGGCTCGGCAGAACCCGCCCGGGCTCCTGCCGGGTTCCCCGGGAAGTCCTCCGGCGCCGGGCGGTGCCGGGTGGTCGGGGGTGGCTGGTGGGGAGTCCGCTCCGGCGGCCGGGGTGAGGCTGCCGGTGCGCCGCGTTCCGGGCCGGTGCGGCCGAAGCGGGCTCCACTCGGGGCGAGGTACGGGGCGGGAGTGCCCGCGCCCGGGGGCGGGGTGAAGGCCGGGGGTTCGGGGGCCGCCGAGCCCGCGTACCGGGCGCCGCCCGAGCGGCGCCCGCCCCGCAGCCACCGCCCCTCGGCCCGCCCGACGGGCCGCTCACCGACCTCGGGCGCCCGCTGCCGCGGCACCGCCTCCAGCGGCTCGCCTTCGGGACGGGCATGCCCGGGCACCCATGGCCCGGCACCCACCGGGCCGGGGGTCCCGGGAGCCGCAGGCCCCGGCCGGTCCGATCCGGCGGCCGTACCCGCCCGGCCCGGGCCGGCCTCCGCAGGCCCCGGCCGGTCCGATCCGGGAAGGGATCCCGGCGCGGCCGGGGCAGCGGGGGCCGGCGCCGCCTCCCCGGGTGGGGACACGGCGGCGAGGCGGGACGTCAGGTCGGCCTGGCGGGACGTGGCACGGGTCGCGTCGTCGCGGGTCCACGCCAGCTCCCGGGACAGGGCCTCCGCCTCCGCCGGGTCGGTGGTGGAGGACAGCCGCTCCGCGAGGTGCCGCAGCGCCGCCTCCGAGTCCGCACGCTGCGCCGCCGACGCCGCCAGCAGCGTCCGCAGTTCCGCATCGCCGCCCGGCAGCCGGTCCCACGCCATGACGGCCGCCGCCCGCAGCCGGGCCGCGTACGCGCTCTCCCGCTCGGCGAACTCCGCACCCCGGGCCACCGCCAGGTCCGCGAGGAGGGACTCCACCACGTCCCACGGCGCCATCGCGCGTCCGTCGAGACAGGCCCGCATGCCGTCCGGGTCCCGGTGCAGGAACTCCCCGTACCAGCCCGCCCCCGGGTCCAGCCTCTGCGTCAACCCCCGCAAATAGTCGGAGAGTTGAATGATCACCAGCGAAGTCGCGGTCTCCATGGACCGCATTGGATCGCACCAGTGTTACGGGCGGGCTACGCGCACTTCAAACCTTCACGGCGATCGCGGTGTGCGGCCGCTTGCCCAGCCGGGCCATCGCGCCGGGCAGGTCCAGCGCCCAGAACTGCCAGGTGTACTTCCGGGACATCAGCTTGCGCACCCGCTTCAGGCCCGCCTCGTCGAGCAGCCGCGCCTCGCCCTCCACGACCGACGCCCCCTCGGGCACCCGCCCCTTCACGTCGCACGGGGCGACGGTGACCCGGCCGTTGTTGCGGATCCGCTTCACCTTCCAGGTCTCGGTGCGCGTCCACACGTACAACTCGCCGGAGTCGGCCACCGCCCACACCGGGGTGGCGACGGGCGTGCCGTCCTTGCGGAAGGTGGTGAGGCTGACGTATCTGCCCCGGTTGAGCTCGTCGAGAGTCGCAGTCCCAGTCATGGCGTGAGCCTAGCCCTCGGTCACCGCCGCGCGGGGCGGAACGACAGGGGCCCGGCCGTCAGGCGGGGACGAGGGCGCAGCGGCGGATCACGTCGTCCAGGGAGAGGCCCAGGGCCTCGGCGAGGGCGGCGACGGTGAAGAAGGCGGGGGTGGGGGCCCGGCCGGTCTCGATCTTGCGAAGGGTCTCGGCGGACAGCCCGGCGCCGGCCGCGACCTCGACCATGCTGCGCGCGCCGCGGGCTTCCCGCAGCAGCGCGCCC
Source organism: Streptomyces sp. NPDC001717 (assembly GCF_042892775.1). Classification (NCBI taxonomy): domain Bacteria; kingdom Bacillati; phylum Actinomycetota; class Actinomycetes; order Kitasatosporales; family Streptomycetaceae; genus Streptomyces; species Streptomyces sp. NPDC001717. The sequence continues at coordinate 87,266 of NZ_JBIAUK010000003.1, read as the reverse complement.
AGCCGCTCGCCGCGCTCGCGCTCTTCCGGGGTCAAGGGGGTACGGACCATGCCGTCAGCCTACCCCGTCACGCCAATAAGTATCCCGGTAAAGTTATACCGGTATAGTAATTGGCATGATGGAACTGAAGACGGACCGGTCGATCGACGAGATGCGCGCGGCGGGCCGGGTGGTCGCGCACGCCCTGGCCGCCGTGCGCGAGAGCGCGCGGGTCGGGGTGTCCCTGCTGGAACTGGACCGGGTGGCGCGGGCCGTGCTGCGCGAGGCGGGCGCCTCCTCGCCCTTCCTCGGCTACCGGCCGCGGTTCGCGCCGGTGCCCTTCCCGGCCGTCGTCTGCGCCTCGGTCAACGACGCGATCGTGCACGGCGTCCCGGACGGATACCGGCTGCGCGACGGCGATCTGGTGAGCATCGACTGCGGCGCGAAGCTGCGCGGCTGGGTCGGGGACGCGGCCGTCAGTTTCACGGTCGGCCGGCCCCGCCCGGCCGACCTGCGGCTCATCAGGGCCTCGGAGGCGGCCCTCGCGGCCGGCATCGCCGCCGCCGTGCCCGGCAACCGGATCGGCGACATCGCCCACGCGATCGGCACGGTGTGCCGGCGCGCCGGATACGGGATCCCGGACGGCTTCGGCGGCCACGGCGTGGGCCGCACGATGCACGAGGAGCCGGGCGTGCCCAACGAGGGCCCGCCGGGGCGCGGCGTGCGGCTGCGCCCCGGCATGGTCCTGGCGATCGAGCCGATGCTGATCGCGGGCGGTACGGACGACTACACCTGCGACGCGGACGGCTGGACCCTGCGCACCGTCGACGGCAGCCGCGCCGCGCACGCGGAGCACACGGTCGCGATCACCGCCCACGGTCCGAGGATCCTGACCGCCCTGTAGCCCCTACGGCTTGCCGTACGGGCGTACGACCATCGCCGAGCCACCGCCCCGGCGGGTGGTTTCGGCGGCCGCCAGCCAGCGGCCGTCCGGAAGGCGCTGGACGCCCGTGGCGGCGCCGATCTCCGGGTTCTGCCGGAAGCCCTGCCCGAGCGCCTCCAGCTCCGTGCGCAGCGGGCTGTTCCACAGGCCCGGCTCCAGCTCGGTGGTGGTCTGGTTGCGCTGGCTGGCCCGCGGCGCGGCGATCGCGTCGACGAGCGGCAGGCCCCGGTCCAGGTGGCCGATCAGGGTCTGCAGGACGGTGGTGATGATGGTGGCGCCGCCCGGGGAGCCGACGGCCAGGACCGGCCGGCCGTCCTGGAGGACGATCGTCGGGGACATCGAGGAGCGCGGCCGCTTGCCGGGGCCGGGCAGGTTCGGGTCCGGGACGCCGGGGGCGGCCGGGGCGAAGGAGAAGTCCGTCAGCTCGTTGTTGAGCAGGAAGCCGCGGCCCGGCACGGTGATCGCGCTGCCTCCGGTGGACTCGATGGTCAGGGTGTAGGAGACGACGTTGCCCCAGCGGTCGGCGACCGTCAGGTGGGTGGTGTTCTCACCCTCGTACGTGGTCGGGGCGGCCTGCCCGGTGGTCGCGCAGGCCGCGGGGCTGTGCGGATCGCCGGGGGCCAGCGGGCTGGTCAGGGCGCGGTCGGGCTTGATCAGGCAGGCGCGCGAGTCGGCGAACGCCTGGGAGAGCAGTTCCTTCGTCGGGACGTCCTGGGCGGCCGGGTCGCCGACCCAGCGGCCCCGGTCGGCGAAGGAGATCCTGGAGGCCTCGATGAAGCGGTGCAGGTACTGGGCCTCGGAGAGCTTCGAGAGGTCGCCGCCCTCCAGGATGTTCAGCGCCTCGCCGACGGTGGTGCCGCCGGAGGACGAGGGCGCCATGCCGTAGACGTCCAGGTCGCGGTAGCCGATCCGGGTCGGGGCCTGGCGTTTGGTCCCGTACGCGCGCAGGTCGCCGGCGGTCAGGTCGCCTGCGCGGACCTTGCGGGTGGCGGCCGGGTCGACCGGGGGCGTGCGGACGGCCCGGACGATGTCCTCGGCGAGCGGGCCGCGGTAGAGCGCTCCGGTGCCCTTGCGGCCGAGTTCCTCGTACGTGGCGGCCAGGTCGGGGTTCTTGAAGGTGGAGCCGACCACCGGCAGGGCGCCGCCCGGCAGGAACAGCTTGGCGGTGTCGGGGAAGTCCCTGAACCGGGCCTCGTTGAGGGCCGTCTGCGAGCGGAAGGTCTCGTCCACGGTGAAGCCGTCACGGGCCAACTTCTCGGCGGGCCGCAGCAGTTGGCCCAGCGGGCGGCTGCCCCAGGCGTCGAGGGCGCTCTTCCAGGTGGCGGGGGTGCCGGGGACGCCGACGCCGAGGCCGCTGGTCTGGCCCTCCGCGAAGGGGATCGGTACCCCGTTCTCCTGGAAGAGGCCGGCGGTGGCGGTCGCGGGGGCGGTCTCGCGGCCGTCGATGGTGTGCACGCGGCGGGACTCGGCGTCGTAGTAGACGAGGTAGCCGCCTCCGCCGATGCCCGCCGAGTACGGCTCGGTGACCCCGAGCGCGGCGGCGGTGGCGACGGCCGCGTCGACGGCGTTGCCGCCCGAGCGCAGCACGGCGATGCCCGCGGCGGAGGCGTCCGCGTCGACGCTGGCGACGGCCCCTCCGTAGCCGGCCGCGACGGGCACCTTGGCCGGGGTGCCCGTGCCCGGCGGGGCGGCCGCCCCGGTGGAGACGAGTGCCCCGGCGAGGGCTACGAGGGCTAACCGATGTGCGGCGCGACGGTGCATCCGGACCTCCAGTGGCAGCGTGGGCCGAGCCTAGCGGCCGAGCCGGCGCCCCGTCAGGGCATCGCGTCCCACCGGAGCGGCACCGGCCCCGTGAACCCGCCACCCGGATGCCTTAGCATCCCGCGCATGAACGAGGACCTGCGCAACATCGTGCTCGGGGTGATAGCGACCGCCGTCAGCGGCGGTTTCGGCTGGTTCACCCGGACCTACCAGTGGCGGCGGGCGCTGCGCCGCAAGCAGGCCTTCTTCGGTCTGCCCACCGGCTCCGACTGCCTGTTCGTGGTCAACCGGCAGATGGGCGGCACCGATGCGTCCCTGCACCGCAACGATGCCTTCGCGCTGCTGGAGATATCGGCCCTGATCAAGGACTGCGGGGCGAACCTCCAGATCGTCACCCACGACGCGGCCCGCCAGGGCTTCGGCGAGCGGGCGGAGTTCTGTGTCGGCGGACCGGCGTCCAACGCCCGGACGACGGCCCACCTGGCCTCCATGCTCCCCGGAGTGCGCGTCGACGTCTCCACCGAGCCCGGCCCGGACCGGGGGTCCATCAGCGTCGGCGGGGAGACGTACCGGTGGGAGAGGGGCCTGGTCGAGTACGTGCTGCTGGCGCGGCTGACGACGGACCGGGGCTCCCGGCCCGTGTTCCTGCTGTCGGGGCAGACCGCCAACAGCAATCAGGCCGCGGCCCGTTACCTGGCTCGGCACCACCGCAAGCTCGCCCGCAAGTACGACGGGAACTCCTTCTGCCTCGTGCTGAAGGTCGTCAACTCCGACGCCTACGGGCCCGACGTGTCGGAGCTGGTCGCGGACGTCACCTCGGCGGCCCGCAGACCCGTAGCGGCAGCCGTGTGATCCCGTTGATGAAGTTGGAGACCAACCGGCGCGGGGCACCGGTCGGTTCGGGCGGTGGCATGGTCGCGCACCACTCCTCGTAGAGGGTGCGCAGCTGGAGCCGGGCGAAGTGGGCGCCGAGGCAGACGTGCGGACCGTCGCCGAAGGAGACGTGCGGGTTGGGCGTGCGGTTCGGGTCGAGGCGGCCGGGGTCGGTGAAGACGCGTTCGTCGTGGTTGGCGGAGGCGTGGAAGACCACCACCTTGTCACCGGCCCGGATCGGCTGCCCGGCGAGCGTGTGGTCCACGGCGGCGGTGCGGCGGAAGCTGAGCACGGGCGGGTGGACGCGCAGCAGTTCCTCGACGGCCCGGTCCTGCGGGGCGCGCCCGTCGGCGAGCGCCCGGTAGGCGTCGGGGGCACCGGCCAGCGCGAGGAGTCCGCCGGGGGCGGCGCTGCGCACGGTGTCGTTGCCGGCGACGGTCAGCAGGAAGAAGAACATCTCCAGTTCGGCCGGGTCGAGTCCGGCCAGGGCCAGGGCGGTCATCACGTCGTCGCCGGGGTGCGCGCGCTTGTGGGCGGCGAGTTCGCGGGCGTACGCGAACATCTCGCCGAGCAGCGCCGGAGAGCGCGGGTTGAGGGGTTTTCCGTCGGGGCCGAGCAGCGGGGCCGGGGCGTCCTCGGGGTCCTGGTAGCCGATGATCCGTACGGTCCACTCCAGCAGCAGGGCGCGGTCGGAGGGCGGGACTCCCAGCAGGTCGGTGAGGTTCAGCAGGGCGTACTCGTCGGTGACGGTCCGCACCAGGTCGGCGGAGCCGTCCTCGGCGCCGTCCCGGGCGGCGGCGAGCAGGGAGCGGGCGCGGTCCCGCACCCGGCCGGCGAAGGCGTCGACGCGGGCGGGGGTGAAGGCCCGGGAGACGAGCCGACGCAGTCGGCCGTGGTCGGGGGGATCCTGGTTGAGCATGGTGCGGCGCAGGAAGGGCAGGTCGGCCGGGTCGGGGTCGCGGATCTGCGTGGCGCCCAGCCAGGAGGAGTACGTGCGGTGGTCGCGCAGGACGCGTACGACGTCGGCGTGCCGGGTGACGGCCCAGAAGCCGGGACCGGCGGGCCAGCCCTGGATCTCGGGCTCCGCCTGCCAGGCCACCGGGTGCCGCTCGCGCAGCAGCCGGTAGCGCTCGTGGGGGACGCCCTCGGCGTAGACGCGGGGATCGAAGACGTCGGGGACGTCACCGGCGTGGTCCATGGGGCCACGGTGTCGGCCGCCGGGCCGTTCGCGCAAGCCCGGCCGGGGCCCGTTGTGGAACTCGCTACGGCCGGCCGTCGCAGCCGATCGCGTCGAGGGTGCCGTAGGACCCCTTGACGGCGACGGTGAGCCGCACGCCCTTGGACGCCGTGGAGCCGAGGGTGCACACCAGTTGGCGTCGGGCGTTCGGCGTCAGGTCCTCGGCGTCGAGGGGCAGGTGGACGGTCAGCACGTCACGCGACGGGGACGAGATGGCCGGAAGGTCCACCCGCTTGCCGTGGAGGGAGGGGACCTCGGTGGTGAGGCCGGCTTCCCGCTCCCGCTGGCCGGGGCCGTCCAGCAGCCGGTTGAGCAGTTCGACCGGCGGCACCTTGGGCACGTCCCGCTGCGGGGACGGCACGAGGCGGCCGTCGGGGCCGAGGAAGTAGAGCATGGAGAAGCCCTCCGGGCCGGCCACGAGCACGGTGGCGGCGGAACCGCTGTCGACCGGCCCGGTGGGCTTGATCCCGCATCCGGCCAGCCCTGCGAGCAGCAGCGGGGCCAGCAGGGTCGTCGCGGCGGCCGCCGCCCGTACCCGGGTCATGCGCGTGCCTCCAGGGGCATGTCGAGGGTGAAGACCGCGCCGCCGGCCGGCCCGTTGGCCGCGCGGAGGGTGCCGCCGTGCAGGCGGGCGTTCTCCAGGGATATGGCGAGGCCGAGGCCGCTGCCCGTCGAGCGGGTGCGGGCCGCGTCGGCCTTGAAGAAGCGGTCGAAGATGTGCGGGAGCACTTCGGGGGCGATGCCCGGTCCGCTGTCGGCGACCTCGATGAGGAGCCGCTCGCCGTCCGCGCCGCCGTCCGGCCCGGGGCCGGTCCGTACGGTGACCCGGACGGGTGCGCTGCCGTGCTTGAGGGCGTTGCCGACCAGGTTGGCGAGGACCACGTCGAAGCGGCGCGGGTCGAGGCGGGCTCGGACCTCGACGTCCGGGTCGGTGACGACGGCGACCCTGCCGTCGTCCCAGTGGCGGCGCTCCAGGCTCTTGCCGACGGCTTCGGCCAGGTCGACGTCGTCGAGGTTGAGCTCGGCGGCCCGGGCGTCGAATCGGGACATCTCCATGAGGTCCTCGACGAGGACGGCGAGCTTGCCGGTCTCGGCGCTGATCAGCCGCAGGGCCTTCGCGGTGTCCGGGTCGAAGTGCTCGGCGTCCTCGTCGAGGACCTCGGTGACGGCGAGCATCCCGGCGAGCGGGGTGCGCAGTTCGTGGGAGACGTCGGCGGCGAAGCGGCGGGCCCTGACCTCGGCGTCCTGGAGTTCGGTCACGGACTGTTCGAGGGCGCGGGCGGTCTCGTTGAAGGTGCGGGCGAGTCCGGCGAGTTCGTCGGCGCCCCTGACCTCGATACGGGTGTCCAGCCGGCCCCGGCCCAGCTGTTGGGCGGCGGTGCGCATGTCCCGTACCGGGCGCAGCACGCTGCGCGCGGCGAGCAGGGCGGGGATCAGGGCTATGGCGAGACCGGGGACGGCGCCCTGCTGGGCGGCGTCGACCATGGCCTTGACGGTGGCCTGTTCGGCGTCGAGGGGCATGGTGGCGTAGTAGACGACGCCCGTGGCCTGGCGGACTCCGTCGCGGACGAAGACGGCGGGCATCGCCACGACCAGGTAGGGGTTCCCGGCGCGGTCCTCGACCCGTTGGAAGGCGCCGTGCGGGTGGGCCGTCACCTTGTCGCGGAGCGCGTCGGTGACCACGGTGGAGGTGGCCGGGCTGACGTTGGAGGAGGCGCGCAGGGCTCCGTACTCGGCGAAGATCGTCCAGGGGTGCGGTTTGCCGCGTTTGGCGAGGTCGATGACGCGGCCCTGGAGTTCCTTCTGGTCCATGGGCAGCTGGATGCCCTCCTGCTCGATCTGGTCGCGCAGGGTGGAGACCGCGGTGTCCTGGGTCTGGGTGAGGATCGCGTTGCGCGCCTTCTGGTAGGTCAGGGCGGCCGTGGACACCGCGGTGATCGCGGCGACCAGCAGGAAGGCCGCTATCAGTCGGGTGCGCAGGCCCAGCGGCGCGATCCTTCTCAACGCCGCCTCCTACAGGGGGCCGAAGCGGTAGCCGAAGCCCCGCACGGTCTGTATGTAACGGGGGGCGGCGTCGGGGTCCTCGATCTTGTGGCGCAGGCGGCGGACGCACGCGTCCACGAGGCGGGCGTCGGCGTGGTAGCTGTGCTCCCACACGTACTCCAGGAGCTGCTGGCGGGAGAAGACCTGCTCGGGCGAGGCCGACAGGTGCAGCAGGAGCTTGAGTTCGCTGGGGGCGAGGGGGACGCGCACGCCGTTCTTGGCGACGGTCAGGCCGGCGCGGTCGACGGCCAGTTCCGCGTGGAACTCGATGCCGGGGCGGCCGCCGGTGGGGTCGCTGTGGCGGCGCAGGACGGCCTTGATGCGGGCTTCGATGACCTCGGTGCGGGCGGGTTTGACGATGTAGTCGTCGGCTCCGGCCTCCAGGCCGACGACCACGTCGAAGTCGTCGCCGCGCGCGGTGAGCATGATGATCGGCACCTCGCTGGTGTCGCGGATCCGGCGGCAGACCTGCACGCCGTTGATCCCCGGCAGCATCAGGTCGAGCAGGACCAGCTCGGGACGGAAGCTCGCGAGCAGCGCGAGCCCGTCCTCGCCGGTCTCCGCCGCGCTCACCTCGTGGCCGCGGCGGCGCAGGCCGAGGCCGACGCCCTCCCGGACGGAGGGGTCGTCCTCGATCAGCAGTACGCGTGGCATCCGGTCAGTATCCAAGATCTTTTTGGGGTCGGCCTCCCCCTAACGGCCGATCTTGCGCCTCAGGGAGCCCAGCAGGTCGGTGATCTCCACCAGGCGCAACGGCCCGGCGAGGAGGACGACGACGAGTGCGAGGGCCCCGGTTCCCGCCGCCACGGCGGCGACGTTCCCGAGGGGGTCGGCGGCGCGGGCGACGGCGTACCCGGCGGCGGCCGCGGGCACGCAGGCGGTCACCAGCCGCAGGTGCGTGGCGACGGCGCTCGCGCCCCCTTCGGTACGGGTCCCCGCGCGCGGGCCGAGCCGGCGGGCGAGGACGTACGCGGTCACGGCGGCGCCCGCGGTGAAGGCGATCGAGCAGGCCGCGGCCATGCCGGTGACCGCCCAGCGCGGCGGCAGCAGGAGGTAGGCGGCCGCCGAGAGCCCGGCGTTGAGGGCGGCGATGACCAGGTTGAGGAAGAAGGGGGTCCGGGTGTCGGACAGGGCGTAGAAGCCGCGGGAGAGCACGTACTGCGCGGAGTAGGAGATCAGGCCGGGCGCGAAGGCCGCCAGCATGCCGGCCATGACGGCGACGTCGGCCGCGCCGGTGCGCCCGTACTCGAAGACGCTGCCGATCACCCAGGGTGCGAGGGCGGCGAAGAGCGCGGAGGCCGGGACGACGAGGGCCGCGCTGGAGCGCAGCGCGTAGGAGACGTCGGCGCGCACGCGCGCGAGGTCGCCGTCGGTGGCGGCGGCGCTCATCCGGGGCATGAGGGCGGTGACCAGGGAGACGGTGACGATGCCCTGCGGGACCATCCACAGCAGGTAGGCGTTGCTGTAGGCGGTGTAGCCGGCGCCCGCGGCGAGACCCGCGTCGACGGCCTGCTGCCCGGTGGCGGTGGAGAGCCGGGTCACCACCCAGTAGGCGAGTTGGTTGGTCAGGACGAGCAGGACGAGCCAACCCGCGTTGCGCAGGGGGCGGGTGAGGCCGCTGCCGCGCCAGTCGAAGCGGGGACGCCAGCGGAAGCGGGCGGCGCGCAGCGAGGGGACGAGCGCCAGGGCCTGGACGACGATGCCGGCGGTGGTGCCGAGGCCCAGCAGCCGGGTATCCGAGGCGGTCAGGCCGTCCGCGGCGTCGTGGGCGAGGAAGAGGAAGAGCCCGAAGACGGCGATGACGACGAGGTTGTTGAGGACCGGGGTCCACATCATCGCGCCGAACCGGCCGCGCGCGTTCAGCACCTGCCCGAGCAGGGTGAACAGCCCGTAGAAGAGGATCTGCGGGAGGCAGTAGCGGGCCAGGGCGACGGTGGTGGACTCCTGGCCTCCGCTGTAGCCGGTGTACGCGGAGACGATCAGCGGCGCGGCGAGCACGGCGGCGGCGGTGACGACCAGCAGCGCGGCCGTGCAGGCCGTGAGCAGCCGGTCGGTGTAGGCGGCGCCGCCGTCCTCGTGTTCCTTGGCGGCGCGGACCAGCTCGGGGACGAACACCGCGTTGAGGGCGCCGCCGATGAGCAGGATGTAGAGGATGTTGGGGACCGTGTTGGCGACGGCGTAGCCGTCGCCGAGCAGTCCGGTCCCGAGCGCGGCGACGACGACGGCGGAGCGGACGAACCCGGTGGCGCGCGAGACGATCGAACCGGCGGCCATGACGGCGCCGCTGCGCAGCACCGAGCTCTTCCGCTGCGGCGCGGGGGCGGCGGCGGTCGCCGTCGCGGTTGCCGTGCCCTGGTTCACCGGCGGGCCAGGTAGGCCTGGAAGGCCTTGTAGAGCGCCGTGTTGGCGTATCCGTCCATCGGGGTCTCCCACTCGCCGAGCGTCTCGACGACCTGCCCGCCGGTGCCGAGCTTCCAGCGCAGCAACCCGAAAGCACGTTCGTCGGGGTCAAGGGTGGAGGGTACCCCGCGCATGTCGTACTCCTCCGCCCCGAGCCCGTGGGCGTCGCACATCATGCGCCACTGGAGCGCGTTGCTGGGCCGCACGTCGCGGCGGTGGTCGGCGGAGGCTCCGGTCTGGTACCAGGCCCGGTGCCCGGCCACGATCATCGTGTGGGCGGCGAGTATCTCGCCCTGGTGCACGCCCAGGTAGAGGCGCATCCGACCCGGCTCCTCGGCGTTGAGCGCCTCGTACTGGCGCTGGTAGTACGCGAGGGAGCGGCCGAGACGGAAGCCGTCGCGCTCCTCGGTGATCCGCAGCAGGCGGTAGAACTCGGGCAGGTCCGCCGCGGTGCCGATCACCGTCTCCACGCCCGCCTTGCCGGCCTTGCGGACGTTGCGCCGCCACTCCTGGTTCAGGCCGGACCACAGGTCGTCGAGGGAGCGGCCCGCGAGCGGTACGCGGAAGACGTGGCGGGGCTGGGCGTCGCCGTCTTCCTCGCCGCCGCACCGCTTCCAGCCCCGGGTGCGCAGCCGGTCGGCGAGGGCGGCGCCGACCGGGTCGACCTCGGTGGCGAGGACGTCGGACAGCTGCCGTCCCGGCCCGGTGGCGGCCTTGACGGTGGCCGCGTCCCAGCGGCGGTAGGCGGGGGTGGGACCGATGCGGACGGCGAAGGCTCCGGCGGCCTTCAGGTGGCGCATGAGCGGGGTCAGCCAGCGGTCTACGTGGGGATCGGACCAGTCGGCGACGGGGCCCTCGGGCAGGTAGGCGAAGTATTTGCGGGTGCCGGGAAATTGGCGGTAGAGAACGAGTGCGCCCCCCTGTATCCGGCCGTCCGGGTAGTGCCATCCGACCCTTTCCGAGCGCCAGAGGTCCTTCACTTCCGCCCATGACGGGTACTGGAGGAAACTCGCCCGCCGGTGCTCCGAAAGGAAGTCCCGGTACTCGGCGACGGACAGGGCGCGCACCCGGAGCTCCTGGTCCTCGTCGCGCTGAGTGGGGGTCACGAGCAGTGCACACACGGACGGCTGCCTTCCTGTTCGCCTTTTCGATGGCTCACAGGACTCTCACAGCCACGCGTGACCGACGTGCGCGGCGATTGTGACCGGACGATGACCGTTCTGCTGCGGTCGATGTCACAGCGGCCTCGGCGAACTTTTCCCGGAGTTCGGCAACCTAAAGTCGTTTCGTGCGCTCTTACTTTGCGGACGTTCACACTTCGGAGGGGTTTTCGTTGAGCCGTATACGCACTCGTCACGCCGTGATGGCGGGTACCGCAGTCCTGGCCGCCGCACTGACCGCCTGTTCGGGCGGAAGCGGGGGCGGGAGCGGTGACACGGCGAAAGCCAATGCCGAGGTGAAGCAGAAGGCGCCGATGGCGATATCGGTGAACCTCACGGGCGATCAGGTCAAGGCGGGCGAGCCGGTGAAGGTGACCGTCGCCGACGGCAAGCTCGCGCAGGTGAAGGTGACGGACGCCAAGGGCGGCGAGCTGGCGGGGCAGATAGCCGCCGACGGCAAGACGTGGACCTCCGAGCGGAACGCCTCGCCGGGCACCGACTACAAGGTCGAGGCGACGAACACCGACAGCCAGAACGCCACGGCCCAGTTCAAGACCGGTGCGGCCGACAAGGTCAACAAGGTCTCGATCAACATATCGAAGGGCAGCACGGTCGGCGTGGCCATGCCCGTCTCGCTCGTCTTCGACAACCCGGTCGCCAACAAGGCCGAGGTGGAGAAGGCGCTGAAGGTCACCACCTCGAACGGCACCGAGGGGTCCTGGGGCTGGATCAAGGACTACTCCGGCAAGGACCGCGTCGACTGGCGGCCGAAGGACCACTGGAAGTCCGGCACCGACGTGAAGGTCGACATGCACCTGAACGGTGTGGACTCCGGCAAGGGCGGCGGCCTGTTCGCCCGCGACTACAACACCGAGTTCAAGATAGGCAAGGACCGCCGGATCGAGGTCAGCCTCGACACCAAGAAGCTGACGGTGACCGAGGACGGCCAGACGACGAAGACGATCCCGATCTCGGCCGGCACGCCGGGCGGCCAGAAGGCCTCCTGGTCCGGGAAGATGGTGGTGATGGCGAAGGAGGGCACCATCCGGATGAACTCCGAGACGGTGGGCCTGGGCAACGCCTACGACAAGATGGTCGACTACTCGATGCGGCTCACCTGGTCGGGCATGTACGCACACGCCGCGCCCTGGAACTCGGGGAACTTCGGCCGCGCCAACGCCAGTTCCGGGTGCGTGGGCATGAGCGACGCCAATGCCGCGTCCTTCTACGCCGAGGCCCAGGTCGGCGACCCCTTCGAGGTCGTCGGCGACGGTTCCAAGGGCCAGGCCGACCTCGGCAACGGGTACGGCGAGTGGAACCTGTCCTGGGACCAGTGGAAGGCCAAGAGCGCCGTGTCCGGGACCCCGCAGAACGGCTGACGCCGCGGAGCGCCTCGACTGACTTTCGTTCAATCGTTACCGGCAAGCAACCCACCAATGGGTTACTTCCGGTAACTCCCTCCCGTTACCGTCGGGTCACTTTGACGACCCGGCGCACGCGAGGAGCGATCGATGCAGCGCACCCGCACCACCACAGCCGCCGCAGGCGTGGCAGCCGTACTGGCGGCCACCGCCCTGGGCCTGGCCCCCCACCAGGCCCAGGCGGCCACCGCCCCCGCCCCCGCGATCACCACGGCCTCCGAGACTTCGTCCGGGGTGACCTTCCACGACATCCCGGGCTCCGGCGGCATCACCCTCAAGGGCAACGTCTTCACCCCGGCCGGCGCCGAAACCGGCCGCACGTACCCCCTGATCGTGCTGCCCACCAGCTGGGGCGTGCCGCAGATCGAATACATCGCCCAGGCCAAGCAGCTCGCCGACTCCGGCTACGTGGTGGTGAGTTACACCTCCCGCGGCTTCTGGCTCTCCGGCGGGCAGATCGAGGTGGCCGGCCCTCCGGACGTGGCCGACGTCTCCGCCGTCATCGACTGGGCCCTCGCCCACACCCCCGCCGACGCGGACCGGATCGGCCTCGGCGGGGTCTCGTACGGCGCCGGCATCAGCCTGCTGGCCTCCGCGCACGACAGCCGCGTCAAGGCGGTCGTCGCGCTCAGCGGCTGGGCCGACCTCATCGAGTCCATCTACTCGGGGCGCACCCAGCACCTCCAGGCCGCCGCCCTGCTCGGCGGCGCCGGGTACCTCACCGGGCGGCCCGGCCCCGAACTCCGGCAGATCCTGCGCGACTTCCTCGGGTCGAGGCTGGAGAACGAGCAGGCGATGATCGAGTGGGGCCGGGAGCGCTCCGCCGCCGAGCAGGTGGACCGGATCAACGCCAACGGCGCCGCGATCATGCTGGGCAACGCCTGGGGCGACACCATCTTCCCGCCCGACCAGTACGCGAAGTTCTTCGAGGAGCTGACCGGACCCAAACGGCTGGAGTTCCGCCCCGGCGACCACGCCACCGCCGAGGGGACCGGACTGCTCGGGCTGCCCAACGACACCTGGACCAACGCCCACCGCTGGTTCGACCGCTACCTCAAGGGCGAGCGCAACGGCGTAGACACCGAGGCCCCCGTACAGATCAAGTCCCGCAGCGACGCCGGGTACGAGGGCTACGCGGACTGGAAGTCGGTCGGCGCGGGCGGCACCGAGAAGCTCGCGCTCTCCGACGGCGAGCACGTCTTCGCGAACGTCGACTCCGGGGCCGACGGCGGCGTCGTCTTCCTCTCCAGCCTCCTCGACCAGCTCGCCCAGGCGCCGCCGGCCGCCTCGATCCCGCTCCTCCCCCGCGCCTTCGCCGCCGTCTGGCAGTCCGAGCGGTACTCCCGGGAGCGCCGCGTCCGAGGCACCGTGAAGCTCCACACCACCGTCACCCCCACCAAGGCCGACGGCACCTTCGTCGCCTACCTCTACGACGTCGGCCCGCTCGGCGTCGGCAAGCTGGTCGGCCACGCGCCGTACACCTTCCACGACAAGACCCCGAACCGGGCCTTCGGCGTGGACCTGGAGCTCTTCTCCACCGCCTACGACGTGCCCGCCGGCCACCGGCTCGCCCTCGTCATCGACACCGTCGACCCGCTGTACATCGAGCACAACCCCTTCGGTGCGCAGCTGACCTTCTCCTCGCCGCGCACCGATCCCGGTTACGTCTCGGTGCCCCTGCGCGAGCCGTAGGGGCACCGAGCGCCTCAGTGCTTGAGGATCTTCGAGAGGAAGTCCTTGGCCCGGTCGCTCTCCGGGGCGGTGAAGAACTGCTCCGGCGAGCGGTCCTCGACGATCTGCCCGTCGGCCATGAAGACGACGCGGTTGGCGGCGGACCGGGCGAAGCCCATCTCGTGGGTGACCACGACCATGGTCATGCCCTCCTGGGCGAGCTGCCGCATGACCTCCAGCACCTCGTTGATCATCTCCGGGTCGAGGGCGGAGGTGGGCTCGTCGAAGAGCAGGGCCTTGGGGTTCATGGCGAGGGCCCGGGCGATGGCCACGCGCTGCTGCTGCCCGCCGGAGAGCTGGGCCGGGAACTTCGGGGCCTGGTCGGCGAGGCCGACGCGGTCCAGGAGCTCCAGGGACCGCTTGTCGGCCTCGGCCCGCTTGCGCCCGCGGACCTTGACCTGCGCGAGCGAGACGTTGGCGAGGACGGTCTTGTGCGCGAAGAGGTTGAAGGACTGGAAGACCATCCCCACCTCGGCCCGCAGCCGGGCCAGTTCCTTGCCCTCCTCGGGCAGCGGCTGCCCGTCGAGCGTGATCGTGCCCGATTCGATGGTCTCCAGCCGGTTGATCACCCGGCACAGGGTCGACTTCCCGGAGCCGGAGGGGCCGATGATCACCACCACCTCGCCGCGCCCGACGGAGAGGTCGATGTTCCGGAGCACGTGCAGGTCCCCGAAGTGCTTGTTGACGCCCCGCAGCTCGATCAGCGCATCGACGGCCATGCCGCTCACCCCTCCGAGGCTTCGGCGTAGGCCTGGCCGAGCTCGGGGGAACCGGTCATCGCCCAGGAGACCCCCGACTCGATCACGTTCAGCTCCCGGCCGGAGACCAGCCGGATCACCGGCTGGCCGCTCGGCCGGATCGCCCAGCCCGTCCCCGGCACGGTGCGGATGATCACGGTGCCGAGGTAGAAGCCGGCGTCGTTGCCGAGCCACGGCACGATCTCGGGATCCCGCCGCCAGCGGGGCATCAACTGGTCCAGGGCGCCCAACGAGGCGACGCTCTCGTCGAGTTCGAGCCCCGCCGCCCTCGCCTGGACGCGCAGCATCTCGCACTCGGAGAACAACTCGGCCACGCCCTCGGGGTCGTCCGCGAAGGCGGCGGCAAGTCCCGCGCCCTGTTCCGTTTCGTGTCGGTTCAGCCAGTTGTCCAGGAAGGGGATGTTCATACCGCCCAGCGTCGCACCAGGATCCGCCGCCGGCCACAGGGCGCGCCTGGATCGGACGGCACGGTTCTGTCCGGAGGGTCGTCAGAGCTCCAGGTCCACGACGACCGGGGCGTGGTCGGAGGCGCCCTTGCCCTTGCGCTCCTCGCGGTCCACGTAGGCGTCCTTGACGGCCTTGGCGAAGGCCTCGTTGCCGTACACCAGGTCGATGCGCATGCCCTTGTTCTTGGGGAACGCCAGCATCCGGTAGTCCCAGAACGTGTACGGGCGGTCGTACTTGAGGGCGCGCGGGAAGACGTCGGAGAGTCCGGCCGCGCGCAGGGCCTCCAGGGCGGCCCGCTCGGCGGGGGTCACGTGCGTGAGGCCCTCGAAGACGGCCGGGTCGTAGACGTCCTCGTCGGTCGGGGCCACGTTGAAGTCGCCCATCACCGCGAACGGAAGGGCCCCGGCCGCGTCCTCGGCCACGGCCGCGGTCAGGGCGCGGAACCAGTCCAGCTTGTAGCCGTAGTGGTCGTGCTCGACCTCGCGGCCGTTGGGCACGTAGACCGACCAGACGCGGACCCCGCCGCAGGTGGCGGAGATGGCGCGGGGCTCGTCGACCTCCTCGTAGAGGGGCCCGCCGGGCAGACCGGTGACGACGTCCTCCAGGCCGACCTTGGAGAGCAGGGCCACGCCGTTCCACCGGCCGGTGGCGTTGACGGCCGCCTCGTAGCCCAGCTCGCGCAGCGCGTCGTACGGGAACTGCTCGGCGGAGCACTTGGTCTCCTGGACGCACAGCACATCCGTGCCGGAGCTCTCCAGCCAGGCCAGCAGGCGCGGCAGCCGGGCGGTGATGGAGTTGACGTTGAACGTGGCGATACGCATGCGTTCAACCTACCGCCCGGCACCGACATCACAGCTCGGCGGTGCCCCCGGCGGTGAGTCGCCCGTGGTCCGTGCCGCCCAGGGAGTCCAGGGCGAAGTCGTAGATCGGCCGGGCGATGTCGGCGAGGTAGGCGTCGTGGATGTCGATGGCCCGGCGCGGCTTCACCTCGCGGAGGTAGTCGATCACCTCGGCGATCTTGTTCCAGGGGGCGTGCACGGGGAGCATCAGGGTGTCCACGGGCGCGTCGGGCACCGTCAGCGCGTCCCCCGGGTGGAAGAGGGAACCCTCCACGAGGTAGCCGACATTGGTGACCCGGGGCAGGTCCGGGTGGATCACGGCGTGCAGCTCGCCGTGGACCCGCACGTCGAACCCGGCGGCGGTGAAGGCGTCACCGTGGCCCACGGTGTGCACCCGGCCCGGGTAGGCGGGGGCGATCTTGTCCGCGACGCTGCGCAGGGTCCACAGCTCGGCCGCCGGGTTGGCGTCGAGCGCGGCCCGCAGCCGCCCCTCGTCGAAGTGGTCGGGATGTTCGTGCGTGACCAGCAGGGCGTCCGCCCCGAGACCGGCGTCGGGTTCGCTGAAGGCGCCCGGGTCGATGACGAGCACGCGCCCGTCCTTCTCCAGCTGGACGCAGGAGTGCAGCCGCTTGGTGAGCTTCATGATCCCAGGCTACGGAACGGCGGTGGAGACCACGTAGACCTTGGGGTTCTCCGGGTTCGTGAGGTCGACCGTGATGTCGCGGGTCGGGCGCGGTTCCGGCTGTTCCAGGGTGATCCCGTACCAGTTCGCCTTCGGGCTCCAGCTCCAGCCCGCGACCTCGGAGTCGTGCGGGGAGATCGTGATCTCCCCCTGGGCGAGGGCGTCGCGGCTGGTGCCGACGGAGGCGAGGAAGGCGTCCAGGTCGGCCGGGGTCACCGAGAAGGCGGTGAACAGCCGGCTGGTGTGCCAGTTGTTGGTCTCCAGGAAGCCGACCCGCCAGGCCTTCGGCGGGATGGGCACCTCGTAGATGCTGCGCTGCACCTTGGACGGCCAGCCCGGCCTGACCTTGGAGGCACCGATCCGGGCGGCCTTGTCGCGGCCGCTCTCGCGGCTCTGCTGGGTGGAGATCGCCAGGTAGCCCGCGGGGACGCCGACCAGCAGCAGGATGATGACCGCGGTGATCCAGCGGCGCTTGACGACGTGCCTGCGGTTCTCGACGGGTCGCGGGGTGGCGTCGCCGTCGGGGGAAGGGGCCTGGCGGGGCAGGGTGGGCGGGGTCACTGCTGGTCGTCCAGGTTCTCGGGGCCGGGGATCCGGGGGGCCTTGGTTTCGGGGGCCGGGGGCTCGGGGACCTCGGTGTCGCGGGCCGTGCTCTCGCGGCGGCCCAGCTGCTGCGCGTAGCGCTCGTACCGTTCGTAGCGCTCGACCCGGCGGCGGGTGGCGCGGCGGAAGCGGCGGGCGACGAGCCGGGCCAGGTCGGCCGCGCCGACCATGCCCGCCTCGGGGCCGAGCTGCGCCTTGGCGATACGGGCCTCGGGGCGGTAGCCGCGGCCGGTGAGGTGGCGCCGGAAGGCGTCCCGGGCGGGGCCGATGAGCAGGTCGTCGGCGGCGCTGACGCCGCCGCCGATGACGAAGCAGGAGGGGTCGAGGGCGGCGGCCAGGTTGGCGATGCCGACGCCGAGCCACTGGCCGATGTCCTGGAGCAGCTCGACGCACATGGCGTCGCCCTCGCGGGCCAGCTCGGTGATGAGCGGTCCGGTGATCTCCGAAACGTTCCCGCCGACCCTGGCGATGATGTTGTACGCGACCGGGGAGTCGGCCGCGGCCAGCTCGCGGGCCTCGCGGACCAGGGCGTTGCCGGAGCTGTACTGCTCCCAGCAGCCCCGGTTGCCGCACGGGCAGCGGTGCCCGCCGGGGACGACCTGCATGTGGCCGAACTCGCCCGCGACCCCGTAGCGGCCGCGCTTGACCTGGCCGCCTTCGAGGATGGCTCCGCCGATGCCGGTGCCGAGGGTGATCATGACGAGGTGGTCCTCGCCGCGGCCGGCACCGAAGCGCCATTCCGCCCAGGCGGCGGTGTTGGCGTCGTTGTCGACCATGACCGGGACGGCGAGCCGGGACTGGAGCGCGTCGCGCAGGGGCTCGTCGCGCCAGGCCAGGTGGGGTGCGAAGAGGACCCGGGAGCGGTCGGCGTCGACCCAGCCGGCCGCGCCGATGCCGACGGCGTGCACGTCGTGCCGGTCGGAGAGGTCCAGGACCAGTTCGACGATGGTGTCCTCGACGACCTTGGGGCTCTTGGACTTGTCGGGGGTCTCGGTGCGGATCTTCTCCAGGATGACCCCGTCGGCGTCGACGACGCCGGCCATCACCTTGGTGCCGCCGATGTCGATGCCGACGGTCGGGACGCGCGGGGCGGTCAGGTGCGACCGGCGCTCGCGGCTCCCGATGGTCCGCAGCACGGTGCCCTTCGCCGCCCCCCGGTGGGCGAGCGTGAAGTCCCGGTACGTGCTCATCGAGTCGTGTCGTCCCTGTCGGTGGTGGCGGTGGGCGTGGTGCGGTCGTCCCCCGATTCTGCCACCCGCTCCAGTTCGTGGCTCAGCTCGTCGAGCTCGGAGCCGCCCGCCATCTGCCGGGTGAGCTCGTCGAGGGTGATCGAGTCGCGGGTGTGGCTGCCCGCCATGGTGCCGCGTTTGAGCAGGACGAAGCGGTCCCCGACCAGGTACGCGTGGTGCGGGTTGTGGGTGATCAGGACCACGCCGAGACCCGCGTCACGGGCGGCGGCGACGTACTTGAGGACCACTCCGGACTGTTTGACGCCGAGGGCGGCGGTGGGCTCGTCGAGCACGAGGACCTTCGCGCCGAAGTGGACGGCGCGGGCGATGGCCACGCACTGCCGCTCGCCGCCGGACAGGGTCCCGATGGGCTGGTCGACGTCGCGCAGGTCGATGCCCATGCGCAGCAGCTCGGCCCGGGTGGTCTCGCGCATGTACGGGACGTCGAGGCGGCGCAGGAGCCCGCGGCCCTTGGTGGGCTCGGAGCCGAGGAAGAAGTTGCGCCAGACGGGCATGAGCGGGACCACGGCGAGGTCCTGGTAGACGGTGGCGATGCCGCGGTCGAGGGCGGCGCGCGGGTTGGCGAGGACGGTCTCCTCGCCCTCGATCTCGAAGGTGCCGGCGTCGTGCCGGTGCAGCCCCGCGATGATCTTGATGAGGGTGGACTTGCCGGCGCCGTTGTCGCCCAGCACGCAGGTGATCTCGCCCGCCGAGACCTCCAGGGAGACGCCCTGGAGGGCGCGGATGTTGCCGTAGTACTTGCTGACGTCGGTCAGCTCCACCAGTGCGGTGCTCACTTTGCCTCCGCCCGCTTGCGGACCCACGCGTTGAGGAGCGTCGCGAGCAGGAGCATCGCGCCGAGGAAGAATTTGAACCAGTCCGGGTTCCACTGGGCGTAGACGATGCCGTTGCTGGTCATGCCGAAGATGAACGCGCCGACCGCCGAGCCGATGGCGGAGCCGTATCCGCCGGTCATCAGACAGCCGCCGATGACCGCCGCGATGATGTACAGGAACTCGTTGCCGACGCCCTCGCCCGACTGGACCACGTCGTACGAGAAGAGGATGTGCTGGCCGGAGATCCAGGCGCACAGGGCCACGCCCATGTAGAGCCCGATGCGGGTCTTCACGACGGGGACGCCGGTCGCGCGGGCCGCGTCCGCCCCGCCACCCACGGCGAAGATCCAGTTGCCGGCGCGGGTGCGCAGCAGGATCCAGGTGGCCACGGCGACCAGGACCAGCCACCACAGGATGGTGACCTTGAGGGTGACCGAGCCGATCGTCCACTGCGAGGCGAACAGGGCGCGGGCCGAGGGGAAGCCCTCCATGTCGGCGATGGTCTTGGTGGAGACCGAGCCGCTGATCAGCTTGGTGAAGCCGAGGTTCAGGCCGGTCAACATCAGGAAGGTGCCGAGCGTGATGATGAAGCTGGGCAGTTTGGTGCGGGTCAGCATGAAGCCGTTGAAGAAGCCGATGGCCAGGGTGACGACCAGGGACACCAGGACCCCGACCCAGACGTTCGCGGTCATCTGGTAGCTGAACATCGAGCCGACCAGGGCCGAGGTCGTGACCATGACACCGGCGGAGAGGTCGAACTCGCCGCCGATCATCAGCAGGGCCACCGGGCAGGCCATGATCCCGATGGTGGAGGCCGAGTACAGGATCGTGCTCAGGCTGGAGGCCTGGAGGAAGGTGGGGGCCGCGATGGAGAAGAAGACGAAGACGGCGGCGGCGCCGACGACCGCGCCGAACTCGGGACGCCCCAGCAGCTTGCGGACCAGGGAGGTCGGCGCGAGGCGTTCGTCCGCGGTGGCGGTGGCGCTCATCGCCTGCCCCGCTTGATGTAGTCCTCCAGCTGGGCGGCCTCGGCACCGGTGACGATCTGCGGTCCGGTCAGGACCGGGCGGCCGCCGCCGAGCACGTTCGCGTTGTAGCGGTAGAGCCAGAGCAGGTCGATCGCCTCGTAGCCCTGGAGGTAGGGCTGCTGGTCGACGGCGAAGCCGAGGGCGCCGGACTTCAGGTCGCGGGCGACGGCCTCGTTCAGGTCGAAGGTG
Source organism: Streptomyces sp. NPDC001717 (assembly GCF_042892775.1). NCBI lineage: Bacteria > Bacillati > Actinomycetota > Actinomycetes > Kitasatosporales > Streptomycetaceae > Streptomyces > Streptomyces sp. NPDC001717. The sequence continues at coordinate 67,107 of NZ_JBIAUK010000003.1, read as the reverse complement.
TCCACCTCGGCCTTGCTCGCGGCCGCTTCCTTGGCCTTGATCGCGGTGGCGGCGAAGGGCGCGCCGAGGGTGACGATCGCGTCGACGGACGGGTCCGCCTGGAGCTTGGCCTGGATGGCGGCCTGCACGGAGGGCATGTTGGTGCCCTCGACGTACAGGTTCTCCATCGTTCCGTCGAACGTCTTCTTGGCGCCCGCGCAGCGCTGCTCGTGGCCCACGTTGCCCTGCTCGTGCAGGACGCAGACGGCCTTCTTGCGACCGCGCTTGGCCAGCTCGGTGCCGACGGCCTCGCCGGCGATCGTCTCGTCCTGGCCGATGTGGGTCAGCGCCCCGTACTCGGCGGACTGGGCGGATCCGGAGTTGACCGTGATCACCGGGATGCCGGCCTTGACGGCCTTGGCGATGACGTCCTTGAGGGCCTCGGGCTTGGCGAGGCTGACGACGAGCCCGTCGACCTTCTGGTCGATGGCGTTCTGCACGAACTGGGCCTGCTGCTGGGCCTGGTCGTCGTGGGCGTAGACGAAGTTGATGTTGTCCTTCGCCGCCGCCTCCTTGGCGCCCTTCTGGACGATGTCCCAGAAGGTGTCGCCGTCGCCCGCGTGGGTGACCATCGCGAAGGTCCAGCGCGGGGTGGACACGGCGGGCCGGCCCGCCTCGGCGGCCTTCGCGCGCTCTTCGGCGCGCTTGCCGCCCGTACTGCTGCAGCCCGCGAGCGAGGCCCCCAGTACCGCCGCGAGCACCGCGCCCACGACGCGCACCCCTGTCCCAACCCTAGCCACGTCGCCGCGCCCTTCCCTCGTCCGTCACGTCCATCACGTCCGTCACGACCGTCATGATTCGGTCATTCCGGTTCCAGCCGCTCAGTATCCGCCACAGTGGACCATGCGGGCCCATCGGGGCATGGCCGGGCAGATTGACAGGTCCCCCGTACGGGGTCACGTTGAGTGCATGCGCATCGGGCTCATCGGGACGGGCCGGATCGGGTCCTTCCACGCGGCGGCACTGGCCCGCCACCCGGAGGCGGGCTCGCTCCTGCTCGCCGACGCCGATCCCGCGCGGGCGGCGCGCCTCGCCGACCGTCTCGGGGCCACCGCAGCGCCCTCCGTGGAGCAGGTCTTCACCTGGGGCGTGGACGCGGTGGTGGTGGCCTCCGCGACCGACGCGCACGCGGACCTCGTCGTACGGGCGGTGCGCGGCGGCCTGCCCGTGTTCTGCGAGAAGCCGCTGGCCCCGGACCTGGCCCGGACCCTGGCGGCGCTGCGCGAGGTGGCGGCCTCGGGCGGCGTGCTCCAGGTGGGGTTCATGCGCCGCTTCGACGCGGGCTACCGCACGGCGCGGGAGCTGGTGCGTTCGGGGGCGCTGGGCCGGCTGCACACCGTACGGACGATGACGGCCGATCCCGCGCCGCCGAGCGCCGAGTACCTGGCGACCTCGGGCGGGCTGTACCGGGACTGCCTCGTGCACGACTTCGACATGGTGCGCTGGGTGACCGGGCACGAGGTGACCGAGGTGTACGCGGTCGGCTCGGACGCGGGGCCGCCGAGGTTCCGGGAGACCGGGGACGTCGACACGGCGGCGGCCGTCCTCACCCTCGACGACGGGACCCTCGTCACCGCGACCGGCACCCGGTGCAACGGCGCGGGCTACGACGTGCGGATGGAGCTGGCCGGGGAGCTGGACCAGGTCTCCGCCGGGCTGGACGACCGTACGCCGATCGCCTCGACGGAACCGCACGGTCCGCCCCCGGCGAGCAAGCCGTGGACGGGTTTCCTGGAGCGGTTCGCCCCGGCGTACGAGGCGGAGCTGGCGGCCTTCGTGCACCTGGTGCGGGGCGAGGGCGCCAACGCGTGCGACGGCCGGGAGGCGCTCGCCGCGCTGCGGGTGGCGGAGGCGTGCGAACGCTCGCGACGGGAGGGGCGCCGGGTGCGGATGGAGGAGCTCCCGGACCTGTGAGCGGGTGACCATTCCGTACGCCTACCAGCGCACCGGGAGCCTGGTCACGCCCCGCATCAGACTGCCCCGCTGCCAGGCCGGCGGTCCGCCTGCCGGGTCCTCCTCCAGGTCCGGGAAGCGCTCCAGCAGGCCGCGGAGCGCGATGCGGCCCTCCATCCGGGCCAGCGGGGCGCCGATGCAGAAGTGCGGGCCGTGCCCGAAGGCCAGGTGGCCCTGCGGGGCGCGGCGGATGTCGAACACGTCGGGCCCCGGGTCCTGGTACTTGCCCGGGTCGCGGTCCGCGGAGGCGAGCGAGACGACGACGGTGGCCCCCGCCGGGATGACGGCGGAGCCGAGGTCGACGTCCTCGCGGGCGTAGCGGTAGGTGGCGTTCTGGACGGGGCCCTCGTAGCGGAGCATCTCCTCGACGGCGCCGTCGAGGAGCCCGTCGGGGTCGGCGCGCACGTCGGCCAGCTGGTCGGGGTGGGCGAGCAGGGCGCGCACGCCGTTGCCGATCAGGTTCACGGTGGTCTCGTGGCCCGCGACGAGCAACAGGAAGGCCATGCCGATCACCTCGTCGGGCGAGAGCGCCCCTTCTCCGTCCTCCCCCTCCTCCCGGGTGCGGATGAGGGCGCTGAGCAGGTCCTCGCCGGGATCCTTCGCCTTGGCGGCGACGAGGTCCGCGAGGTAGCCGCTCAGCTGCCGGTGGGCGGCGCCATCGGGGCTGCCGTCGCCCGGGGAGACGATCTCGCGGGACCAGGAGCTGAAGCGGTAGCGGTCCAGGTCGGGGACGCCGAGCAGCTCGCAGATCACGGTCATCGGCAGCGGGAAGGCGAGGGCCTTCACGAGGTCCGCGGTGCGCTCGCGGCGGGCGGCCATCGCGTCGAGGAGTTCGTCGGTGATCTGCCGGACCCGGGGGCGCAGGGCCTCGACCCGGCGGGTGGTGAACTCGCGGGCGACCAGGCGGCGCAGTCGGGTGTGCCGGGGCGGGTCGGATTCGAGCATGTTCGCGTTGCTCGCGGCGGCGAGGGTGTCCGGGAAGTGGCCGGATTCGCGCCAGTCCTTCGCCAGGCCGGGGTGGTTCAGTGCCTGGCGGGCCTCGGCGTGGCCGACGACGAGATAGGTGGGGTCGTACTCGGGGGCCTGGGCGGTGACCCGGTGGACCGGTCCCGTCGCGCGTAATCGTGCGTAGAACGAGTGGGGGTCGGCGGAGAAGTCCGCGGCGTTCGCGCTGATGTCCACGACTGGCATTGGCCCACAGTACGGTGGCCGTTCGCCCCTGGACCCGGCGTTTTCGGCCACTCCTCAGGAGGCGGCGCGCCGCCCCCAGGCGGTGCCGGCGAGGACGAGGGCCGCGCCCGCGAAGCCGAGCGGGGCGAGGTGTTCGCCGCCGATGGCGATGCCGGAGGCGGCCGCCCACAGGGGCTCGGTGCCCAGCAGCAGGCTGACGCGGGAGGGCGAGGTGCGGCGTACGGCCCACATCTGCACGAAGAAGGCGAAGAGCGTGCAGAAGAGGGAGAGGAAGGCCAGCCCGGCCCATTCGGCCGCCCCGAAACCGGCGGCGGCGGCCCAGGGGCTCTCCCCCGTCCCGGGCACGGCCGCCAGCAGGGCGAACACGAGGACGGCCCCGCCGAGCTGCACGGTGGTCAGCGACAGCGAGTCCGCGTCCTGCACGGCCGGGATCCGGGCCATGAGCAGCACGTGCAGGGTCCGGGCGAGGGCGGCGCCGAGGATGAGCAGGTCGCCGAGGCCGGGCGCGGTGAACCCGGCGCCCTGCGTCAGCAGCAGGACCCCGGCGATCGAGACCCCGGCGGCCCCGAGGAACCCGAGGGAGGGCCTGCGCCGCCGCACGGCGGCCTCGGCCAGCGGCGTGAAGATCATGGTCAGGCTGATGATCAGCCCGGCGTTGGTCGCGGACGTGTGGACGACCCCGTACGTCTCCAGCAGGAAGATCCCGCCGAGCACGAGGCCCAGTCCGGCGGCGCCGCGCAGCTGCGCGGGGCTCAGCGCCCGCAGTCGGGCCCACCCGGCGACGACCAGGACGGGCAGTACGAGCGCGAACCGGAGCACGAGCACGGCGATCACGGTGTGGGCGGTGGTGATGCCCTTGGCGGCGAGGTAGCTCCCGCCCCACACGACGGCGACGGCCAGCACGGGCAGGTCGGCGAGCCAGGCCCGGCGGGGGGCGGTGGCGAGGGCGGGCGAGATCACGGTCATCGAAGCTCTCCAACGACGCTCGGGAAGTGGAGACTTCGGCGGCTCGCACGGTGCGGGGTCACCGTACCGGAGGCGATCATGCCGATCCACCGATTTCCCTACCTGTCAGACCGGCCCCGTAGCATCGCGGCATGGCCGACCTCTACGCCCTGGACCTGGCGTTCGACCTGCTCGAATCCACCCCGGAGCCCGTGCTCTCGGAGCTCCGCCGACAGCTCGCGCCCGACGGGATCCTCTCCTCGCGCGGCCCGGCCGCGCGGATCGGAGGCATGCTCGTGGGCGAGTTCGCCCCGGCCTCCGGCCCCGGCTGGGCCCTGACCAGCCGCCAGGAGGTGGCCGAGGAGGAGCTCCCCGCCCTGGAGGACCTCCTGCTGGTCCTCGCCCCGCACATCCGTCGGCCGGGCCCGGTGGGCCGGATCCGGCACCACGGGCACGAGTCCCCGGACCTCCTCGTCCTGCGCGAGGGCCGCGTGGTCCAGGTGGCCCTGGACCCCCGCTGACCCGAGGGCCCGCCGAACCCGTCGCGGGTCAGTCCTCGAACGTCCCGAAGGCGGCGCGCCCGGTGGGCCGGTACGTCTGGATGGCGGTCCCGCTCGACGTGGTCCTGGACCCGGTCAGCTCGAAGGCGGTCGGCAGCCCGCCGGTGGGGAACAGCCGCCGGCCGCCGCCCAGGAAGACCGGGAAGACCAGCAGGTTCAGCTCGTCGACGAGGTCCCGCGCCAGCAGCCACTGCGCGAGCTGCCCGCTGCCGTGCACCTGGAGTTCCCCGTCGAGGGCGTCCTTGACCCGGACGATCTCGCTCTGGAGCTGCTCCCCGTCGAGCACGGTGACCGGGCCCCACTCCGGCTCCTCGAGCGTCGTGGAAGCCACGTACTTGGGCAGCCGGTTCAGCTTGCCCGCGACGGGGTCGGCCGGGTCGTCGTGCTGCGGCCAGTAGCCGGCGAAGATCTCGTACGTCCGGCGCCCGAGCAGGAACGCCCCGGTCCGGCCGAAGACCTCGGTGATGAACTCCCCCATCCCCTCGTCGGCGAACGGCACGAGCCACCCGCCGTACTCGAACCCGCCGCTGCGGTCCTCGTCGGGTCCGCCGGGGGCCTGCATCACCCCGTCGAGGGTCAGGAAGGTCGTCAGGGTCAGCTTGCCCATGGCTCTGCGCTCCTTGCTCGTTCGTCGCCGTGCACCGGCCTACACCGGTTCAGACTCCCGCCCGCCCGCTCCCCCATCGCTCCGCCACGCGGGCGGGGCACCCGCACGCCGTGCCTCCGTGGGCCCGTGAACCGCGAACGACGACTGGAAGGCGAGGCGCTCGTCGGCCCCGTCGCCGATGGCGGTGAGGAGTGCGTCGAGCGCGATGAACTCCTCCCAGACCTCCCGGCCGCTCGCCCCGGCCAGGGCGGTGACGACGCGGTCCTCCAGGTCGGGGACCCGCTTGTTCTTCCAGATCTTGTCGGCCAGGCTCACCAGCAAGTCCTCCAGGCCGACGCCGGGTTCGGTCCACGACGCGTGGGTGGCGGCGAAGCGGGCCCGGGCCGGGCCGACGCCGTGGCGGAGCAGCAGGTCCCGCCCGGCCGGCTCGTGCTCCGAACCGGGGCCCGAGAGTTCGGCCACGTGGACGGTCTTGCCGATGTCGTGCGTCGCCGCGCCGAAGAGGACCGCTTCGCGGTCGAAGGCCGCCGCGGGGCAGTGGTGTGCGACCCAGTCGACCAGCCGGTGCGCGACGTCGTGGACGGCGCGCAGGTGCGCCGCCAGCCGTGGTGGGGCCTCCAGGAGGGACAGGAGATCCGCCACGTCGTCCGGCAGGGGCAGCAGTTCGGGGTCGGCAATGCCGTACAGGGCTCTGTCGAGGGGTGTGGTGGCGGTCATCGCGCCAGGGTAGTGGCGGCTGCCGGGTCGAGGAGTCGGTCGCCGAGGGGCGTGCGGCGGTAGAGGACGAGGCGGGCGTCGCGGGTTCGCGTCACCAGGCCGGTGCGGTGCAGTACGGCCAGGTGCTGGGAGACCGCGCTGGGGGTGACCCGGAGGCGGCGGGCGAGCTCGACGGTGGGCAGGGGGTCGTCGAGGAGGGCCAGGAGGGCGGCCTTGGGGGCGCCGATGAGTTTGTGCAGGGCCTTGGCGTCGGGCGGGGCCGGGTCGGACCACAGGGTCGCCACGCCCCGGCTGGGGTAGGCCAGGCCGGGCGGCTGGTCGGCGGTGACGGGCGGGGCGGGCTTGTGGGCGAAGACGGAGGGGACCAGCAGCAGTCCGCGGCCGGCGGCCGGGATGTGGAAGTCGCCGAGGACGTCGTCGACGCGCAGGATCCCGCCGTCCCAGCGGAGATTGGGGTGCATGTCGGCGAAGAGCCGGCGCGCGCCGCCGACGGCCAGCTGCCGGGCCCGGTAGGTCATGTCGGCTTCGAGCACGAGCCGCATCGCGGGCCAGGCCGGCTGGAGCGCGAGCGTCCAGTACCGGTGCAGCAGTTCGCAGATGGAGTCGCGCAGGGCGTCGACGTCCCGGTCGTCGTCGGCGAGCGCGGGGAGCAGGGGCGCGGGGAGCGGGTCCGGGTGGTGCGCGTCGAGCAGGTCGCGGCGGACGACGGCGGCCGGGGTGCGGCGCACGACGGCCAGCTCCTCGGCGAAGGTCGCGGAGAACCGCTCGGGGCGGGGGGTCAGGAAGTCGGGCGTCGTGCGGTGTCGTGCGACGAGCGAGGCGAGCAGTGCCGTGTCCGGCATGCCGCCGATCCGGGGAACGGTGGCCCTGCGCCAAGGGGCGTGGATCGTGGACAGTCCCGGCTCTCGGAGCACGCGCAGGCTCAGCACGGTGTCCATGAGCGGGGACAGGGCGAAGCGGGTGTCCGCGAGGTCGTCGGCGTCGAGCCCGAAGCTGATCATTAAGCCCGAGGCTACATCCATTGGCCGGCCCGGCCGGGTGCACTGGACTACCGGGCATGACGCAGAAACCACCCACCGCGGGCACCCCTGCCCCGTACCGGGGCCGGCGCGGGGGGCACACTCCCCCCACGGGCCCGGCCGCCCCACCACCCCGGACCGCCCCGGCAGCGGTCCCGCCGACCCCGGCCACGCCGACGGCCCGCGCGCGGGCGGTGCACACGGCGCAGACACCCCCGGCCGCCCGGGCGGCGCACGCGGCCGGGGCCGCCCGGGCGGGCGGGCCGGTGGGGCAGGCGCCGCCCGCGGAGCGGACCGCAGAAGCCGGAGCGGCGGTTCACGCGGAGCCGGGAGCCGATCGCCTCGATCGGCGGTTGACCGTGATCCTCGCGCTGACCTGTGCCGTCGCCGTCGGGAACATCTACTTCCCGCAGGCCGTCGCCCCGTTGGTCGCCGCCGGGCTCGGGACCTCGCCCGGCCGGGCGGCCGGCATCGTCACCGCCACCCAGGTCGGCTACACCCTCGGCATCTTCCTGCTCGTCCCCCTCGGCGACCGGCTCCCGTACCGCCGCCTCCTCGTCACCCTCCTCGCGGCCAGTGGCGCGGCCCTGCTGGCCGCCGCCCTCGCCCGCGACCTGACCCAACTCCTCGCCGCCGGCGTCCTCGTCGGGGTCACCACCACGGCCGCCCAACTGATCGGCCCGATGACCGTCGGCCTGGTCGCGGAACGGCGGCGCGGGGCCGTGATGGGGACCCTGCTCAGCGGATCCATCGGCGGCATGCTCCTGGCCCGCACCTTCGGCGGTGCGCTCGGCGAACGGTTCGGGTGGCGGGCCCCGTACTGGGTGGCCGGGCTCGTGGTGCTGTGCCTCGCCGTCGTACTGGCCCGCGCGCTGCCGGCGACCGGCGTCTCCCCCGCGCCCCGGGTGCCGCTGCGGGCGCTGCCCCTGCGGCCCCTGCGGCTGCTGTGCGCGGAGCCCGAGCTGCGCCGCTCCGGCTGGTACCAGGCCTCCCTGTTCGCGGGGTTCTCCGCCATGTGGGTCTGTCTGGCACTGCTCCTCACCGGCCCGGTCTACGGCTACGGCCCGCAGGCCCTGGGGCTCGTCGCGCTGACCGGAGTCGTCACCATGGCGTGCACCCCGATCGCCGGCCGCTTCGTGGACCGGCTCGGCCCCGACCGGGTCAACCTGGTCTGCTTCCTCGCCACCCTCGCCGCCGCGGGCGTCCTCGCCCTCGGCGCCCGGGGCGGCACCACGGGTCTCGTCGCGCTCGTCCTCGGCACGCTGGTGCTGGACACCGCCATGCAGTGCGGCATGGTCGCCAACCAGGCCCGCTTCTACGCCCTGCGGGGCGACTCCCGCAGCGCGCTCAACACCGCGTACATGACCTGCGGTTACCTCGGCGGCAGCGCCGGGTCCTGGCTCGGCCTGCAGGTCCACCGGCACGCCGGCTGGCCGGGGGTCTGCGTGTTCCTGGCGCTGCTGACGCTTCCCGTCGTCGACTCCGCCCGCCGCGTGCGCGCCGCGAAACGCGAGGTCGGATTCATGCCGGCGGCCCGGACCTCACGGAGATTTCATTGAACTCGCAACCAATCAGCGGGATCGACAGGATCGACAGGATCGACGAGAGGAAACACCGTGAACGGCAACGCAGTGGCCCTGGTGACCGGAGGAAGCCGCGGGATCGGGGCCGCGAGTGCCCTGAAGCTCGCCGAGGACGGGGGCGACGTCGCGATCACGTACGTCAACGACGCCCGGGCGGCGGCCGAAGTCGTCGGGAAGGTCGAGGCGCTGGGGCGGCGCGCGGTCGCCGTACGGGCCGACGCCGCGGACCCGGCGGCCGCCGCCCTGGCGGTGGAGCGGACCGTCCGGGAGCTCGGGCGGCTGGACGTACTCGTCAACAACGCGGGCATCGGCGTGCTCGGACCGCTGGACTCCCTCGGCGCGGACGACGTGGACCGGGTGCTCGCCGTCAACGTGCGCGGGGTGTTCCTGACCGCGCAGGCGGCGGCCGGGCACATGGGGCCCGGCGGGCGGATCATCACCATCGGCACCTGCATGACCCAGCGGGTGCCCGGTCCCGGCGGCACGCTCTACGCGATGAGCAAGTCGGCGCTGATCGGGCTGACCAAGGCCCTCGCACGGGAGTTGGGCGAGCGCGGCATCACCGCGAACATCGTCCACCCGGGGCCGGTGGACACCGACATGAACCCGGCGGACGGCCCGTACGCCGGCGCTCAGACGGCGTTGACCGCCGTGGGGCGCTTCGGAACCGCGCGGGAGGTGGCCGAGATGGTGGGCTTCCTCGCGGGTTCGCAGGCCGCCTTCGTGACGGGCGCGGAGTTCTCCGTCGACGGCGGGCACGCCGCGTAGCCACCGGCGGTCAGGGCAGCCAGCGGCCGCCCGTCATCAGGTCGCGGCCGGCGATCTCGTTCGCCTCGCGCCAGGCCTGGATCCACTCCGGCACGATCCGGAAATAGGGGTAGGGGACGGCGAAGGCGCCGGGGTCGAAGCCGGTGTGGGCCGCGAAGGCCTCCTGTTCGCCGGGGGCGAGGTCCGTCACGTCCAGCGTGGTCGCGGCGCCCTCGACGAGGACCACGTCGCGGGTGAGGCCGAAGGCGAGGCGCACCCTGCCGTTCGCGGTGAGGTTGCGGCCGGTGGGGACGGTGGCGCGGGTCGACAGCAGGAAGGTCTCGCCGTCCCACCGGAAGGAGAGGGGGACGAGGCAGGGGACGCCGTCGGCGTCGGCGGTGGCGACCCAGACGTCGTTGTCGTTGTCGAAGCGCGCGAGGGTGTCCTTGCGGCGGGTCTCGCGTGCGCGCGGCGCTTCGGGGACCTCGGTCATGTGCGTGCCCTCCCGTTGACGTGGGGGCCCGCGGGCCGGGCCGCCGGGGCCCATCCTGCCCCACCCGTAACGGAGTTCACATGAAAATGCGCCGGAGGGACGCACCGCGAGCGGTGCGCCCCTCCGGGTCGTGCGCGCCCCGGGGGTGTCGGCCCCCGGGGCTGGACGTGGGTGGCGTCAGCCGCCCAGCTCCTGGTGACGGGCGGCCAGCGAGGCCGCGCCGTTCTCCGTCAGCGAGCCGAAGAGGCGCAGGCGGGAGAAACCGCCGTCCGGGAAGATGTCGATCCGGACGTGCGTGCCGACCGCCGGGGCGTCCAGCACGAAGCGGTGGTTGGTGTCGGGCTGCAGGCGGGTGCGCGGCAGGAACTCGGTCCACTCGCCCTCCTCGCCCGTCTTGACGGACAGCGAGGCCCAGCCGGCCGAGTTGCCCTTCAGGTACGCGGTGTCGATCTCGACGGCGCGGATCTCGGACTCGGTGACGAGCTGGTAGCGGATCCAGTCGTTGCCGTTGTCACGACGACGCGCGGTCTCCCAGCCGTCGTCCATCTTGCGGGAGCGACCCGGGTTGATGGTGTTGGTCGGCGGGGAGTAGAAGCGGTTGGAGGCGTCCTGGACGGAGCCGCCGTTCTCCAGCGCCACCACGTCGAAGGAGCCGAGCGCCGCGAGCCACTTCGGGTCCGGCAGGACCTCGCCGTAGACGCGCAGGCGGGCGATGCCGCCGTCGGGGTGCTGGTTGACGCGCAGGTGCGTGAAGCGCTGCTCGGCGGCGACCTCGAAGCCGTTGGCCGCGTGGCCGCCGACCGGGGTGCGCTCGACCAGGGTCGTCCACTTCACGTCGTCGCCCAGGAGCTCCTCCGGGGTCGGCGCCAGGGCGCCCTCCCAGTTGGTGCCCTCGATGGAGACGGCCTGCGGCATGTTGCCGCGGAAGTGGGCGGTGTCGACGACGATGCCGCGGATCACGCCGGGGGCGCCCAGGCGAACCAGCGCCCAGTCGTGGTCCTCGGGGGTCGGCCAGGGCTGGGTGGCGGAGACGCCACGGCGGCGGCGGGTCTCCCAGCCGTCCATGACCTTGCCCTTGTGGCCGAAGTCCTCGGGGTCGAAGTGCGCGGCCTCGGAGATCAGCAGGTTCTCGCGCTGGGCGAAGAACTCGTCGTTGGCGGCGATGACACCGGCGCCCAGCTCACGGGCGGCGAGGTTCGCGTACTGGGTGAACGGGAAGTCCGCGGTGCGGTAGTCCGCGTACGGGTCGCCGCCTCCGTACGGGTTCGCGTTACCGGTGAAGGAAGGAATCGCCACTGTCAGTTCTGCCTTTCGAGGAGGAGGCCCGTGGGCTCGGTCGGAGTGCCGTGGTCGGCGATCTGGGTGCCGCGCAGCCAGGTGGACTTGACGACGCCGTGCAGGGTCTTGCCCGCGTACGCCGTCACCTGGTTGCGGTGGTGGAGCTCGGCCGGGTCCACGGTGAACGTTTCTTCGGGGGCCACGACGGCGAAGTCGGCGTCGCGGCCGACCTCGATCGCGCCCTTCTGCGCCAGCCCAGCGAGGGCGGCCGGGGCGGCGGACATCCAGCGGACGACGTCCTCGAGGGTGCGTCCGCGCTTGCGCGCCTCGGTCCAGATCGCGGGGAGGCCCAGCTGGAGGGAGGAGATGCCGCCCCACGCGGTGGCGAAGTCGCCGGTCTTGAGGTCCGCGGTGGAGGGCGAGTGGTCGGAGACGATGCAGTCGATCGTGCCGTCGGCGAGCGCGTCCCACAGGACGTCCTGGTTCGCGGCCTCGCGGATGGGCGGGCAGCACTTGAACTCGGTGGCGCCGTCCGGGACTTCCTCGGCGGTGAGGGTGAGGAAGTGCGGGCAGGACTCGACCGTGATCTGCACGCCCTCGGCCTTGGCCGCGGCGATCAGCGGCAGCGCGGAGGCGGAGGACAGGTGCAGGACGTGGACGCGGGCGTTCAGCCGCTTGGCCTGGTCGATCAGGTTCTGGATCGCGGTGTTCTCGGCGTCCTGGGGGCGGGAGGCCAGGAAGTCGGCGTACTTGGGGCCCGGGTTCTGCGGGGCGGACTCCAGGTGGTGCGGGTCCTCCGCGTGCACGATCAGCAGGCCGCCGAAGCCGGTGATCTCGGCGAGCGACGTGGCCAGCTGCTCCTGGTCCAGCAGCGGGAACTCGTCCACGCCGGAGGGCGACAGGAAGCACTTGAAGCCGTAGACGCCGGCGTCGTGCAGCGGCGCCAGGTCCTTGACGTTGTCCGGCAGGGCTCCGCCCCAGAAGCCGACGTCGATGTGCGCCTTGGTGCGGGCGACCTCCTGCTTGACGCGGAGGTTGTCGACCGTGGTGGTGGGCGGCAGGGAGTTGAGCGGCATGTCCAGGATCGTGGTGATGCCACCGGCCGCGGCGGCGCGGGTGGCCGTCCAGAAGCCTTCCCACTCGGTGCGGCCCGGGTCGTTCACGTGGACGTGGGTGTCGACCAGGCCGGGGAGCAGGACGTCGTCGCCGAAGTCCTCCAGCCGGGCTCCGGCCGGTACCTCGGCGTCGTGCGGCAGCACGGCCGTGATCTTCCCGCCGGCGACGGCCACCGAGGCGGCGCGCGTCCCCTCGGGGGTGATGACGCGCGTCGAGCGCAGTACCAGTTCCACAGCCACGTCGGACACCGGAACCTCCCCATCTACTTCCACAGAGCGAAATTCAACGTTCTGTTGACGGAGTCTGCGGGGCGATGGGGAACCAGTCAAGAGCGCCCGGAGGGACCACTGACACACCAGCACCCGCAATTGGATGTTTCCACAGGATGGAATTAAGATTTCGCTATACAGAATGTAGCTACCACCACCGGGAGTCGGGCAGGTAACTTCGCGAGGACGTCCGCCCCCGGACATACCGCCTCTGACCGGCGGAGACGGCATCGCCCCTGGTCTAGGGCCGACGCCGACTGACCGGTAGGCTGCTTCCTTGCCTGCCAGCACCGAAAGGACCGCGCCGTGCCGACGTCCAGCGCCAGCACCACCGACGCTTCCGCCAAGACCACCGCCGCCGGCGGTGGCGTCCAGTCCCTCGAGCGCGCCTTCGATCTGCTCGAACGCATGGCCGACGCAGGGGGCGAAGTCGGTCTCAGCGAGCTCTCCGCCGCCAGCGGACTGCCGCTGCCGACGATCCACCGTCTCATGCGCACCCTCGTGGCGTGTGGCTACGTCCGCCAGCAGCCCAACCGACGTTACTCCCTCGGGCCGCGTCTGATCCGCCTCGGCGAGTCCGCGTCGCGCCTGCTGGGCACCTGGGCCCGCCCCTACCTGGCGCGCCTGGTCGAGGAGACCGGCGAGACGGCCAACATGGCGCTGCTCGACGGGGACGAGATCGTCTACGTCGCCCAGGTGCCGTCCAAGCACTCGATGCGCATGTTCACCGAGGTCGGCCGCCGGGTGCTGCCGCACTCCACCGGCGTGGGCAAGGCGCTCCTCGCCTACACCCCCGCCGACGAGGTGCGGGCCCTGCTGGCGCGCACCGGGATGCCGGCCGCGACCGAGAAGACCATCACCACGCCCGAGGGCTTCCTGGAGGCCCTGGAGCAGGTCCGCAACGTCGGCTACGCGGTCGACGACAACGAGCAGGAGATAGGAGTCCGCTGCCTCGCGGTCTCCGTGCCGAACTCGCCGACCGCCGCGGCGATCTCCATCTCGGGTCCCGCGGGGCGCGTCACGGAGGCCGTCGCCGAGTCGTTCGTGCCGATCCTGCAGGGCGTGGCCGAGGAGCTCTCGGTCGCCCTCGCGAACCAGAACCCCGCGTAGCGGCCGGTTCCGTACGCACGAAGGCCCCGGCTCCCCCGCTTCGAGGGGGGCCGGGGCCTTCGCGTGCCCGCTCGGGGCGCCGGGAGGCGCCTCAGGCGGCCGGTACCGGCTCGGCACCCCGGGTCAGGCGGCCGTCCGTCATGGTCGCCGTGCGGTCCATCCGGTCCAGGTGCGCGTGGTCGTGCGTGACCAGCACGGTGGCCGTGGAACGCTCCCGGGTCAGGGTGACCAGCAGGTCGAGGACGGCCGCGCCGCGCTCGTGGTCCAGGGCGCTGGTCGGCTCGTCGACCAGCAGCACGGCCGGCTCGTTCATCAGGGCGCGGGCGATGTTGATCCGCTGGCGCTGGCCGCCGGAGAGCTGGTGGGGGCGCTTGTCGGCCTTGTCGGCCAGCCCCACCGCGTCCAGCAGCTCCAGCGCGCGACGGCGCGCGGCGCGGGTGGGACCGCCCGAGAGGTGGGTCATCACCTGGAGCTGTTCGGCCGCGGTGAGCGAGGCGAGCAGGTTCGGCTGCTGGAAGACGATGCCGATCTTCTCCCGGCGCAGTGCCGCCTTCTCGGCCGGGCCGAGCCCGGTGATGTCCGTACCGGCGACCACGACCCGACCGGAGTCGGGGGTGACCAGGGTGGCGGCCACCGCGAGCAGGCTGGACTTGCCGGAGCCGGAGGGCCCGATGACCGCGGTCAGGGTGCCCGGGGGGACCTCCAGGCCCACCGAGTCGAGGGCGGTGAGCCTGCCGTCGCCGTCGGGGTAGGTGAGCGTGACGTCGTGGACGAGGAGGGTCATCGGGCGCTCCCGAGGGCGGTCAGCGGGTCTACGGCGGTGATCCGCCGGATGGAGAGGGCGGCGCCGAGCGCACCGAGCACGATCATGATCGCGGCGGGGACCAGCACGGTGGCGGCGTCGAGGACGAAGGGCACGTCCCCGCCGCTGATCAGGGCGCCGAAGCCGGCGGCGAGGGCGGTGCCCAGCCCGGTGCCGACGGCGAGCATGACCACGGCCTGTCCGAGGGCGTCCTTCAACAGGTAGGGCGTGGAGGCACCCAGTGCCTTCAGGACGGCGATGTCGCCGCTGCGCTGGATCGTCCACACCGTGAAGAAGGCTCCTATGACGAGCGCGGAGATCGCGAAGAGGAAGCCGCGCATCAGCTGGAGCGAGCCGTTCTCGGAGGTGTACGAGCCGATGGCGCTCAGCGCCTCGTCCACGGTCATGGCCTTGGTCCCGGCCGCCTTGTCCGCGGCGGCGAGGTCCGTGCTCCCGTCCGCGGTGACGGCGACGACGGTGGCGACGGGGGTGGTGGAGGTGCCGGGGTTCCCGATGCGCTGCCAGTCGGCCAGGTCCGCCCACACGACCGGGGTGTGGCTGAAGGCGGCGGTGCCGGAAACCCCTGTCACGGTCAGTTCCAGCGGGCCGATCCTGAGCTTGGCGCCCGCGGCGAGTCCGCCGAGTTCCTTCGCGGCCTTCTCGGTGAGGACCACCTGCCCCTGGGTGGGCCGGGCGCCGCTCGGGGCGAGCCGGCCCGCCGGGTCCACGCCGAAGACGGAGACGCCGGCGGTGCGGTCGCCCGCGACGGCGTTGGTGGTGCGGATGCCGAGCGGCTCCGCGGAGCTCACCCCGGGCTGCTTCCGCCAGGCCTCCCAGGCGCTCTCGGGCACCTGGGAGTTGGTGAACGACACCTTCTGGTCCCCGGAGGGCGCGGCGAAGGCCAGCCGGCCGGCGGGCAGACCCGTGATGGCCGAGATGTTCTCCCGGGCCAGGCCGGAGGTGAGCCCGGACAACAGGCCGACCAGCAGCGTGATCAGCAACACGACCGAGCCCATGAGGGCGAAGCGGCCCTTGGCGAACCGTAGATCTCTCCATGCGACGAACATGTCCCCCACCTTGGTCTTCCGGGTGGGCCCGGGGCATCGCGCCACGGGAGCGTTCCCGGGATCGAAGGACGCACTCGGACATCAAACTTTCGGTTGACCGGGGGCGCCGACGCCCGCTTTAGGCTGGTAGGCCCATGGCTGTTCTGAATCCCCCCGCACCCCGCCCCCTCACCCCCGTCTCCCGCGTCCTGCGGCTGTGCCTGCACGCGCTGCTCCTCGGGCTGCTCGCGCTGGCCGCCGGGCGCGCCGTCGCCGACTCGACGCCTCGGGCCGGCTGGGTGATCGCCGTCTGCGTGCTGCTGGCCGCCGTGTACGCGGCCGGCGTACGGGCCCCCTCGGTGCACCGTTCGCCGCGGGCGGCGGCGGTGTGGCTGGCCGCGCTGGCCGCCGTCTGGGCCGCCCTGCTCGTGGTCTCGCCCGACGGGCTGTGGATCGCCTTCCCGCTGTACTTCCTGGAGCTGCACCTGCTGCCGCTGCGCTGGGGCGTCACGGCCGTCGCGGTGACCGCCTGCGCGGCCATCGGCGGCTTCCTCGGGCACAGCGGCGCGGTGACCCCCGGGGCCTTCCTGGGGCCGCTGCTGGGCGGCGCGGTGGCGGTGGCGACCGTACTGGGCTACCAGGCGCTGTACCGGGAGAGCGAGCGACGCCGGGAACTGATCGAGGAGCTCATCGCGACCCGGGCCGAGCTGGCCGCGGCCGAGCGGGGCGCCGGGATCATGGCCGAGCGGGAGCGGCTCGCCCGGGAGATCCACGACACCCTCGCGCAGGGCCTGTCCTCCATCCAGCTGCTGCTGCGGGCGGCGGAGCGGGCCCTGTCCGAGGGTTCGGCGGCCGTCCCCGCGGCCGCCGAGGACGGGGCCGAGGTCACCGGTGGGCAGGCGGCCGCACTGGCGCACATCGCCCGGGCGCGGGAGGCCGCGCAGGAGAACCTCGCCGAGGCGCGGCGCTTCGTACGGGCCCTGACCCCGCCGGACCTGGAGCACGGGTCGCTCGCCGCGGCGCTGGAACGGCTGTGCGCGGGGGCGCCGGGGCCCCGGGTGCGGTTCTCGCTGAGCGGCAGCCCGCGCGAGCTGCCGACCCCGTACGAGGTGGCCCTGCTGAGGATCGCCCAGTCGGCACTGGCCAACGTGGTGCGGCACGCGCGCGCGGACCGCGCCGAGATCACGCTGACCTTCATGGACGCCTCGGTCACCCTGGACATCGTCGACGACGGGCAGGGCTTCGACGCCTCCTGTGCCGCCTCGGGATCGGGCTCGGGCGACGGGGGCTTCGGACTGCCCGCGATGCGCTCGCGCGCCGAGACGCTGGGCGGGCTGTTCACCGTGGAATCCGATCCGGGCCAGGGCACCGCCGTGGCCGTCACCCTGCCCCTGCCCCTGGAGGCGTCCCGATGACGATCCGGCTGCTGCTCGCCGACGACCACCCGGTGGTCCGGGCCGGGCTGCGCGCGGTACTGGACACCGAACCGGACTTCGCGGTGGTCGCCGAGGCCTCGACCGCCGAGCGGGCCGTGGAACTGGCGGCCGCCGAGCCGGTGGACGTGGTCCTCATGGACCTCCAGTTCGGGCCCGGCATGCACGGCTCCGCGGCGACGGCCCTGATCACGGCCCGCCCGGGTGCCCCGCGGGTCCTGGTGCTGACCACGTACGACACGGACGCGGACATCCTGGCCGCGGTGGAGGCGGGAGCCTCGGGCTACCTGCTCAAGGACGCCCCGCCGGAGGAGCTGGCGGCGGCGGTCCGCACGGCCGCGGCGGGGCAGTCGGCGCTGGCCCCGGCGGTGGCGCTGCGGCTGATGGACCGGATGCGGACGCCGGCGGAGGCGCTGACGAAGCGGGAGCTGGAGGTGTTGCAGCTGGTCGCGGACGGGCTGTCGAACCAGCAGATCTCGAAGAAGCTGTTCCTGAGCCAGGCCACGGTCAAGTCCCACCTGGTGCACATCTACGCCAAGCTCGGCGTGGACTCCCGCACCTCGGCCGTGGCCGCCGCCGCGACCCGCCGCCTGATCCGCACGCCGTAGCCGCTGCCGGGGCCGCCGCGCGGAGCCCTTTCCCACCCCGCCCCTTCCCACACCGGGGGCCGGCCCCAGTACGGATAGGCCGGTCTGCAGGCGGGTGCGGGCCGCTGGGCAGCGCCAGGATTCGAGGTGTTCGAAGCACACCCCGGAACAGCGGCAGGAAAGCGACGGTACCGATGTCCGCCACACCCACGCCCACGCGTCACCGGCTCACAGGCACTCCCCCGGCGCCGATCCGCACCGCCTACGCGCTCTGGCTCACGGCCGTGGCCGCCGGGGCCTTCGAGACCGTGCTCGCGATCGGCCGGATGGTGGCCGACGGGACCGCCTCCGCCGGGGAGATCGGCGTGGGCCTGGCCGTCCGGCTCACCGTCTTCACCGCCGCCGTGCTGATCGCGCGGCGGATGCGGGGCGGCGCCCGTTGGGCCCGGATCACCCTCGCGCTCGGTCTCGGGGTCCTCGGTACGGCCTCGATGGTCATGCAGCCGCTCGGCTACCTCGCCGACGGCGGTTCACTGTCGGCGGCGCTGTCGCAGGCGGGCGCCCTCGACGGGGTGTTCGGCGCGAGCCGGGCCGTGCACGTGGGGGCGGTGCTCGCCGCCGTGGCCCTGATGTTCCGCCCGGCGGCGAACGCGTACTTCCGGCCCCGTACCTGAGCGCTACGCCACCCAGTGCGGCCGTTCCACCGCCGGGGCCAGGGGGACCCCGTCGTGGAAGGCGGTCGCGAGGCGGCGCACTCCCTCGTCCAGGAGGTCCGCCGGGAGGGTGTACGGGATGCGGAGCCGGTGTTCGAAGGTGCCCGGGTCCACGCCGAAGCGGGCGCCCCGGCCGATGTGGACGCCGGCCGCCGCGGCCCGCTCGGCCAGGGAGGAGCTGACCGGTTCCCCGAGGTCCACCCACAGGGAGAGGCCGCCCGGCGGGAGCTGCCAGGACCACTCGGGGGTGTGCCGCTGGAGGGAGCCTACGAGCGCGTCGCGCCGCGTGCGCAGCTCCGCCAGGCGCGCGGGCAGGGACCGGTCGAGGCCGGCCATCAGCGGGAGCGCGACCAACTGGTCGAGGACCGAGCCGGTCATGTCCGCCGATACCCGCACGGCCGTCAGCTCGGTGATCATCTTGGCGGTGGCCCGGATCCAGCCGACCCGCAGGCCACCCCAGTGGGTCTTGCTCAGCGAGCCGATGGTGATCACGTGGTCGGCGCCGCCGCGCGGGGCGAGCGAGGCCAACGGCGGGGGCGCGGGGACGTCGAGCGCGATGTCGGCGATGGTCTCGTCGACCACCAGCCAGGTCCCGGTGGACCGGGTCGCCGCGAGCAGCCGCAGCCGCTGCTCCGGCGGCATGAGGTTGCCCGTCGGGTTCTGGAAGTCGGGGATCGCGTAGGCGAGCCGCGGCACGGTCTGACGCAGGGTGGACTCGGCGATCTCCATGTCCCAGCCCGCGTCGGAGACGGCTATGGAGCCGGTGCGCACCCGTGCGTGGCGCAGGGCGTCGAGGGCGTTGGCGTAGGTCGGGTTCTCGGTGACGACCCGGTCGCCGGGCCGGCACAGGAGGCTCACGACCAGCGCGAAGGCCTGCTGCGCCCCGGCCGTGACCAGGATCTGCTCGGGCCGCGTGGGCAGCCCGCGCCGGGTGAACCGGTCGGCGACGGCGGCCCGCAGGTCGGGCAGGCCGTAGGGGTGGTAGCCGGGGCTGCGGGCGAGCCGGGACAGCCTCGGCGCGGCCCAGGCGAAGGCCTCGGCGAGGCTGCCCTCGGGGGCGCCCATGGCGGCGATGGCGAGGTCCACGCCGGAGTCGCCGTCGGCGCGCGCGCCCGTCCCGACGATCGCGGGGGATCCGACGGGGAGGTGGCCGTCGGGGAGTTCGGTCCAGGTGCCGGCGCCGCGCCGGCTGCGTACGTAGCCGCTCTCGCGCAGCAGGTCGTAGGCACCGGTGACGGTGGCCCGGCTGGCGCCGACGGCCTCGGCGAGCTCGCGTTCGGCGGGCAGCCGCACGTGCAGGGCGATGCGCCCGTCGAGGATCAGGGTGCGGATCGCGTCGGCGAGCGACCGGTAGCCGGGGCGGGCCAGGACCTCGGCGGGGAGCAGGGCCGCGAGCTGGCGGCTGCCGATCGTCCTGTCCGCTGTGTGGACGACTCGCCCGTTTGCCATGCCAACCTCCCCTGATTGGCTCTGCCGACCAGGCCAATCGAGGACCAGACTCGCCGTATTGGCCCCCGATTGGCAAGGAGAAGCCCCGATGCTGACCGACCGTGACGAACGCGCCCTGCTGGCCCGTGCCGAGAACCGGATCTCCGAACCGCTGCGCGTCGGCGCCGCGCTGGCCTCCGTACTGGGTGTCCTGAAGCGGCGCCGGGCTTCGCCCCAGGGGCGAGAATCGGAGACATGCAGGCCGACACCGTCACAGACTCCGACTCCGCTGCCCACGCCGGTCTCCCGGTGATCGCGGGGCTGCTCCTGGCGGCCGGCGGCGGCCGGCGCCTCGGCGGCCGCCCCAAGGCGCTGCTCCCCTACCGCGGCCGCCCGCTGGTCGAGAACGCCGTACGGGTGCTGCGCGAGGCGGGCTGCGGCCCGGTGCACGTGGTGCTGGGCGCCTCGGCCGCCGAGGTCCGCGAGCGCGCCGACCTGGCCGGCTGCACGGTCGTGGACAACCCGGACTGGGCGGAGGGGATGGGCTCCTCCCTGCGGGCCGGCCTGGCCTCGCTGGCAGGTACGGGCGCGAGCGCGGCCCTGGTCTCGCTGGTGGACCAGCCCGGGATCGGTCCGGCCGCCGCCGCCCGGGTCCGGGAGGCGTACCGCTCTCCGGCGAGCCTGGCCGCCGCGGCGTACGACGGGGAGCGCGGCCATCCCGTGCTCTTCGGCGCGGATCGCTGGGCGGACATCGCGGCGACGGCGACGGGCGACAAGGGCGCGCGGGTGCACCTCGCGCGACATTCCGGGGAGCTCGTCCTCGTCGAGTGCGCGGACGTGGCCGAGGCCTTCGACATCGACACGCCGCCCGACCTGGCCCGTCTCTCCTGAGCACGGTGTGACGGAGATGGCACTGAGGGCCACGAGGAAGTGGAATCTGTCGACTCAGAGAATCTCGACATCAACAAACCATTGAACTTCCACCATGAGGAAATTACTATCCACTGGTCAGAAGCGCCCTGAACCACATTCGGCGCCCGCGACCGTATGCCGGAACTCTCCACACCCGACGACACTGCGTGCCGTCCAGCGCGAGCATTCCCCCGCGGCCGCCAGGCACCGCCGCTGAAGGAGTGACAGATATGTCCGCACCAGCGCCGTCCCCGCTGGCCATCGTCGATGCCGAGCCCCTGCCCCGGCAGGACGAGGTCCTGACCGAGGCGGCTCTCGCCTTCGTGGCGGAGCTCCACCGGCGGTTCGCCCCCCGCCGCGCCGAGCTCCTGGCCCGCCGCGCCGAGCGTCGTGCCGAGATCGCCCGGACCTCCACCCTCGACTTCCTCCCGGACACCGCACAGGTCCGCGAGGGAGACTGGAAGGTCGCCCCGGCCCCGGCCGCGCTGAACGACCGCCGTGTGGAGATCACCGGTCCGACCGACCGCAAGATGACCATCAACGCCCTCAACTCGGGCGCCAAGGTCTGGCTCGCCGACTTCGAGGACGCCTCGGCCCCCACCTGGGAGAACGTCGTCCTCGGCCAGCTCAACCTGATCGACGCCTACGAGCGCCGCATCGACTTCACCGACGCCCGCACCGGCAAGGCCTACGCCCTCAAGCCCGCCGCCGAGCTGGCGACCGTCGTGATGCGCCCGCGCGGCTGGCACCTCCAGGAGCGCCACCTCCAGTTCGAAGGCGCCCCGGCCTCCGGCTCGCTGGTCGACTTCGGCCTCTACTTCTTCCACAACGCGCAGCGCCTGATCGACCTCGGCAAGGGCCCGTACTTCTACCTGCCGAAGACGGAGTCGCACCTGGAGGCGCGCCTCTGGAACGAGATCTTCGTCTTCGCCCAGGACTACGTCGGCATCCCGCAGGGCACCGTCCGCGCGACCGTCCTCATCGAGACGATCACCGCCGCGTACGAGATGGAGGAGATCCTCTACGAGCTGCGCGACCACGCGGCGGGCCTGAACGCCGGGCGCTGGGACTACCTCTTCTCCATCGTCAAGAACTTCCGCGACGGCGGCGAGAAGTTCGTCCTGCCGGACCGCAACGCGGTGACGATGACCGCCCCGTTCATGCGGGCGTACACCGAGCTGCTGGTCCGCACCTGCCACAAGCGCGGCGCGCACGCCATCGGCGGCATGGCGGCCTTCATCCCGTCCCGCAAGGACGCCGAGATCAACAAGATCGCCTTCGCCAAGGTCAAGGCCGACAAGGACCGCGAGGCGGGCGACGGCTTCGACGGCTCCTGGGTCGCCCACCCGGACCTGGTCCCGATCGCGATGGCCTCCTTCGACGCGGTGCTCGGCGAGAAGCCGAACCAGAAGGACCGTCTGCGCGAGGACGTCTCGGTGGCCCCGGGCGAGCTCATCGCCATCGACTCCCTGGACGCGAAGCCCACCTACGACGGCCTGCGCAACGCGGTCCAGGTCGGCATCCGCTACATCGAAGCCTGGCTGCGCGGCCTCGGCGCCGTCGGCATCTTCGGCCTGATGGAGGACGCCGCCACCGCGGAGATCTCGCGCTCGCAGATCTGGCAGTGGATCAACGCCGGTGTCGTCTTCGAGAACGGCGAGACGGCCACGGCCGACCTGACCCGCAAGATCGCGACCGAGGAACTGGCCGCCATCCGCACCGAGGTCGGCGAGGACGCCTTCACCTCCGGCAAGTGGCAGCAGGCCCACGACCTCTTCCTCCAGGTCTCCCTGGACGCCGACTACGCGGACTTCCTGACCCTCCCCGCGTACGACCAGCTCGCCGGCTGACCCTCGCACAGCAGCCGCGCGTGAACGGCTCCGCCCCCGCCGCCCTCCGGCGCGGGGGCGGAGCCGTGTCCGCGGGTCAGCGCTTGCGCTTCGCGCGCAACCTGGCGTTGGCGATCAGCGCCCGCACGTACTCCGGTGGTCGCTGGGTGGGCACCCAGCCCCGGTCGAGCGCCGCCTCCAGGGGTTCGAGCAGGGTGAAGGCCTCCCCCGCGTCGTCGCCCTCCAGCAGGATGGCACCCAGCAGAAGGCGGCTCTCCAGGGTCTCCGGAGCCTCCGGCCCGAGCAGGTCCGTCCGCCCGGCGATCACGTCCCACAGCAGCGGGACCGCCTCGGGGCCGCGGCCGCAGGCCGACAGGCAGAGCGCGAGCTCGTGGGCCGCCCGCTGGTACTCCGGGGAGTAGCTCCCGTGGGTGTCCAGGCGCGCCTCGACGATCCGCGTCAGCGGTACCACCGCCTCCGGGAACCGCCCCAGGTATCCCAGCCGCCTCGCCCAGGCCCACAGCGAGAGGATCGCCTCGTCGTTGTACGGGCCCAGCACCGCGACCCGCTGCTCGGCGAGTTCCTCGCTGAGCGCCAGCGCCTCGGTCAGGTCCCCCAGGGTCCACAGGCAGTCGGCCTCCACCCTGCGGGCGCGCAGGGTCGCGTCCGCGTGCGGACCGTTCACCAGGGTCCTGCGGCGCACCACCTCCCGGCACGCGGCGAGCCCCGCCTCGGGCCGGTTGGAGAGCCAGATGTGCTCCGCGTCGCGCAGCATCCTGTCGGTCTCCGCGTCGTGGGCGGCGAGCCGCTGCCTGGCCCGCACCGGGCCCCAGGCCTCCAGGGGCGGCACGTCCAGCACGACGGCGGCGAGTTCGGCGGAGGCGGGCCGGTCCCCGGGGCGCTTCTCCAGCAGCGCGGACACCAGCAGGTCCAGGGCGGCCGGCAGATCGGGGCGCAGGACCGACAGCCGCTCGGGCCGGTGTTGCAGGTGGGCCAGGCGGTAGGCCTCCCTGGAGTCGTGGGTGCCGAAGGGGCGCTCCCCCGTGAGCAGTTCGTACGCCAGGCATCCGAAGGCGTAGAGGTCGCCCTGGAAGGTGACCGTGCCGCCGGTCCACTGCTCCGGGGGCATGTAGGGGGCGCTGCCGAGGATCTGGCCGGGGGCGGTGAGCTGGGTGACCAGTTCGTTCCCGACGAGTTTGGCGATGCCGAAGTCGCAGACCTTGACGTGGCCGTCGTCGGTCAGCATGACGTTCGAGGGTTTGATGTCCCGGTGCACGACGTCGGCGGTGTGCACGTCGACGATGCCCTGGACGATCCCGCGCAGGACGGACACGGCCCAGCCCCGGGTCCGGTCGGCGACGAATCGCTGCGCGAGTTCCCTCTCCAGGCTGCGTCCCCGTACGTACTCCATGACGAGGTAGTCGACTCCGGCGTCCGAACCGGAGCCGAGCAGGCGCACGGTGTAGCGGCTGACGACGCGCTCGGCGGTGCGCGCCTCGCGCCGGAAGCGGGCGCGCGCCTCCGGCGAGTCCAGGGTCTGGCCGAGGAGGGTCTTCACGGCGACGGTGGCACCGTCGGAGAGGTCGGAGGCCTGCCAGACCTCGCCCATGCCGCCCCGCCCGAGCAGCCGTTCCAGTCGGTAGCGGCCGTCGAGGACGCTCCCGTCCAGGGCGCGGTCGGAGGTCATACGCGGCCGATCGCGGTGTGGACGAGGGGCAGGACGTGCGGGGTGCGGCCGACGACGTGGTAGGCGGGGGCGACGCACAGGGTGAGCGGTTCGCGTTCGTCGGCCCTGGGCCAGAGCTCGTGCAGGCCGGTGTCCAGGTGCCGGCCCAGGCGCAGTTCGAAGTTCCATCGGTGGACCCCGCCGAGTTCGGCGATCCGCGCGCGCAGTTCCGCGGCGTTCGTGTGCAGGTCCGTGACCGGGCCGAGTTTCCCCTCGGCTCCCAGCACCCGGGCGGCGGTGTGGTGCCAGTCCGCCTCGGCGGCGGGGTGCTCGCCGAAGACGGTGCGGAACATCGCGGCGGTCAGCCGCACGTGGGTCTCCCACCGCTCGTGCCGGTCGTACAGCTCGTCCGTCCCCGCCTCCACGGCGTCCGCGCAGCGGCCGACGATCCGGCCGCGCAGCGCGGCGTACTCCCGGGCCGTCTCGTTGTGGGCGCTCTCCAGTTCGGTGGTCCGGTCGGCCCGCAGCCCGTGCACCACCTCGTAGAGCTTGTCGAGCCGGTCACGGCGGTCCTCCCCCTCGGTGCGCAGGGCGCCGATCTCGGCCCGCAGCGACTCGACCTCCGCCCGCAGCACCCGTACCTCCTGGAACACCTTCCACGGCAGGAACCCCCGGCGGGGATCGTCCTGCTGCTCCTCGGCGCGCCCCGGTGGGCCGGCCGGGGGCAGCCGTGCGGGCACGGGCGGCAGCGCGGACGGCGTGGGAGGACTGCCGGCGGACCACGCACCCGGTGCGGCGGGCAGTCCTCGGTCCGGTTCCGATCGCTCCATCTGGCGTTCCTCTTCTCGTACTGCCTACTCGGGTACTCCGACGAACTCGACGACGGTGTCGCGGCGTGCCTGGGTGCGGGGGTTGACCACGGCCACGCCGATCTCCGTGCCGCCGAAGGTGAAGTACAGGTCCACCGCGCGCTGCTCCACCGCGCGGTGGAGCGACTCCGAGAGATCGACGACGACCGAGCCGAGGAGCCGGGCCCCGGGCGTCTTGACGGTGAGGTCGCTCACCTGCGGTACGGCGTACAGGGCGACGCGCAGTTCGCGCTGGTCGCTGCTGAGCGGGGCGAGGGAGTAGGTGAGTTCGCTCCCGACCTGTACCGAGTCCCCCATGAGGACGAGGGGGTCGAGGACCCCGTCGCGGTAGGCGCCCTTGCCCTTGACCTTGGTGATGGTCAGCTCGCGCAGGGCGCCTGACTCCCGCAGCACGCCGCCGAACTTGCGGCGCGCGGAGATCTCGACGGCGTACGTGTTGGCCGCCCGTCGGGAGTGCACGACCTCGGGGCGGCACGCGTAGTGCACGGCCCCGCCGAGCACCGCCCGGGACGGGTTGGGCGGGATCATGAGCTGGACCCCGCCCGGGAACTCCTTCTCGATGTGCTGGCCGAGCCGGCTCTGGACGTAGGGCGACTGGGCGAACCCGCCGACCAGGACCACGCGCAGCCCGTCGGCGGCGACGGCGGGATCGGCGAGCAGCTTGTGGATCTCGGTGCTCACCAGTTGGACCAGCGGGTCGATCGTGCCCTGGAAGAGGCCCCGCATGACGTCCGGCTCGATGACGATGTGGTCGTCGACCCCCTGCTGCTCCGCGGCGAGGCGTTCGGATCCGCCGTGCGGGTCGATGATCCGGCTGGCCTTGAGGGAGATGGGGATCCGTACCACGCTGTCGCCGTCGCCGCGGAAGGAGGTCTTGACCCGTTCGAAGGCGTCCATCAGCTCCAGGAGCTGGGCGGGGGCGGCCTCCAGGGCCTTGAACGCCTCCTGGCCGAGCCGTGGGGCGAGCACTTGGACCTGGAAGCGGCGGTTGATGTAGTTGGAGCCCAGCTTTCCGCCCTTCGGCGGGTGCAGCTGCTCCAGGGAGCCGTCGGTCCGGGAGCGGTAGGCGGCGATGTCCACCGTGCCGCCGCCGCAGTCGACGACCAGGGTGGCCAGCGAGCCGAGGCCGCCGATCCCGGCGGCGTCCTGGGCGCAGTAGACGGTCGCGGCCTCCGGCTCGGTCACCAGGAGCAGCCGGCCGCGGTCGTGCGCGGGGAAGCCGGCCTGGCCGGCGGCCTCGCGCATCAGGTTGCGTTCCTCGGGCTCCCAGATGGCGGGGACGGTCAGGCACCAGCGGATGTCCGACTCCAGGAACCCGCCGCCCGTCACGATCCGCTCCAGGGCCGCCTCACGCAGTCTGCGCAGGTAGGCGGCGATGAGCGGGACGGCCTGCTCGGGGGTGCCGACGAGTCCGTTGCCCGGGCTCCGGCCCGGCTCGCGGTCCTCGGTGCGCAGCCACATCTTGAAGCCGTGCTCCAGGCGTCCCGGCTCGCCGGCGGCGCCGGCGCGGCGGGCGGAGTACCCCCAGTGCCGGTCGGCTCCGTCGGGGTCGAGGAAGAGCGCGGAGAGGTTCTTCGGGTAGGTGACGGGAGCGTCGTCCCACTGGTCCGGATAGTCGATCTGACGCTCGCCGGGGATGTCCGCGCCGGCCGGGAGGACCGCCCAGGCGAATCCCGAGCCGTGCGTGCCGAAGTCGATGGCAGCGACAACCCTGTGGGTCATGTGCGGTGTCCCCCTCGCTCTCACCGGTGCCCGCGGCCGGGAGGGACGACATTGTTACACACCGACCCGACATGATCGGACGACTCGTCAGAAGGCCTGAAACGTACGGGACTTGATTCGGCCAGAGTGGCCGGAAGCACCGAACGACCGATCGGTCGTTACTCGTTCGTAACGTGCTTGTACCTAGCGGTAACAAGCGGGCCCGTGGCACCTTTCCGGTTGCCACCGGCCGGCGGTACCCCCACTTCCCAGCCATGCAGCGGAGTCGTTGCCGACTTCGGCATGGCCGAACGCAGGAGTTCCGCAGTGATCGGATTCCGCACCGCAAGCAAGGACCGGGCCCGCCGTCGGGTGCGACGACTGACCGGGGCCGGGATGGTCCTGCCGCTTGCCGTCGGGGCGCTGCTGGCAGGCGGGGCGGGGACCTCCGCCGCGAGCACCGGGAGCGGCCCCACCGCCGTGGTGTCCATGGGCGACAGCTACATCTCCGGCGAGGCCGGGCGCTGGAAGGGCAACAGCCTCACCAACACCGGCAGCCGGGGCGGCACCGACCGGGCCTGGGTCAGTGGCAGCACGTACGACCCCGCCAAGGTGTACGGGACGACCGCCGGCGGGTGTCACCGGTCGGACTCCGCCGAGGTGCGCAGCGCCGGTGGGGTGGCCGACGTGGCCGTGAACCTCGCCTGCTCCGGGGCGGTCTCGCAGAACGTCTTCCGGGCGGCCAACGGCGGTGTCCCCTTCAAGGGCGAGGCCCCGCAGGCCGATCAGCTCGCCGCGGTGGCCGCGAGCCACGACGTCAAGGTGATCGCGCTGTCCGTCGGCGGGAACGACCTGGGCTTCGCCGACATCATCAAGGAGTGCGCGTACGACTTCGTCCTCTGGAACTCGTACTGCTACGACGACCAGCAGGCCGTGGTCGACGGGAAGATCGACGCGGCGATGGCCGGGGTCGGCAAGTCCGTCGACGAGATCCGGGCCGTGATGCGGGCGGCCGGCTACGCCGACTCCTCGTACCGGATCGTGCTGCAGTCCTACCCGTCGCCGATCCCGCGCGGCGCGGAGAACCGGTACACGCAGAGCGACTGGAGCCGGCTCAACAGCGGCGGCTGTCCCTTCTGGAACCGGGACTCGGACTGGGCGCGGGACTCCCTCGTGCCGCAGATCGCGAACCGCATCAAGGGGGTCGCCGCGGCCAAGGGCGTGCAGTTCCTGGACCTGCGCGACATGCTCCAGGGGCGCGAGGTGTGCGCGAAGGCGAGCAAGCCGGTGAGCTCGACGGTGCCGGCCTCGGCGAAGACGAGCGAGTGGGCGCGCTGGATCGACAGCAGCGAGACCCAGGGCCTGGTCCAGGAGTCCATGCACCCGAACTTCTACGGCCAGTTGGCGGCGGGTCGCTGCCTCGCCCTGGCGCTCGCCCAACCCGCCGCTTCGAGCGTCGGCTGCAAGAACACCGCGGGCGCCGACGAGACGGGGATGTACCTGACCCCGGCCCCGTAGGCAGACGGCGGGGCCGCGGTCCGGCGGCCGCGGCCCCGCTCCTACATCGACTCGCTGAGCACGGACAGGACGTTGCCCGCCGGGTCCTTGAACCAGGCGATGGCGGCGGGCCCGTCGTCCTGGCGGACGATGCCCTTGGCATCGGCCTCGAACCCCTCGTAGCGCTCGAAGCGGACGCCCTTCGCGGTGAGTTCGTCGACCGCCTCCTCGACGTCGGCCACGGCGAAGTTGAGGATCGTGAAGGTCGCGGGCTCGTGGTCGTCCTTCGCGTAGACCATCACCTTCGTGCCGCCGGCGAGGTGCAGCGTCAGGAGCGGCATCCGCGGCTCGTCCTCGGTGACGCGGAGCCCGAGCGTGCCTCCGTAGAACTCCTTGGCCCGACCCAGGTCGTCGACGGAGAAGCCGCTGAACGCCTTGGTGTCCTCGAACATGATCCCTACCTCGATCCGCCGCGCGCCCCTCTTCCCAGTCTGCTCCCGGGTCCCACCGCCGTCGACCGGGAAATGGGGTGATCGCCCGGGGGCTCGGCCGGCATGCTCTCGCGCATGGCAGTTCGCAACGCACGTCCCAGTCTGTACGTCTCCGTCGACATCGAGGCCGACGGACCCATTCCCGGACCGTATTCGATGATCAGCTTCGGAGCGGCGGTCGCCGGCCGGCAGGACGGCGACTCGTATACGGCCGCCGATCCCGAGCGGCTCACCTTCTACCGGGAGCTGCGTCCGATCAGCGACGCGTACGTGCCCGAGGCGCTCGCAGTCAGCGGACTGGACCGCGACCGGCTCGTCCGCGAGGGCGAGGACCCGGCGGCCGCCATGGACGCGTTCCGCGCCTGGGTGCGCGAGGTGTCGGCGGAGGCGGGCGCGCAGCCCGTGATGTGCGGCTATCCGGCCTCCTTCGACTGGACCTTCCTGTAGTGGTACCTGATGCGGTTCGGCGGGGACAGCCCCTTCGGGCACTCCGGCTGCCTGGACATGAAGACCCTGTACGCGACGAAGGCGCGGGTGCCGCTGCGGGCCGCGGTCAAGGGCCGGATGCCGCGCGAACTGCACTCCTCGCGCCGGCACACGCACCACGCGCTCGACGACGCCGTGGAGCAGGCCGAACTGATGAGCAATCTGATGCTCTGGACGCCCTGACGACCGAGGCCCCGAGGCCCCGAGGCCCGACGCCCGACGCCCGACGCCCCGACGCCCCGACGCTCAGGGGTCCGGGAGCAGGCTGAGCAGCGGTGTGCGGGCGCCCTCGCGGAGGGCCGAGCGGAAGGCCTCCGGGGCGAGCCGGGCGCGCAGGACCCGTTCGGCCCGGGGGGCCGGGGCGGCGGCCGGGCGGGTGCGGGAGACGCAGCCGAGCAGTCGCGCGGCCTCCGCGTACCGTCCCCGGTCCGCCTCCAGTTCGGCGAGCGATTCCGCCGCGAAGGCCTGGCCCACGCCGTCGCCGAGGGCGATCAGGGCCCGCAGGGCGCGCAACAGGGCGGCCCGGGCCGCGGCCTCGTGGCCCTCCCGGCGGTGGACCACGGCACGGGCGAAGTCACTCCAGGCACGCGCCCACGGATCGGCGGAACGGCCCGTCGGCCCCGGGGGCGGGCCGGGCGGGCGCCCGGGCGGGGTGTCCTCGGCCGGGACCGACGACGGGTCGGTGTGGGCGAGCGCCATGGTGTGCGCGGCTCGCAACGCCTCCCGGCCGGGCCCGAACTCCGCTACCTCCGGCAGCAGTTCCAGACCCTCCAGGAACTCGCCGGCGGCGTCCTCGTACCGCTCCTCCCACAGCGCGACCGTGCCCCGCACGTGCGCGAGGTAGGCGAGGCAGGTGTCCTCCCCCTCCTGCACGGCCGCACTCCACGCCTCGACCAGCAGCGGGTCCGCCGCGGACGCCTCGCCGCGGCTCGCCACCAGCCAGGCGGCCAGCCACAGCGCGCGGGCCGGTCGCGGCGCCGGATGCAGGGCGAGGGCGCGTTCCACATGGCGCCGACCCTCCTCCGTCAGCCCGCACGCGGACCACAGGAACCACAGCGACACGGCGATCTCCAGGGCGGCGGCCGGGCCGGTCGCGGACAGCGGGTTCATCGCCGCCCGCAGCTCCGGCAGCTCCCGCAGGGCCAGTTCCCGAGCCTCCCGCTGCGCCCCGTCCCGCCACAGCTGCGCCGCCTTCTCCGCCAGCACCCGGCAGCGCTCGTGGTGCCGCCGGGCCGCCGTCGCCCCGTCCCCGGCCGGGCCGTGCGCGAGCCGCCGGGCCGCGTGGGCTCGTACGGAGAGCGGCAACCGGTAGCGGCCCGGCCCGCCGTCGACGAGCAGACCGGGGACGAGGTCCCGCAGCACCTCGGCGGCGCCCTCCCGGGTGAGCACGCCGAAGCCGCACACCTCCGCGGCGGCCGCCAGGTCGAAGGAGCCGGCGAACACGGAGAGCCGCTCCCGCACCAACCGCTCGGCGGGCGGCGCCAGCCGGTACGAGCGCTCCGCGTCGACCCGGGTGCCCCGCCCCGCGCCGCCCGCGAGGAAGGTCAGCGGGTCCGCGGCCAGCCGCCGCAGCGCCTGGTCGGGGGCGTACTGGTGGGAGCGTCCGGCGGCGAGCTCCAGCGCGCCCGGGATCCCGTCCAGGGCCCGGCACAGGGCCGCCACGTCCGCGGCGTTGCGTTCGGTCAGCCCGAAGAAGGGGTCGGCGCCCCTGGCCCGTTCCTCGAAGAGCCGTACGGCCGCGTACCCTGCGATCTCGGCCACCGGCATCCGGCGCGCGGGTCCGGTGGGCCCGCCGGCCGCCACGGGCCCCGGCGGCAGCGACAGCGGCGGGACGGCCACCTCGACCTCCCCGCGCAGCCACAGGCGGCGCTGTGAGGTGGCCAGAATCCGCAGCCCGGGAAGCTCGGCGAGCAGCCGCCCGGCCAGGCCCCGGGCCTGCTCGGGGAGTTGCTCGCAGCCGTCGAGCACCAGCAGCACCTCGCGACCCGTGAGCGCGGCCGCCAGCCCGGCCTCCAGCTCCGGCAGCCGCGTCGGATCCAGCCGGACCGGCTCGGCCCAGCACACGTCGATGCCGTCGCTGCTGGTCAGGGAACGTACGGTGCGCACGGCGAGCCGGGTCTTGCCGATGCCGGCCGGGCCGGTGAGGGTGACCAGGCGTTCGACCGCGAGCAGTTTCGCGACGGCGGCCAGCTCCCGTTCCCGGCCGATGAAGCTGGACAGCTCCGCGGGCACCGTCTGGCGCATGCCCGAGCCGGCCTCCCCCACAGATCCTCCCCCGATGTCCTGAATACGCCTGCGACAGCCCGGGTGAGCTGTTCAATGCAGGAAGAGAGATGATCGGCCGAAAGTCCGGATGACCGAACGGCTACCGGGAGATCCACCAGGTGAGGATGATGAATTCGGCCATTTCCGCCATGGACGACTTGGACCGGGCGCTCGTCCACGCGCTGCAGCTCGCCCCGCGCGCCAGTTGGGAGCGGTTGGGACCGGTGCTCGGCGCCCGCCCGGACACCCTCGCACGCCGCTGGGAGCGGCTGACGGAGTCCGGCGAGGCATGGATCAGCGGTATCGGTCTGCGCACGGGCAGCACGCCTCCCCGGATGGCCTGGGTGGAGGTCACCTGCACGGCGGGCACCTCTCCGGCGGTGGGCGCCGCACTCGCCGGCGATCCGCACGCCCTGGGCGTGGAGCACCTCACCGGTGGCCGTGACCTGCTGGTCTTCGTGGCGGTGCCGGACCTGCACGCGCTGTACCGGTACCTGTCCTTCCGGGTGCAGCTGATCCCCGGGGTGGTCTCGACCCGGTCCTCGGTGGTCACGGCCGTGCACTACGCCCCCGACCGCTGGCGCCTGGACCAGTTGACCCCGGCGCAGAGCGACCGGCTGACCGGGCGGACCGGCCGGACCCGCCGCCCGCCGGGCGGACCGTTCTCGGCGGCCCCGTCGGCCACGGCCTCGATCGCGGCGGAGGAGAGGCCGCTCGTCCTGGCCCTGGCCTCCGACGCGCGGCGCAGCGTGGCCTCGCTGGCCAGGGAGTTCGCCATGAGCGAGTCGACCCTGCGCCGGCGCCTGGCACGGCTGGAGGCGGGGCAGGGCCTGCGCTTCAGCAGTGCGCTCGCGTCGGGGCTGTCGGGGTGGCCGGTCGCGGCGACGGTGTGGGCGGAGGTGGCCGAGTACGAGGTGGCGGACTGCGCGGCGGCGGCCGCGGGACTGCGCGAAACGCGTATGTGCATGTCCGTGAGCGGGCGCTGGAACTTCGTGATCAGCGCGCGGCTGCGCACGCTGGAGGACCTCTCGCGCTACACCTCCGACCTCACCAGGCGGCTGCCCGGGCTGCGGATCACGGACTCGGCCGTGTCGCTGTACGTACGCAAGTGCGAGGCGCAGGAGTTGGACCACGAGGGCCGCCGGATCCGGACGGTCCCGCCGGACATCTGGTCGGACCCGGCACCGGACTCCTCCCGGACGGTCTGAGGGGCCCGGGTCGTCTCTTTTGGATCTTGCCGGGCAGCGCGGGTCAGGCAAGATCCGAAAGAGACGGCCCGGGAGGGCGGACACGGCTGTGCGCACGCCACACCCGCAGTGGGTGACGTGCGCACAGCCGTGAACGGTTCGTACGGGGCCGGGCCGGGTCAGTGCACGGGCACCGGTTCCGGACCCGAGGCCAGGGCGGCGTCCTTCTTGGCACCGAGGTGGTTGAAGCCCAGGTTGAGCAGGATCGCCACGACGCAACCGGTGCTGATGCCGGAGTCGAGGACGACGAGGAGGTCCTTCGGGAAGGCGTGGTAGAAGTTCGGCGCGGCGATCGGGATCAGGCCGATGCCCACGGAGGCGGCGACGATCAGGGCGTTCTCGCCCTTCTCCATGGCGGCCCCGGCCAGGGTCTGGATTCCGCTGGCGGCGACCGATCCGAAGAGGACGATGCCGGCGCCGCCGAGGACGGGCAGCGGGACCACGCCGATGACGGAGGCCGCCATCGGACAGAGGCCGAGCAGGATCAGGATCCCGCCGCCGGCGGCGACGACGAACCGGCTGCGCACCTTGGTCATGGCGACGAGCCCGATGTTCTGGGCGAAGGCGCTGCACATGAACCCGTTGAAGAGCGGGCTGAGCGCACTGCCGAGGGTGTCGGCGCGCAGGCCCCCCTCGATGGTCTTCGAGTCCGCCGGACGACCGACGATCTTGCCGAGCGCCAGGATGTCGGCGGTGGACTCGGTCATGCAGACGAGCATGACGATGCACATCGAGATGATCGCGGCGACCTGGAACTGCGGGGCGCCGAAGTGGAACGGGGTCGGGAACCCGACGACCGAGGCGTTCTTGACGGCGTCGAAATTGGTCATGCCGAGCGGGAGCGCGATCAGCGTGCCGGCGACCAGGCCGAGCAGGATGGAGATCTGCTGGAGGAAGCCGCGCAGGAACTTGCGCATCAGCAGGACGATGACGAGGGTGAGCGCGGCCATGCCGATGTTCTTCATCGAGCCGTAGTCGGCGGCGGTGCGGTTCCCGCCCTGCGACCAGTTGAAGGCGACGGGCAGGAGCGAGACGCCGATCAGGGTGATGACCGTGCCCGTGACGACCGGCGGGAAGAAGCGGACGAGCTTGCCGAAGTAGGGCGCGGCGAAGAATCCGAGGATTCCGGCGACGATGATCGCGCCGAAGATGACGGGGATCGCGTTGTCCCCCTCCCCCTTGCCTATCGCGATCATGGGGGTGACACCGGCGAAGGAGACGCCGTTGACGAAGGGGAGCTTGGCGCCGATCTTCCAGAACCCGAGGGTCTGGAGCAGGGTGGCGAGGCCGGCGGTGAAGAGGGACGCGCCCATCAGGAAGGCGGTCTCCGTTGCCGAGAGGCCGACGGCGGGGCCGACGATCATGGGCGGGGCGACGACACCCGCGTACATGGCCGCCACGTGCTGGAGCCCGCTGGTGACCATCTTGAGCGGGGGAAGGGTCTCATCGACCGGGTGTTTGTCCCCGGAGCCCTCTGGTACTGCGACTGCTTCTTTGCGAAACCTGGGCGGCAGGGCCACGGCTTCCTCCGGTCGTTATTTAGACACGTCGCCAAGGACATGGGTTCAGGGAGGTGGTGCGAAAGCTGTGCGAGTCGAGCCTGTATGGAGTTGTGGTGGTGCGAATGCTTTTCCCAAGGGGTGCGGAAACGACGGCGGAACGGTTCGCCCAAAACGGTTCTGCTGCTGTTCCCACGCGTGGCGGAGCCGTGAGGCAACGCTGTGTGGAGATGCCGGATGGCAGGTTTCACCGCCCCCGGGGGCGCCCGAGGAAAATCCTCGGGCGCTCCCGGGAACGGCTGCCGCGGACCCCGCTCGGGTCCGCGGCGACCGGCCGGGGGCCGTCCCCCCCGGCCGGACTCCGTGGGGTCAGGCCTGCGCGGTGATCCGCGCGAGGCGCTGGGCCTCTTCCCGCGTGGACGCGGCGATGGCGTCCTCGTCGGCGAAGAGGAGTCGGTTGTCCTCGACGATCTGCTTCCCGTTGACGAACGAGGCCGTCACCGGGGCGGCCGCACCGAAGACCAGCGCGGTCACCGGGTCGGCGATCGAGGAGTGGAGGAACGTGCTCAGGTTCCACAGCACCAGGTCGGCGCACTTGCCGACCTCCAGCGAACCGATGTTGTCGGCGCGGCCGAGGACCTGGGCGCCACCGTACGTACCCAGGCGCAGGGCCTGGCGCGCGTTCAGGGCGCGCTCGCGGTGGATCGGGTTCAGGCGGTTGATCAGGAGCGCGTTGCGCAGCTCGGTGTGCAGTTCACCGGACTCGTTGGAGGCGGTGCCGTCCACGCCGAGGCCGACCGGAACACCGGCGGCGAGCATGTCCGGGACGCGGGCGATGCCGGCGGCCAGACGGGCGTTGGAGGAGGGGCAGTGCGCGACACCGGTCTTCGTACGGGCGAAGGCCGCGATGTCGGAGTCGTTCATGTGGACGCTGTGGGCCATCCACACGTCCTCGCCGAGCCAGCCGGTGGACTCGAAGTAGTCGGTCGGGCCCATGCCGAAGAGTTCCTTGCAGAACTGCTCTTCCTCGACGGTCTCCGAACCGTGCGTGTGCATGCGCACACCCAGGCGGCGTGCCAGCTCGGCGCCCTGCTTCAGCAGCTCGGTCGAGACCGAGAAGGGGGAGCACGGCGCGACGGCGACCTGGGTCATCGAGTCGAAGGAGGCGTCGTGGTGCTTCTTCACGGTCGCCTCGGTGTCGGCGAGCGCGCCTTCGAGGGTCTCGACGGCGTGGTCCGGCGGCAGGCCGCCGTCCTTCACGCTGCGGTCCATGGAACCGCGGCCGAGGGTGAAGCGGACGCCCATCTCGGAGGCGGCGCGGATGATCGACCCGGAGAGGTCGCCGGAACCCTTGGGGAAGACGTAGTGGTGGTCCATCGCAGTGGTGACGCCACCCCTGGCCATCGCGGCGAGGGAGCCCTGCGCGGCCGTGTACGTCATCTGCTCGTCGATGAGCGCCCAGGTCGGGTAGAGCGCCACGAGCCAGTTGAACAGGTTGTGGTCGGTGGCCAGGCCGCGGGTGATCCACTGGTAGAAGTGGTGGTGCGTGTTGACCAGACCGGGGGTCACGAGGTGCCCGGTGCCGTCGATACGACGGACTACGTTGTCGAGGTTCTCGGGGGCACTGCCCGCACCGATGAACTCGAT
Source organism: Streptomyces sp. NPDC001717 (assembly GCF_042892775.1). NCBI lineage: Bacteria > Bacillati > Actinomycetota > Actinomycetes > Kitasatosporales > Streptomycetaceae > Streptomyces > Streptomyces sp. NPDC001717. The sequence goes on along the minus strand of NZ_JBIAUK010000003.1, from coordinate 31,362 downwards.
CTTGTTACCCGCTACGACCACGTGACCCGAGGCGTACTCGGTGTCGTTGGCGTCGACGGTTGCAATCGCACAGTTTTCGATGACGATCCGCTCTGCGGAGGCGTCGATCGCGGAAGATGCTGCCATGGGACTTCCCTGTTTCAGTGGCGATGCGGGCACGGCAAAACCCAGGGGATTTGAGTGCCGGAGCCGGGGGCCTTGGCAGCTGACAGTACTGCCGCCCCATATGTTGCTACCGGGTGCCGATTCATGATCTCGATCATGAAGTTGAAGAGTGTCGCGCTGTCCCGGGGCTACTGCGGAGCCCCGGGACGGCACGTGCCGAGCTTCGACCGGACCCTTAGAGGTTGGTCATGTCCACGGGAATGCGGGCATCCACACCGTCGCGGAGGATCGTGGCCTCGATGAGACCGTAAGGACGGTCTGCGGCGAAGTACACCTCATTGTCGTTCTTGAGGCCGAAGGGCTCAAGGTCAACCAGGAAGTGGTGCTTGTTCGGGAGCGAGAAGCGGACCTCGTCGATCTCCGAGCGGTGGTTGATGATGCGCGAACCCATCTGGTAGAGGGTCTGCTGCAGCGAGAGGGAGTAGGTCTCCGCGAAGGCCTGGAGCATGTGCTTCTTGACCTCGGTGTAGGACTTCTCCCAGTTGGGCATCCGCTGCTCGTCGTCCGACCAGTTGAAGCGCCAGCGACCCGACACCTGGGTGGCCAGGATGCGGTCGTACGCCTCCTGCAGGGTCGTGTACTTGTCCTTCACGTAACCCCAGAACTCGGAGTTCGTGGAGTTCATGACGATCAGGTCCTTGAGGCCGGAGATGACCTCCCAGTTCTGACCGTCGTACGTGATCTGGGTGACGCGGGTCTCCATGCCCTTGCGGACGAAGGAGTGGTTCACCTCATCGGCGCCGATGAACTTGGAGTTGGCGTCGGACGTGGCGATCCGGTCCCAGGCGTACTCCTCGATCCGGATGCGCGCGCGCTTGATCGGCTCCTGGCTGGTGACGAACCAACGCGCCAGGTGGATGCCGAACTGCTCGGCCGACTCGATGCCGTATTCCTTGGCGAACGCGTACACCGTGTTCTTGGTGGTGTCGGTCGGAAGGCAGTTGGCGTTCGAACCGTTGTAGTGGACGTCGTCCATGTCGCCGGAGAGGGCGACCGAGACGTTCAGGTCCTTGATGTGGTGGGTGTCGCCGTCCCGCGTGATCTTGACTACGCGGTTCTCTGCTTTGCCGTACTGGTTCTGGCCCAGAATCGTGGCCATGCTAGCTCCCTCGGTAAACGGAGTAGCCGAACGGGTTGAGCAGCAGCGGTACGTGGTAGTGCTCGCCCGGGTTCACCGCGAAGGTGATGGTGACCTCGGGGAAAAACGTACTGCTGTCCCTTACGCGGGGGGCGTCCTGCTGCGCCTCGGCGGCTTGCTTCTTGGAAAAGTACGTCTCGGTCTCGAAGTCGAGACGCACGTGTGTGGTGCCCTCCGGCAGGGCCGGCAGGTCCTTGCAGCGCCCGTCCGCATCGGTGGCGGAGCCACCCAGGGCCGCCCACTCGCCGCCCGGACCCGTGCGGGCCGACAGGGAGATGGCGACGCCCTCGGCGGGCTTTCCGATGCTGGTGTCCAGGATGTGCGTGGACACCGACGCGGTGGTTTCGGTGCTCATGCTCACGCTCCTTCTTCTACGAGTTCGACGAGTCGGGTCAGGCGGATCTTGTTGATCTTGACGAGCTCACCACGGGCGATCTCTCGCTCCTGTTCCGGCGAGTTGTCGATCCGGACCTTGACCGCGTCCCGCATGAACTCACCGGTCGCACCGGTGGCGCAGATGAGGAAGACGTGGCCGAACTTCTCCTGGTAGGCCAGGTTCAGTTCGAGGAGCTCGTTCTTGAGCTCCTCCGAGGCACCGGCCATGCCACGCTGCTCGCGGGCGGAGGTCGGGTCTCCCGGCTTCGGCCGGCCGATCGGCGCGTGGCCTCCCATGGCCTCGCCCAGGTCGTCCGCGGTGAGCTCCGCCATGGCGGCTTCGTTCGCGGAGAACAGGGAATCGGCGGTGGCGAAGGGGCGCTGGGCGAGCATCTTGCTCCCCCATGCCGAACTGGCGCACACCTCGTGCAGCTCGGCCGTGGCCGCGCTGTCATCCAAGGCGTTGAACCGGGTGAGACCCGGGGTCGGACTCGAAGTCACGGTAGGCCTCCGTGGCCTGTTGTTGCTTGACGGGCTCCGCATAGCTAACGCCCTCGACAACACGGCGTCAACACTTTGTTGAAACTTCGCGTACACAAAAGCCGCCGCCCGGGTGAATTGGGCGGCGGCTCGTCACTGTGGGTGAGTTCACGTTCACGTTTGGCTGTTTTTGCCGGATCCCTTTTGAGCCCCGGCATCCCGGTTCAGGTAGTTGTAGACCGTGAATCGGCTTACGCCCAGTGCGCCCGCGACCGTTTCCACACCGTGCCGCACGGAGAAGGCGCCCCGCGCCTCCAGTATGCGTACGACGTCCTGCTTGGACTTCCGGTCGAGCTGCGACAACGGTACGCCGTGACGGCGCTCCAAGGCGGCCAGGATGTGGTCCAGCGAGTCCGAGAGCTGGGGCAGACGCACGGCGAGCAGCTCCTGACCCTCCCAGGTCAGCACGACGTCGTCGGGCTCCGCGAGGGCCGGATCCATCAGCTCGCCGCCCATCGCGTCGATCAGCGGCTTGACCGCGGTGACGAAGGGGTGGTCGCGGGGCTCGGTCATGGCGTCTCCTCCCCGATCACGTTGACCTGGAGCGAGACGCGCGTCGCGCCGGCCTCCAGGGAATCGCGCAGCAGCGCGCGCACGGCGTCCAGCACGCGCTCGGCCTCACCCTCGGCGGTGTTGCCGAACGGGCCGACGTCCACCGCCTCCAGCTGGGCCTTCTGGATGACCTCGCGGGCCGCCACGGCATGGGCAGGAGCCTCTTCGAGGTCGAAGGGCTCGGTCGTGAACTCCACTCTCAATCGCACGCGGTCAAGCTACCTCCCGGTCAGGATTTTTCGGGAGTCCGCACTTGACATCCCCGCGCAAGCCCATGCAGTCTTCCATCAAGCAGAAACTAACTTCCGCAATACGGAAGGAGCGCACACCCCTCATGGGATACACGGACCAGCGCTTCGATGTGAACCTTTCGATCCTCTTCACGGAACTCCCGCTCCTGGAGCGTCCCGCGGCTGCCGCCGCGGCGGGCTTCACGGCGGTCGAGCTGTGGTGGCCCTGGATCGAGACCCCCACCCCCGCCCAGGAAGAGCTGGACGCCCTCAAGAAGGCTCTTGAGGACGCCGGCACTCAGCTGGTGGGCCTGAACTTCTACGCCGGCCGGCTGCCGGGCCCGGACCGCGGTGCGGTCTCGGTTCCCGGTGAGGAGTCGGAGCGCTTCAACGCCAACATCAACGTGGCGGCGGACTTCGCCGCCTCGGTCGGCTGCAAGGCGCTGAACGCCCTGTACGGCAACCGCGTCGAAGGCGTGGACCCGGCCGTCCAGGACGAGCTGGCCCTGAAGAACCTGGTCGTCGCGGCCCAGGCCGCGGACCGCGTGGGCGCGATCCTCCTGATCGAGACCCTCAACAAGCCCGAGTCGCCGCTCTACCCGCTGGTGAGCGCCCCGGCCGGCATCGAGGTGGTGGACAAGGTGAACGAGGCCACCGGCCTCGGCAACGCCAAGTTCCTCCTCGACCTGTACCACCTGGCGATGAACGATGAGGACCTCTCCGAGGTCATCGAAAAGTACGCCGCCAAGACCGGGCACGTCCAGATCGCGGACAAGCCCGGACGCGGTGCCCCCGGCACCGGAGAGCTGCCCCTCGAAGACCTGCTCGACCAGCTGAAGAAGGCCGGTTACCAGGGTTACGTGGGCCTGGAGTACAAGGCGGCCGACGCCGCCGCGTCCTTCGAGTGGCTGCCGGCCGAGGCCCGCGCCGCCAAGTAAGAGGACGAAGTCCGGGCGATCGGCCAGGCACCTCTCGCACTTTTCGTACGAAGCATTAAGAGAAGGACCTCATCATGAGCAACCTCCCCAAGATCGCGTGGATCGGTCTCGGCATCATGGGCTCCCCCATGGCCGAGAACCTCCTGAAGGCCGGCTACTCGGTCACCGGTTTCACCCTGGAGCAGGACAAGCTGGACCGTCTGGCCGCCGCCGGCGGCACCGCGGCCGGCTCGATCGCCGAGGCCGTGGCCGACGCCGACGTCATCATCACGATGGTGCCCGCCTCCCCGCAGGTCGAGGCCATCTCCTACGGTGAGAACGGCATCCTGGAGAACGCCAAGTCCGGCGCGCTCATCATCGACATGTCGTCGATCACCCCGCAGACCTCCATCGACCTGGCGAAGAACGCCGCCGCCAAGGGCATCCGCGTCATCGACGCCCCGGTGTCCGGTGGCGAGGCCGGCGCCATCGAGGCCGTCCTGTCGATCATGGTGGGTGGCGAGCAGGCCGACTTCGACGCCGCGCTGCCGATCCTCGAGGCCCTCGGCAAGGTCATCGTCCTGTGCGGCCCGCACGGCTCCGGCCAGACGGTGAAGGCCGCCAACCAGCTCATCGTCGCGGTGAACATCCAGGCGTGCGCCGAGGCCGTCGTCTTCCTCGAGAAGTCCGGCGTGAACCTCCAGGCCGCCCTGGACGTCCTCAACGGCGGTCTGGCCGGCTCCACGGTCCTGACCCGCAAGAAGGACAACTTCCTGAACCGCGACTTCAAGCCCGGTTTCCGGATCGACCTGCACCACAAGGACATGGGCATCGTCACCGACGCCGCCCGCAACGTCGGTGCGGCCCTCCCGGTCGGCGCGGTCGTCGCCCAGCTGGTCGCCTCGCTGCGCGCCCAGGGTGACGGTGGCCTGGACCACTCCGCCCTGCTCCGTGCGGTCGAGCGCCTCTCCGGCGCCCAGCTCTGATCTTCCAGAGCACCCCTCCCCTTAGGGGGACCTGAGTTTCCGGATGGCGTCGGTGCTGACACCTGTCCTGTCGCGCCCAAGTGCCGACGCCGTCCGGATTACCTCTCCTCAACTTTGTTCAACAAACTGTTGACGTTTAGTTCATGCCGAAATTAGGCTCCGCATGGCGGAAGACACTTTCCGTCAGCAGTTACCCGTACGGAAGGTCACCATGTCGAAGCGCACGCTGACGACCGAGTCCGGCGCCCCGGTCGCCGACAATCAGAACTCCGCCACCGCCGGCGTCGGTGGCCCCCTGCTGGTCCAGGACCAGCAGCTGATCGAGAAGCTTGCCCGCTTCAACCGGGAGCGCATCCCGGAGCGCGTGGTGCACGCCCGCGGTTCCGCCGCGTACGGCTACTTCGAGGTGACCGACGACGTCACCGCGTACACCAGCGCCGCGTTCCTGAACACGGTCGGCAAGAAGACCGAGACCTTCCTGCGGTTCTCCACCGTGGCGGACTCGCTCGGTGGCGCGGACGCCGTCCGCGACCCGCGCGGCTTCGCGCTCAAGTTCTACACCGAAGAGGGCAACTACGACCTCGTCGGCAACAACACCCCGGTGTTCTTCATCAAGGACCCGATCAAGTTCCCCGACTTCATCCACTCCCAGAAGCGCGACCCCTTCACGGGCAAGCAGGAGCCGGACAACGTCTGGGACTTCTGGGCGCACGCCCCCGAGGCGACGCACCAGATCACCTGGCTGATGGGTGACCGCGGCATCCCCGCGTCGTACCGTCACATGAACGGCTACGGCTCCCACACGTACCAGTGGACCAACGAGTCGGGCGAGGCCTTCTTCGTCAAGTACCACTTCAAGACGAACCAGGGCATCCGCTGCCTCTCGGGCGAGCAGGCCGCCGAGATCGTCGGTTCCGACGCCAACTCGCACCAGACCGACCTGCTGCAGGCCATCGAGCGCGGTGTGAACCCCTCGTGGACCCTGTACGTGCAGATCATGCCCGCCGCCGAGGCCGCGGACTACCGCTTCAACCCGTTCGACCTCACCAAGGTGTGGCCGCACAGCGACTACCCGCTGCAGCGCGTGGGCCGTCTGGTCCTCGACCGCAACCCGGACAACGTCTTCGCCGAGGTCGAGCAGTCCGCCTTCTCCCCGAACAACTTCGTTCCGGGCATCACCGCTTCGCCGGACAAGATGCTCCAGGGCCGTCTGTTCGCGTACGCCGACGCCCAGCGTTACCGCCTCGGTGTGAACCACACCCAGCTGCCGGTCAACGCCCCGAAGGCGACGAAGGCGGAGAACTACGGCCGCGACGGCGTCATGGCGCTGCGCAACGGCTCGCGCCACGACAAGAACTACGAGCCCAACTCGTACCAGGGTCCGGCCGAGACCGGTCTCGCGCTCGGCGCCCCGAAGGCCGTCTCCGGCTACACGGGCACCCACGCCGCGCCGGCCCACACCAAGGACGACGACTTCTTCCAGGCCGGTGAGCTCTACCGCCTGATGTCGGAGGCCGAGAAGCAGCGTCTGGTGGCGAACATCGCCGGCGGCCTGTCTCAGGTCACCCTCGAGGACGTCATCGAGAAGAACCTGGCTCACTTCCACGCCGCCGACGCCGACTACGGCAAGCGCGTCGAGGAGGCCGTCCGCGCCCTGCGCGACGCCTGAGAGCCGCACAGCTGTACCGGGGGTCTGACGGGAGGTCAGGCCCCGGGTACCGAGCCCGACCCGCTTACCCGGATGAGGGGTGGTACGCGGTGAGGGCAGGACGAGGACCGTGGCGAGCGTGCGAGCCAGTGCGGTGGTAATGGGTTCCGAGGCCCGTCTCTTGACCTGAGGGAGACGAAGCCGGAGTTCTCGTCGCCGTTCGCCACGGTCCCAGCCAACTCCTTCCCTTCGTACGGGGGCTACGCACAGAGTCCCCCGCACGAGGCGAAGGAGCCTCCTACTCCGCCCGGCGGTGCGAACGTCCTGTCGCGCCAGCCTCGCACCGTCGGGCGGTAACAACCAGAGCGCCGAGTCACGGACGGTCCCGTGACTCGGCGCTTTGTCGTTCCCGCACGCCCCTTTGCCTCTGGGTGGGCCGGGCCGTGGGCTGCGGTCAGCTCCTTCGGCAGCGATCCCGGAGCTCGCAGATGACGGCCTTCTCGCGCGCGTTGACGGCACCGTCCACCGCGGCCACCCGCTCTGCCACGTCGATGACGTCGCTCAGGTCCCCCGGCTCGGCGTCCAGGCGTCGCCACACCTCGGCGGGATCCATGTCGACGAGGCGAGCGAACCGTTCGTCGACCACCTGGTGCCGCTCCCGGGCCAGCCTCACCAGATGCCGCATCAACAACGCCTCGTCGTCGGTGATCTTCCCGTCCGCCGCGACGACGAGCCACGCGACCCACAGCATCGATTGCGGGTGCCGACTCCGCGTGCACAGCCCCTCGGCGAGTTCGATCACCCGGGCCTCGTTCCGGAAGACGTCCTGCGCGTGCCGTCCCGCGACCAGGGTCGTGTAGCGGTTCAGCACCACCGCGACGGGGACGCCGACCATGGGGATGCCGATCTTGATGACGTTGCGCTGCAGGAGGTACTTGCCGACGACGGGGAGTCCCTTCGCCGTGTGGAGCACCGCTCCCGAGTAGAAGCGCTTGATCAGCGGCCGCACGACGGCCGGCACCGCCTTGACCACGCCCTCCCGGACCACTTCGCCGCTCTTGATCGTGAAGGCCACGCGGATGAGCTTCCACATGTCGTCCGGGTCGGACAGGTCGAGCGGGACCCTGTAGAGGACCGCGATGTCGTGGGCCAGGCGGAGCTGGAGCCGGGTGATGAACGCGACGTCGACCATCATGGTCGCGACGGCGGCCGGGACGGTCGCCGTCGCGGCACCACCCAGGGTTCCGAGGGTGGCGGCGATGGCCGCCGAGTAGGCTCCGGCCGAGAGTCCGCCTTCGAGCGCGGCGTACCGGGCCGCCATCTTGATCCTCTGATCGACGACGGCGTCCGCGGGCACCCCCTCGTACCGCTCCTGGAAGTACTGCCAGTCGACCCTGTCGGTGTAGGAACTCAGGCCCTGGGCCAGGAGCTTGGTGAACCAGCCGCCCGACTTGATGTCGTCCGCGCTCAGCCCTTTGATGAACTCCCGCAACTCGGCCCGCTCGTGCTCGACGGCATCCCGATCGGCACCGTCGCCACCCGCGCCACCCGCGTCGACGGCGTCGATCAGAGCTTCGGTCATGGCGAGTCCTCCCGGGCGGATCGGTGTCCGTTCAGATTGTCAGGTTTCACACAACACCGTTGCCCGCTTGGCACGATGACCGGGTGTCAGGCGGACCGGCCGGCTTCCGCGCGGCGATGGGCCCCTGGTTGAATGACCGGATGGATCTTCAGGCGTTCCGAGCGCTGCCGACGGAGGTCCGGAGCCTGCCGGCGGCCGCCGAGGAACAGGTGCGGCTGCGGGGGCCGGCCGCAGCGAAGTTCGGGGAGTACGCCTCGCGGATGTACCCGGCCGTGGTCCGGGCCGGCTTGGTCGCCGAGCTCGCCGAGGACATCGCCGGCGGTCCCCTCGACGGCAACGGAACCCTCCTCACCTCCGACGAGCTGCGGCACACGCCGTTCGCGACGGCGTACGAGGTCATCGAGGTGCCGACGCACGCGCCGGAGCCGGAGCCGGAGCCCGAGGCGTCGGTGGAGTTCGTGGTCGCGGCGGCGGACGGCCCCATGGTGCTGAGCGCCGTTCCCCTACCCGCCCGGTTCCCGTAGGCCCCCTGGGCCCCGCAGAGCACTCGCGGTGCGCCGGGAAGCGGTGTCCCGCGCACCGTGGGGACGACGCGAACGGCCCCCGCCCCTCCGGAAGGAGGAGCGGGGGCCGCTGGGTGGTGCGGGGTGATCAGACCTGGAGGGACTTGATCGCGGTCGGGGCGTGGCCCGGCTCGGTCGCGAGCTCTTCGAACTCGGTGACGTCGCTCATGTCGACCGTCTTGCTCATCGCGATGTTGGTGACGCGCTCCAGGATGGCCTCGACGACGACCGGGACCTGGAACTCCTGGGCCAGCTTCTTGGCCTCTTCGAAGGCCTCGCCCAGCTTGTCCGGGTCGGTGACGCGGATGGCCTTGACGCCCAGGCCCTCGGCGACCTTGACGTGGTCGACGCCGTAGACGCCGATCTCCGGGGTGTTGATGTTCTCGAACTCGAGGTTGACCTCGAAGTTGATGCCGAGGCCGCCCTGCGCCTGGCGGATCAGACCCAGGTAGGCGTTGTTCACGAGGACGTGGACGTAGGGGACCTTGTGCTGGGCGGCGACCGCCAGCTCCTCGATCATGAACTGGAAGTCGTAGTCACCGGAGAGGGCGACGACCGGGACGTCGGGCTGCGCGGTGGCGGCACCGATGGCGGCCGGGATGGTCCAGCCGAGCGGGCCGGCCTGGCCGCAGTTGACCCAGTGGCGCGGCTTGTAGACGTGCAGGAACTGCGCGGCCGCGATCTGGGAGAGACCGATGGTCGTGACGTAGCGGGTCTCCGGGCCGAACGCCTTGTTCATCTCCTCGTAGACGCGCTGCGGCTTCATGGGGATGTTCTCGAAGTGCGTACGGCGCTGCAGGGTGGCCTTGCGCTCCTGCGCGGAGGCGGCCCAGGCGGAGAAGTCGGGGAGCTTGCCCTCGGCCTTCCACTCCTTGGCGACCTCGATGAAGAGCTCCAGGGCGACCTTGGCGTCGGAGGCGATGCCGAAGTCCGGGGCGAAGATCTTGCCCAGCTGGGTGGGCTCGATGTCGACGTGGACGAACTTGCGGCCCTTGGTGTAGGCGTCCAGGTTGTAACCGGTGTGACGGTTTGCCCAGCGGTTACCGATACCGATGACGGTGTCCGACTCGAGGAAGGTCGCGTTACCGTAGCGGTGGGCGGTCTGCACACCGACCATGCCGGCGGCCAGCTCGTGGTCGTCCGGGATGGTGCCCCAGCCCATCAGGGTGGAGATGACCGGGATGCCGGTCAGCTCGGCGAACTCGACCAGCAGGTCGGAGGCGTCGGCGTTGATGATGCCGCCACCGGCGACGATCAGCGGACGCTCGGCCTCGAGGAGGAAGCCCAGGGCCTTCTCGGCCTGGGCGCGGCTCGCCTGCGGCTTGTAGACCGGCAGCGGGGTGTAGGTCTCGGGGTCGAACTCGATCTCGGTCAGCTGGACGTCGATCGGCAGGTCGATGAGGACCGGGCCCGGACGGCCGGAGCGCATCAGGTGGAAGGCCTGCTGGAAGACACCGGGGACCTGCGCGGCCTCGAGGACCGTGGTGGCGGCCTTGGTGACGGGCTTGGCGATCGTCGCGATGTCGACGGCCTGGAAGTCCTCCTTGTGGAGCTTCGAGACCGGAGCCTGACCGGTGATGCAGAGGATCGGGATCGAGTCCGCGATGGCGGAGTACAGGCCGGTGATCATGTCGGTGCCGGCCGGGCCCGAGGTACCGATGCAGACGCCGATGTTGCCGGCCTGGGCGCGGGTGTAACCCTCCGCCATGTGCGAGGCGCCCTCGACGTGGCGGGCCAGGGTGTGCGCGATGCCGCCCACGTTCTTCAGCTCGCGGTAGAACGGGTTGATCGCAGCACCGGGCACGCCGAACGCTTGTTCGACACCCTCAAGCTTGAGGATCTCAACTGCAGCAGCGGCGGCTGTCATACGAGGCATCAGGTTCTCCTGCGGGTGTGGCGGTCAGGCTTTTCCGTCATCCGGAAGTTTTGTTCTGCTATACGGAACAAGCTAAGCGGCGGCTCTCGCGACGTCAAGGCGGCGGGGCTGCACGGATGCCACCAAAAGCCGCGTCTCGCTCGGTGACTTACACAAATGACCGAGCCGGCGACCGGAAATGGCCCGTCTCCCGCCCCCGCGGTCGCCGGTGGTGGAGCATGGACCTACGCACAGCGACGGAGGGGGTCCAGGTCTCATGGCGGAAGCGGTACCGGTGCGCTGTCCGGCGTGCCTGCGCGAGAACGGCTACACCGCACCGGTCTTCCCCTGCGCCTGCGGGAGCCCGGTCCATCCGCCGCTGGACCTGACGGCGCCGCCGCTGCCGCTGACCCACCGCACCTGGTCGGACACCTGGGTGACGGTGCGGTGCGAGGCCTGCGGCAGGGAGAGCGAGTGGCCGTACCCGGAGCTGGGGTGCGGTTCGTGCGGCACGGTGGTGCGGCTGCCGGTGCACCCGGCGGAAGGCACGGACCCGGTCCGGCGGCCGGACGGGCGGGGCGGACGTGCGCGGGACGGGGCGCAGACGCCGCCCTCGGGCGCCGACGCGGGGCGGGGGCCGGCGGCTGCGGACTGGCCGGACGCACCGTATGCACCGGACGCACCGGACGCACCGGACGCACCGCCGCCCGCGGCCGGCGCGGTCCGGGTGCCGCGACCCGCCTTCCGCCCGGTGACCATCCGTACGGCCCGGGACGCGGTGGCCACGGCCGCGCTCTACCTGCGCTGGCTCGGCTTCCAGGACGTACGACAGCCCGACGGGCGCCCGATCCCCTCGGCGGCCGTGGACCTGCGGGCGCCGGGCCTGGTCGCACAGGTCGACCCGACCACCGCTCCGGCCGGGCTGCGGGCGGTGGAGTGCGTATGGCTGAACGGACTCACGGCGTCCGCGACCAGCGTCTACTTCGCGCTCGCCGGCTATACGGAGGCGGCCCGTGCCCGTGCGGACGATCTGGGCATACCGCTGTTCGTCATGGACCTCACGGGCATGCCGCAGCCGGTGAACGACCCGGCGGACGAGCTGGTCGGCGCGGGAGCTTAGCCTTTCCCCTTGATCACCGTGATCGCCTCGATCACCTCGATCGCCTCGATCACCGTGATCCCCTTGAGTCGTTCCTTCCTGCCGAGGAGAACCCGATGAGCCTGTACGACATCCCGCTGACCACCCTGAGCGACGAGCCCACCACCCTGGGGGCCCACCAGGGCAAGGCGATCCTGCTGGTGAACACCGCCTCGCAGTGCGGGCTCACCCCGCAGTACTCGGGGCTGGCCCGTCTGCAGTTCACGTACGAGGCGAAGGGCTTCACCGTCATCGGCGTGCCCTGCAACCAGTTCGGCGAGCAGGAGCCCGGCACCGCCGAGGACATCCAGACGTTCTGCGCGGCGGGCTTCGGCGTCACCTTCCCGATGCTGGAGAAGTCCGAGGTCAACGGCGAGAACCGGCACCCGCTCTTCCAGGAGCTCGTGAAGTTCGCGGACGCGGACGGCGAGGCGGGGGACATCCAGTGGAACTTCGAGAAGTTCCTGATCTCCCCCGCCGGTGAGGTCGTGGCGCGCTTCCGCCCGCGCACCGAGCCCGAGGCTCCCGAGGTCATCGCCGCGATCGAGGCGAACCTGCCGGCCTGACCCGCCTGCCCGTGGCGCATCACCGCAGGCCGACGGGGTCGGTCGCGGTGAGCTCCACCCGCGCGCGGACCGGCCGAGGGCGGCCCCGGGAGCCGACGCAGGGCGCCCGCCTCCCGCCGAGCCCGCCTCCCGCTCCTCAGGCAATCCCGCGGTCGGTCGATCCCGCGGTCAGTTGACCCCCCGATCGAGGTCGGTCCAGTACGGCTCCCGCAGCTTGAACTTCTGGATCTTGCCAGTGGCCGTCCGCGGGATGGCGGCGCGGAACTCGACCGACGTCGGCGCCTTGTAGCCGGCCATCCGCTGCTTGCAGTGCGCGATGATCTCGGCCTCGTCCGCCGTCGCGCCTTCGGCGAGGACCACCAGGGCCTTGATCGTCTCGCCCCACTTCTCGTGCGGCACGCCGATGACGGCGACCTCGGCGACCGCCGGGTGGCTGAAGATCGTGTCCTCCACCTCGATCGACGAGACGTTCTCACCACCCGTGATGATCACGTCCTTCTTGCGGTCCGAGATCGTCAGGTGCCCGTCCGTCTCGTCGACCGTGCCTCCGTCGCCGGTGTGGAACCAGCCTCCCTCCAGGGCTGCCGAGGTCTCCTCGGGCTTGTCCCAGTACCCGTCGAGCACGACGTTCGACCTGGCCAGGACCTCGCCGCCCTCCGAGACCCTCAGCTTGACCCCGAGCGCGGGCAGTCCCGCGCGGGACAGCTTGTGCGCCCGCTCCTCCGCCGGCAGATCCGCGTCGGCCGGCCGGGCGCGGTTGAAGGTGAGCAGCGGGGAGGTCTCGGTCAGGCCGTAGATCTGCGTGAACTCCCAGCCCAGCACCTCGTCCACCCGCTGGATCATCTTGCTCGGCGGCGGGGCCCCCGCGCAGACGATCCGTACGCGGTCACGGCCGGGGATCTCGCCCTCCCAGCCGGCCGCCGCGTCGAGCACCGCGTTCCAGACCGCGGGCGCGCCGCACATGAGCGTCACGCCGTGCTCGTCCACCCGGCGGAGGATCTCGGTGCCGTCGACCTTGCGCAGCACGACCTGCTTCACGCCGAGGCCGGCCATCACGTACGGCATTCCCCAGCCGTTGCAGTGGAACATCGGCAGCGTGTGCATGTACACGTCGCGCTCCCACACGCGGGTGTGCAGCCCGAAGGTCAGGCCGTTGACCCAGATGTTGCGATGGGTGAGCTGTACGCCCTTGGGTCGGGCGGTGGTGCCCGAGGTGTAGTTGATCGTCGCGGTGGCGTCCTCGTCCGGCCTCGACCAGGGACGGGGTTCGACGCCGAAACGCATCAGCTCGTTCTCCGTCTGCGCACCGAGCACGAACCGGTGGCGCGCCTTGACGCCGGCGAGGGCCTCGTCCAGCTCCGGGTCGACCAGCAGGACCGAGGCGCCGCTCTGCCGTACGACGTACTCGATCTCCTCGGGCTTGAGGCGGAAGTTGACCGGCACGCAGATCCGGCCGCTCATCGGCACCGCGAACAGCAGCTCCAGCAGCCGCGACGAGTTGTGGCTGACCACCGCCACCCGCTCGCCCTCCCCGACACCGAGCCGGTCGAAGCCGGCCTGCCAGGCCCGGACCCGGTCGCCCAGCCGCCCGTACGTCGAGACGGGCACGGGCGGGGCGGGCTGGTCGGGCTCGTCGACCACGCCGGGGCTGGAGGAGAACCCCAGTTCGGCCCGGTCGAGGAAGTCCGCGACGGTCATCGGAATCCGCATGGCTCTCTCCTGCGTATCGGAGCAACGACACAAACAAACCACTCGACTGTCATTGATAACGAATGACAGCCGTCCTGGCAGGCATCGTGCCGCGTACGGGGGAACCGCCACCAGGGCCCCGTCAGCCCCGGATTGACGCGAACCGCACGCCGGACCCCATCCCGTCGGTCATCTCCGCGATCAGGGACTCCCCCTCGGCGACGATCTCCGCCCGGCGCTCCCTGGACGGCTTCTCGTCGAACAGCTCCACGGTGAGCAGCCCGCCGTCCAGCTTCCAGAGCCCGGCGAGGAACCCGTCGACGAGCAGCACGCAGTGCGCCTGGTTCCCGGTCCAGGAGCGCCCCTTGCCTTCGGGGGTGATCACTCGGCCGCGGTCGGCGTGCGAGAGCAGCAGGTTGTCGAACTCGGGCAGGAAGCGGGGCGGGGCGGGCGTGTCCGCCGCGGGCCGGGGCGCATCGGGCAGATCGAACAGCTCCACGCCGTTCTCGTCCCGGAAGGCGACCAGACCGGGCCGCAGCCGCTCGAAGGCCGGGCGCAGCCGCGTCAGCCCGGCCCAGGTCTGCATGTCCTTGACGGAGGCGGGCCCGAAGGCGGCGAGGTAGCGCAGCACGACGTCGTCCGCGGGCTGCGGCTCGGCGGCGGGCCGCCCCAGCCAGTTCTCGACCGTGGTGAGCCGAACCTGCCCTGCCCTGCCCCACACCCCCCGCGGCGTGACCTGGACCAGCGGCAGCCTGCAGCGGGCGGCGACGGACAGGGACTGCGGGTCGGCGTCGGGCCACTCCTTGAGCAGCTCCTCCCGGATCTCGGCCATGGTGCGCGGCTCGCTCTCGACGAACGCGCGGGCCAGCCCGGCGAGCCGGTCCAGGTCCACCCCCACGAGCCCCTTCCGGAAGTAGTTGACCTCCCTGTCCCGGGCGGGCTGGACCAGCGGGCGCAGGGTCAGGGCGTCGTCCGCCGTGTGGGTGTGGATGGTGGAACGCATGGTGACCATGCGGACCACCTCTCGGGACTCCATCAGCCCGGCCAGCTCGGCGGGCCGGAATCCGGCGAGGCGGGCGTGGAGCTGGAAGTACGGGGGCTTCACGTTCTGCGCCTGCAGCCCGAGGAGGTGCGCGACGGCGTCGCGCGCGGACATCTCGACGCGGCCGAGCAGCAACTGGCGGGCGAGCGTGGCACGGTTCAGAGCGCGGGTGTCGAGTACGGGAAGTGCTGTCCTGGAGGCCATGACAGCAAGCTAGCCCCCCTTGCGGACACCTACTGTCCGCAACCCGGATCCCCCGCCCGCCCCACCTCTCACGCCTTATGCCCTATATCCTGCCCATTGCCCGCAAACCCAGAAACACACGTCCGACCGGGAGCAGAACTGCGATGTCGGAGCGCCCAGCCCGTCGCCCCTCGCCGTCCGCCGCGAAGCGGACGGGCCGGCGCCGCCCTGCCGCCCCGACCACGCCCCCGCCGGGGTCGCCGACCTCCCCGCAGCCGGACCCGCCCGCACCCGCTCCGCCGAACCACCGCAGCGTGATCGACTCGGCCGTCTACCGCGACGGCCGCCGCGTGGCCTCCCCCACCACCCTGGCCGACACCTTCCGCCGGCTGCGCGAGGAGCCCGGCGGCATGGCCTGGATCGGCCTGCACCGCCCGACCGAGCCCGAACTCCACTCCCTCGCGGCCGAGTTCAACCTCCACGAGCTCGCCGTCGAGGACGCCCTCGAAGCCCACCAGCGCCCGAAGCTGGAGCGGTACGGCGACACCCTCTTCGTCGTCCTGCGCGCGGCCCGCTACCTGGACGCCCAGGAGGAGGTCGACTTCGGCGAACTCCACGTCTTCGTCGGCCCGGACTTCCTGATCACGGTCCGCCACGGCGGCGCCCCGGACCTCTCCACGGTCCGCCACCGCATGGAGGAGACCCCGGAGCTCCTCCGCCTGGGCCCGGAGGCCGCCCTGTACGCGATCCTCGACGCGGTCGTCGACGGCTACGCCCCCGTCGTCGAGGGAGTCCAGACCGACATCGACGAGATCGAGACGGAGGTCTTCCGCGGCGACCCCGCGGTCTCCCGCCGCATCTACGAACTCTCCCGCGAAATGGTCGAGTTCCAGCGAGCCACCCGCCCCCTGGTCGGCATGCTGCACGGCCTGATGGCGGGCTTCGCGAAGTACGGCACGGACGAGGAACTCCAGCGCTACCTCCGCGACGTGGCGGACCACGTCACGCACACCAGCGAACGCGTCGACGGCTTCCGCCAGGCCCTCACGGAAATCCTGACGGTGAACGCCACCCTGGTCTCCCAACAACAGAACGCCGAAATGCGCGCCCTGGCGGAGGCCGGCTTCGAACAGAACGAGGAGATCAAGAAGATCTCGGCCTGGGCCGCAATTCTCTTTGCACCCACGCTCGTTGGCACCATCTACGGCATGAACTTCGATTCCATGCCGGAACTGGGCTGGAGCTTCGGATACCCCTTCGCGGTAGGGTTGATGGGGATGGTTTGCGTAAGTTTGTACCTCATTTTCAAGCATCGAGACTGGCTGTAAGCGAAAGCTCACCCCTTTCGCGCACAACGCGGGCTCCCGATCGGCGGCGTCCGGCGAGCCGGACGGCGCCGGGTCACATCGCGGACGGTGAGGACAGCCGCCATGCCCGGCGGGGCCCGAGGTCCTGTCACGGCGCGCCGAGGGCGTCGCCCGCCTCGTCGCCGACCGTGTCGACCAGTCGGATCCCCGCGTCGGCGCCGACGAGGCTGATTGGCCGGGGAGAATGCGGGGAGAATGCGCATTCCGACCCCAGAGGGATTCGAATGACCGCGCACGTGAACTTCGCCCGTTATGCGAATGTCCGCGCACCACGCGATCGAATTCAGGCCACCTGATCTGATCGAGCCATTCTCGAACCCGCCCGGGCCGATGCGGCCGAGCGCGACTCCTCCCGATTCGACGCAAAGGTCAACACCCGCCCGGAACCGATGAACTGGGTGCCGTGGACGCGCCGCCGCAACCTGCCGACGAGGGCCGCCCGGGGTTCGGTTGACGAACTCTCGGAGCGATGTGAGGAATTGCCGATCCTCTCGTGAAGAACTGCTTGACAGATCAACAAAGAGAGGGGTGCCGATGGCGGATGCGGGGCGGCAAGACCCCATGTCAACCCGCTGCTGTGGCGGCCTGGTTGGGCGGAAGCGGAGCCGCGGCAGGCGTCCGAGGGAGCGAAGATCCGGTGATAGCATCCCGGCATCTGTGATCTTGATCTATTTTCACGCAGATGCTGATTGTGATCGGCGTCACGTTCTCCGCGTATCAGCGGGTGAACCGCGCCGATCAGCTGTGTTGCGGGGCCTCGCGAGGTGTATCTGCAGCCGTCCGCACGCCATGCGCCGGGAAAGGTTTCCATGAATCGAGACGCACTTGTGTGGTGCTTGGTTGCGGTTGCGGCGATAGCCGTCGCCGCGGTCGTGGCACTCGTCGCCCGCAACAGAGCGCTGGAGGCGAAGAAGGAGCACACCGAGGCGGAACTGAGGCATCAGCTGCTCGCGGCGGACAGTCACCTGCACGCGTCGCGCGCCGAGCTGCAGAGGTTCCGCAGCGAGCAGGACGCCACGCTCCGCGAGGCCAAGGAAGCGGCGGAGGAGAACACCAAGTCCGTCCTCAAGGGCGCCGCCAGTCTCCTCCAGAGCCTCGCCGCCGAGCAGACGACGCTGCTGGACGGCATCCAGCGCAAGTACGGTGGACACGCCGTCCTCAGCGACCTGTTGGACGTCAACCACGCCAACGCCCAGATGGCGCGCAAGGCCCAGGGCATCGCCGTCATGTGCGGTGCGCCGCTCGGCCGGCGCAACCGGCCCGCCAGCGTCTACGACGTGGTGCGCAGCGCCCAGGGTCAGATCCGCAACTTCCACCGGGTCGCGATCATGCAGCAGACCGGTCTCGCCCTCAAGGCGTCCGCGGTCGCGCCCGTCGCGCTCGCCGTGGCGGAGCTGCTCGACAACGCCGCCAGCTTCTCGCAGCACGACGCGCCGATCGAGGTGACGTTCCAGCGCGTCCAGAACAACCTGTGCATCGTCATCGACGACGCCGGCGTCAGCATGAACGACGAGGACCGGCAGCGGGCGACCGCACTGCTCTCCGGGGAAATCGCGCCCCGCCTGTCGCAGCTCGGTACGCAGCCCAAGTTCGGTTTTCCGGTGATCGGCCTGATCGCGCGTCAGCACGGCTTCAAGGTGGACGTCACCGGAGTCTCCCGGTACGGCGGCGTCAGGGCCGTCGTCCTCTTGCCCGAGGAGCTGTGGACCATGGAGGAGATACCGCCCGTTCAGGAGGCTCCGGTCAGCAACATCCGGCGCGCCCCCGAGAGCCGGCCCCACAGTGCGCCCGAGAGTCGGCCCCACAGCGCCCCTCAGAGCGCGCCCCACAGTGCCCCGGCGCGTACGATGCACGGCCTTCCCAAGCGCGGCGCGCGCCAGGCGCCCATCGCCAGCGTCCCCGATCCCGACCCTCGTCCCGATACCCGTCCCGACACCACCTGGGCGGCGCCACGGAGCCCGGAAGAGACGGGCCGCGCCTCCGGGCGCAGCCTGGGGGCCTTCCAGCGCGGCACGCTCTCCGGCCGCAACCTTGACGCCACCTCGTTCGAAGGGCCCGAAGACGCATGACCGCAGACCTGTCGTGGATGCTAGAGGACATCGTGCACAACGTGCCCCGCGCACGTCACGCCGTCCTGCTGTCCGCGGACGGCCTCCCTCGCGGTGCGACGGAAGGCCTGGCCGAGAACGATGTGCGCACCATCTCCGCCGCCATGGCCGGAATGCAGTCGCTCAGCCGGGCGACGGCCCACTTCGCCGGACCGGAGAAGGACCGGCAGTGGAACCAGACCATCATCGAGTTCTCGCACGGCTGGAACTTCCTGATCGGGGCGGGGCAGGGCTCGTACCTCGCCGCCGCGGCCGCGCCCGACGTGGACATGCAGCAGATCTCCTTCCGCATGCACCGGCTCGTGGCCCGGCTGGGCAACAACCTCACGTCGCCGCCGCGCGTGGGCCACGAGGACGCCGGAGGCGCGCGGGGGAACGAGCCCCGGCAGCAGAACCCCGGGGACGCGAAGTTCGTCCTCGGCGAGCTCGACCGGGTGGTGTCCGAGGTCAAGGGTGCCCGGCACGCGGTGCTGCTGGGATCGGACGGCCTTCCCCGCGGGGCGACCAGCGGGATGAGCCGCGACCTGGCGGACACGATCTCCGCGGCCATGACGGGCATCCACGCCTACAGCCGGGTCACCTCCCAGTTCGCGGGGGTCGCCGAGGACACGGAATGGCGTCAGACGGTCATCGAGTTCGAGCACGGCTGGATCTTCCTCCTGGCCGCCGGCCCCGACGCCTTCCTGGCCGCCGCCGCCGAACAGGCGTGTGACATCGAGGAGTTCACCACCCGGCTGCACTCGGTGGTTCCCAGACTGACCGCGGCGGCGACACCGGCGAAGGGAACAGGACATGCCTGACGTGCCCGGACAGGACGAAGAGCTGGAACTGACGTCTCCGTTAGTCCCCCTGTTCGTGATCACGAACGGGCGGGCGCTGCCCCCGGACCACCAGTACGAGCACACGACGCTCGTGACGGCGACGGGGGCGGAGAACGGACCGATCGCGGCGCGCACGCTGTCCCCGGAAGCGGGGCAGGTCATGGACCTGGTCGCGGACGGATTCCTGTCCGTGGCCGAGGTGGCGGGGCACACGCACCTGCCCCTGGGCATCGTCCGCATCCTGCTGGCGCAGCTGGAGGACGACGGCCTCATCCTCACGAGGACACCGATACCGCGCGCCGAACGTGTCGACAGAGAACTGGTCAGCGCCGTGCTCGAAGGCCTGAAGAATCGATTCGGAGCGTAAACGCGTGTACCTGGATCCAGATGTCTCCCACGCGGTGAAGATCCTCATTGTGGGGCACTTCGGGGTCGGCAAGACCACCTGCATCGGCAGCCTCTCCGAGATCGAGCCCCTGCGGACCGAGGAAGAGATCACCGAGGCCAGCGTGGGCTTCGATGACCTGTCGGGCACGCCCGACAAGACGACCACCACCGTCGCCATGGACTTCGGCCGGCTGACCCTCAGCGACACCCTGGTGCTCTACCTCTTCGGTACGCCCGGCCAGGAGCGCTTCAAGGAGATGTGGGAGGAGCTCTCCCGGGGCGCGCTGGGCGCGCTCGTCCTGGTCGACCCGGAGCGGCTGCACGAGTCCTTCCCCGTCCTGGACCTCGTCGAGCGCTTCGGCCTGACGTACGCCATCGCCGTGAACCACTTCGAGGGCACCACGCACTACCCGCTCGACGAGGTGCGCGAAGCACTGAACCTCACCGCCGAAACCCCTGTCGTGGAGTGCGACGTACGGGACGAGAACTCCTCGGCGCAGGCCCTCATCACCCTCGTGAAACACCTCATGTCCCAACTCGGCTAGGAGCGCAGGAATGCAACAGCCACTTGACCCCATGGAGATACCTCCCGGCTGCCCCGCGCACGGGAACGTCCAGCTGTACGGTCCCTCGTTCGGAGCCGACCCCGACAGCCACTACGCGCAGCTGCGCCACTTCGGACCCAGTGCGCCCGTGGACATCGCCCCCGACGTCCAGGCCGAGCTCGTCACCAGCTACGACGCCGCCCTGTACGTCCTGCAGAACCCCGCCTCCTTCGTGCGCGACTCCCGCCGCTGGAACGCCCTGGGCGAAGGGCGCGTCCCGGCCGACAGCCCGGCGCTTCCCATGCTGGGCTACCGCCCCAACGCCCTCTTCAGCGACGGTGCGGCACACGCCCGGCTGCGCGGGGCGGTGACCGACGCTCTCGCGACCGTCAACGAGCACCAGCTCATCCGGCAGACGCAGCAGTCCGCCAACTACCTGATCAGCCAGTTCAGTACCGACATCCGCGGCCAGGCGGAGCTGATGGCCGAGTACGCCCAGCCGCTGCCCCTGCTGGTCTTCAGCGAACTGTTCGGCTGCCCGCCCGAGATCGGCGACCGCGTGATCGCCGGGATCAGCGGCATCTTCGAGGGGACGCCCGGCGCCGACGAGGTGCTCGGCGGGGCGCTCACCGAGCTGATCGCCCTCAAGCGGCGCCGTCCGAAGGACGACCTGACGACGCGTCTGATGGAGCACCCGGCGCAGCTGAGCGACGAGGAGGTGCTGCACCAGCTGGTGACCCTGCTCTCCGGCGGCACCGCGCCGCTGGCCGCGGCCATCGGCACCAGCAGCGCCCTGTACCTCGGAGAGGACTGGCAGGTCGGCCTCCCGGTCGAGGACGCGGTCTCCCAGACCCTGTGGAACTACGCGCCGATCGCCAACTACGCGGCCCACTACCCGACGCACGACATCGAGCTCGGCAACAGGGTGGTACGCGCCAACGACCCGGTCCTCATCTCGTTCGCCGCGGCCAACACGGACCCGAAGCTGACCGAGCACCGCGAACAGCTCAGCGCCAAGGCGCACCTGGCCTTCGGAGCGGGCCCGCACGCCTGTCCCGCCAAGGACCCGGCTTTCATGATCACCGTGACCGCCGTGGAGACGCTGCTCAACCAGCTGCTCGACGTGGAGATGCGCGTCCCGTTCAAGACGCTGACCTGGGCGCCGAGCCCGTGGAGCCGCACGCTGGTCACGCTCCCGATCCGCTTCACCCCGAGGGTCGCCCCCCAGGCGTCCAAGCCGGCCGGAGCGAACCCGGGCCCGACCTCGCAGCAGCAGGCGGCGGTCTCCTCGCCCACCGCCGGCCCCTCGCGCACGAACACCGGAGCCGCGCCGCAGCCCAAGGGCGGCCTGTTCAGCCGCTTCCTGGCCTGGACCAGGGGCGAGTGAGCCGAATGTGATTCTAGTAACCTCCTGATTACTCAGTGGTAGTGGATGCGCTAACGATCATGTGGGTAGGCATGGCGGCTGGTCCTCAGAAAGGAGCCGCCATCATGGGGGTTGCCACAACTCCGTCATACGACCGCCGGGCGTCCGCCTCCCTCTTCTCCCGTCTGCGGACGGCAAGAGGGCAGGCCGACCCCTTCCCGATATACGCCGAGCTCCTCTCGCGGGGTGAGGTGGTCCTCGCCCCCTGGGGCGGCTTCGCCGTGACGGGCTTCGCCGCCTGCGACCAGGTGCTGCGCAGCCGTCAATGGCTGGAGCCCGACAGGGAGTGGCGGGAGCGCCAGGGGCCCGGGACGCGCTGGAACGCGCCCTCCTCGCGCGAGATGAGCCACACCCTCGCCGCGCTCAACGCCCCGGACCACACCAGGGTGCGCCGGGCGGCGGGCACCTTCGACCGGTCCACCGTGGAGCGCATCGGCCACACCGTGGAACGGACCGCGGATCGGCTCCTCGACGCCTTCACCGAGCGAATACGCACCGGCGAGGCGGACTTCTCGGAGCTCGTCTGCGAGGAGCTGCCCGTCGCCACCATAGGTGAATGGCTCGGACTGCCGCGGGCCGACTGGCCCATGCTGCGCGAGTTGACGCACGATCAGGTCTTCACCCAGGAGCTGCTGCCGTCGGCCAGCCAGCTGGCCCTGTCGGACGCGGCCACCGCCGAACTCCGCACCTATTTCACGGAGCTGGTGCGCGACCGGCGCTCCCACCCCGGGAACGACCCCATCACCGGGTGGATCCGGGCGTGGGACGCGATCGAGCCCGACCGGGACAAGGCCGACGAGGCGGTCTACTTCCTGGTCCTGTTCGTCGTGCTGGCCGCCCTGGAGACCACCGCGACCCTCCTCTCGACGATGACGCTGCGGCTCGTCGAGAGCCCGGAGCGCTGGGACATGGTCGCCGACGACCCGGATCTCGTACCCGGGTTCGTGGAAGAAACGCTTCGCTACGACCCGCCCACCCACGTGATCAGCCGGGTCGCCTCGCAGGACACCGTGCTGGGAGGCTTCGAGATCCGCCGCGACGAGATGGTCCACCTCATGGTCGCGGCGGCGCACCGGGACCCCGCCAGGCACGGCGACCCGGACCGGTTCGACCCCGCACGCGTGCCCGGCCACCTCGCCTTCAGCGGCGGCATCCACTACTGCCTCGGCGCGCCGCTGGCCCGCCTCGAAGCCCAGACCCTGCTCCGCCGGATGATCCGGCGCCTTCCCCGCCTCACCCTCGTACGCCCCCCGTCGATGGCGCCCCGTGTGGCGTTCCGGCGCCTCCTGAACCTGGACGTGGCAGTCGCATGACCGAATGCACCCCCTCCCCCGTACGCACCCGGACCGCGCCCAAGGCGATCCGTGCCGAGCAGGACGGTCCCGTCCTGCACGTCAGCCTCAACCCCTGGGGGCAGGACGACACGCTGGACACCACGGTCCTCGACGACTTGATCACCCTGCTCGACGACCTCCACGAGAGACCCGACGTCCGGATCCTGACGCTGTCGTCGCTGGGTACGGACTTCTGCCTGGGTGCCGATCGGGGCGAGTACCAGGAGGCATTGGCCGCCGATCCGTCCGGAGTGGGCCTGCGCCGCATCGCCGACAAGGCGCACCGCCTGTGCCAGGCCCTGGAGAACACCAACGCGGTCACCATCGCCCGGCTGCACGGGCGCGTCATCGGCGCGGGTCTCGCCCTCGCCTCCTTCTGCGATCTGCGCGCCGGTGCCGACACCAGCCGCTTTCGCATGCCCGAGGTCGGCATAGGGCTGCCGCCGGCGTGGGGCGGGGCGATGGGACGCCTGGTCTCCGAGGTCGGCGCCTCCAGGATTCGCGAGCTCATGCTCACCTGCGACGTCTTCGACGCCGACACGGCCCACCGCATCGGTCTGCTGCACCGGACCGCCCCGCTCGACCAGCTGGACAAGGTGATCGACTCCTGGACCAGGCCCCTCGTCCGACGCTCGCCCGAAGCACTCGTCCTGACCAAGCGGATGCTGGCCGGCTACGCACGGGCGGACAGGACGGCGGACGTCTCCCTGCTCGACTCCCATCTCCTGGCGGCCGCTCTCCACCAGCACACAGGGGGCTGACCCCTCCCGGGCGGATGCGGGCGCCCGGCCCGCCACGGGCCACCGGCCCCTCGGCGCCCGCCACGGCGGCAGGAGGTCGGTGCGACGGTCGCCCACGGTAGGGGCGTGCGAGTGGAACCACGCGTACGTGTGCGCATCCGCGCTGTCACGACGGCGCACAGGAGGCTCGGCGCCTCGGCTCGTCCTGGGCACCGGCCGTCGTCGGCGTGAAGGCCGAGGTCGCCAGCGCCTGCCATTCGCTGGGGCTCATGCCGTAGGCCCCGCGGAACGTGCGGCTGAAGTGCGAGGGGCTGCTGAAGCCCCACCGGTGGGCCACCGCGGCCATGGTGATCCTCCGGTTGGAGCGGCCCAGTTCGAGCCGGCAGAACTCCAGCCTGCGCCGGCGCACCCATTGGCTCACCGTGCTGCGGTCGTTCTGGAAGAGCTTCTGCAGGTACCGGACGGAGATGTGGTGGGCGCGTGCGATCGACTCCGGTGAGAGGTCCGGGTCCATCAGGTGTTCTTCGATGTAGGCGTGGATACGGGACAGCATCCCGTTGACCCCGGACGCGTCGTCGGCCGCGTCCGTCGTGTCCGCTTCGAGGAGCTCCATGACCAGGACGGAGAGGAGACGTACGGCCGTCCGGGCACGCCGGTCCCCGATCGCGGACCGGCGGAGCTCCGCCTTGGTGGCGAGCCCGGTCAGGAACTCGGACGCCAGCGCCCCGATCCCCTCCCCGCCGCGTACGGGTACGCCGAGCACCCGGTTCAGTTCCGACTCCGTGACGCCCAGATAGCAGCGGGGCACCCAGAAGAAGATCATCCGGCAGTCTTCGCCGAACTGCAGGAGGTGCCGTCGGGCCGGGTCGCAGAAGACCAGGTCGTTCGGCTCCAACAAGGTCTTGGCGCGCTCGTGGACGACGGTGACGGGCCCACGGACGTGGACGCCGAGATAGACGTGGTTGCGGTCGTTCGTGTCCGGCATCTCGGAAAGCACCTGGACCAGCCAACCCGAGCGGGAGGAGGGCCCACGTGACATCAGTGTGAGCGGCATGGGGATTCCTGGCCGTAGGTTCGTGCGGGTGGAGGGCGGAGGGCGGAGGGCGGAGGGGCGTCCACGCCCCGTTGGCCGGCGCCTCGGCCGGGCGGTGGATCGCCCCCGCCCGTCCCGAACATCTTCGAATGGGGCCCGTCGCCCGCACCACCGCGAGCTGTAGGAATCGGGCCGTGGATCCTCCTCGCTTTGTCGAAGCGAGGAGGAGGTCAGGCGGCTGCGCCGGCGCCCGGGGCGAGGAGTTCCCCGACCCTGAGGCCGAGGTGCAGGGTGAGCCGGTTGGCGCCGTCGTCGAGGTCGAGCCCGGTGATCTCCTGGATCCGGCGCAGGCGGTAGTAGAGCGAGGTGCGGTGGATTCCCAGCGTGTCCGCGGTCCTGGGAATCGATCCCGCGTGTTCGAGGTAGCAGCGCAGGGTGTCCCGCAGGCGGTCGCCGCCGTGCCCCTCGGTCAGGGTGCGGAGCGACTTCGGGACCAGGGACGTGTTCAGGACGTGCTCGGGGAGTTGGAGCAGCACGGTGAGTTCCCCGAGGAGTTCCCAGTCACCGGCGCTCTTCAGGGTGGGCAGTCGGCGTGCCGCGCGCGCCGCCACGAGCGCCTGCTCGTACGACGTCCACGCGCCGTCCAGGTCGGGGTGGCGGCCGCCGACGCCGACCACGGGATCCGCCGACGGGCCCAGGAAGGTGCGGAGTTCGTCGAGGATGCGGGCGGACTGGGCGGCGACCTCGTCCGGGCCGGGTGGGCGGTCGCGGAGCTGGAGCAGGGTCGCCCGCTCCCTGCCGATCGCGATGAGGCCCTGGGCCGAACGCGTCTGCCGGAACCCCTCCAGGGATCCCCACAGGGCCGCCTCGGACTGTCGCGGCTCGGCCGCGCAGCTCAGCCGGACGACGGTGACCAGGACGTGCTCGGCCGCTCCGAGCAGTCCGAGTTCCCTGCCCCGGCGACGTGCGGCGGTGCGGGCGGCGACGTCGGTGCCCACGAGTTCGAGGACGAGGTCGCGCTCGTCGGCCTTGCGGGTGTCGGCGGCGATGTGCTCTCCGTACATCTGGGCGGCCATGGCGTCCGCGGCATGGGCGATGGCACGTGTCTCGTGCTCCGCGAGCGTCTTCTCGGGCACGACCACCACGAGCAGTCCGAGGAGGTGCCCGCGCTCGCGCAGGGGCACGACGTAACGGGGCAGCAGTCCGAGATCGTCACGGCCGTCGATGAATCCGGCCCGGGACCACCGGGTCACGCCCTGGGCGAGGACGTGGCGGATGGCCGCGTTGTCGGCGCGGCCCTGCAACAGGGTGCCGATGCGGACCGGGTCCTCGTCGCCGAAGTGGCGGCTCGTGCAGATCATGCGGACCAGCGGGTCGTCGACGGCGACGGACCGGCCGAGCCGCTCCGCGAGCTCGTCGACGAGTGCCTGGAGCTCGGGGCTGCCGGGGCGGGCTCGCTGGAGCCTTGCGGTCATGCGTCGTTCCTCTCTCGATCAACCGTTCCCCGCGGACTTCTTCGTTCCGCGGTTCTTGATCAGTCTGAGGAAACGACCACGTCGGCACATCACATGAATCGTCCATTGCCACGACGCCCGCGTGGGATACGAAGCGACTACTCTCCGCTGTCGCGGCGCTTGACCAGCCGGGGCAGCTCGGCGCGCGAGGTGACGTCCAGCTTGGCGAAGGCCCGGCGCAGGTGCGAGCTCACCGTGTGCGGTGAGAGGGAGAGGTGCTCGGCCGCCTGCTGGTTGGTCAGCCCTCGGGCCACGAGCCGTACCACCCGCAGCTCCGCGGCCGTCAACTCGGGCCACGCATCGGACAGTCCGGGCGTCGAGGGCCTGCGGCGGACGCCGACGGCCCGCAGGCGCCGACGGACGCGGGCGACGTCCCGTTCGGCGCCGGCTCGCGCGTAGAGCGCGAGGGCCCTCTCGAAGTACGGGACCGCCTCGGGCCCACGGGTGGCCGCGAGCTTGCGTCCGGTGTCCTCCAGCGCCGACGCCCGGGCCAACACGCGAGGGCAGTCCTCGTACAGCCGGACGGCGCGTACGAGGGAGGCGAGGTCGTTGTCGAGGAGCCCCCGGGCGTGCGCGGCGGTGGCGGCGAGGAACGTGAGCCCGGGGTTGAGGACGGCTCGCTCCTCCGCCAGAACGACCGCCTGCACGGCCGGTTCGTGCCTGCCCGCGCGCAGCGCGAGACGGACGAGCACCGGGGCGTCGGCGGGGTCGATCAGGCCGGCGTAGGCGGGCCGGGACGCGGCGGGTGACGTCATCACCTCGTCGAGTTCGGCCATGGCACGGTCGGGCCGGCCTTCGAAGTCGGCCATCAGCGCGAGCATCCAGGTGCCGAAGTGCCGCACGACGGGTGCGCCGTCGCTGCGCATGCGTCTCGCCTCCGCCGCGTACGCCCGTGCGGTCCGCCGGTCGCCGGTGTGGAGGGCGACGCGCAGCATCACGTACCGGAGCGTGACGTCGGCGAGGTTGCCCGGGCCTGGATCGTCGGTCCCCGGGGACGCGGCCTCGGCGTCGGCCCGGGCGTCCGCCAGCCGTCCGGTTTCCAGGTGGATGCGGGAGCGGGTCATGAGCCACATGCGGGTGGCGGCCGTCCTGCCCTGGTCCCCGGTGATCCGGATGCCCTCCTCCGCGACGGCGAGCGCCTCCGCGGTGCGTCCGGTGGTGTTCGACAGGAGGGCGTACCACAGGGCCTCCGGAACCCACAGCGAGGTGCTGACCCCGAGGGCGTCGGCCAGCGCGGCGGACCGCTCGGCCTGCCGGAACGCCTCGGTCAGGTCCATGCGGTGGAAGCTGACCGCGGAGCGGACCGTCGTCAGCGTGGCCTCGGCGGCGCGGTCCCCCGCCGCCGCCGCGGTCTCCCACGCCTGCTCGGCGACCTGCTCCGCCGCCGCGTGCTCGCCCGACATCGACAGGCCGACGGCGAGCATGGCGAGCAGCCGCCCCCTCACGGTCGCGGACGTCCCGGGCAGTTCCGCGCCGGCGCGGGCCTGCCGGACGGCCTCGGAGAAGTCGAACGGCACGGCGAGGCGTGCCAGGGCAAGGCGTAGGAGCGCCTCGTCCTCGGGTCCGAGACCGCCGGCCGCCAGGGCGGAGGCTCCCAGCTCACGCGCCTGGGCGGCCCGGCCCGTCTGCCAGAGCAGCGGGATCGTCTCGGCGATGATCCGGGGCCGCTCCGGAGCGGCCGCGGTGGTGAGCTCCAGGGCCTTGAGGCTGCGGTCCGCGGCGGGTCCGGGAGCGGTGGCCGCGAGTTCCGCCGCTTCGGTGCGCAGCCGGTCGGCCTCCGCCGCGTCTCCCGGCCCCACGGTTCCGTCCCATCCCTCCGGTCCTTCCGCCGGCCCGGGACGGTCGACGGGGCCGGCCGTGCCTCCCGGCGGCGGTCCGGCGGTCTGCCGGCGAAGGGCCTGGCGCAGGGGCAGGGGCAGACCGGCTTCGACCGACTCGCGGATCAGGTCCTGGCGGAAGGCGAGGCGGTCGCCGCTTTCGGCGAGCAGATCGGCGTCGAGGGATTCCTGGACCGCCGTGATGAGCGCCGCGGAGGACCTGCCGAGCAGTTCGGCGAGTTCTGCGACGGTGACGGGGCCGCCCGTGGCGGCCGCCGTCCGCACCAACTCCCGGGCCTCGTCCGACAGCTGGTCGAGGCGGCGGACGACGGAGGGCAGCACCCGTGGGGCCGGGGGTCCGTCGGACAGCCCGGCCGTGCCGTTCGCGATCGTCACCGACTGGTCCTCCCGCAGCGAGCCGATCAGCTCGATCAGCAGCTGTGGCACCCCCTCGGCGCGGCGTGCGACGCGCAGGACGTCCGGGCCGGGAGCGGCGCCCAGGACGTCCTCGCTGATCTGCGTGGTCGCCCGGTCCCCCAGCGCTCCCAGCGCCAGCTCGTGTGCGCCCGCCTGCCGGATCCTGTCCAGAGTGGTGCGCACCACCGAGGGCACGCTGCCGCCGCGCACGGCGACCAGCCAGAGGATGGCGTGCGACGAGAGTCCGGCCGCGAGGGTGTGGAAGGTGAGGAGGGTCAGGTCGTCGCACCACTGGAGGTCGTCGAGGACGACGAGCAGGGGGCCCTTTCGCGCGGTCTCCCGCAAGCGGTCGCCCAGTTCCTGGAGCAGCCAGAACCGCTGGCCGGGTGTCGTGGCGAGGTCCCGGAGACGGACGGCGCCGGACCGCGGCTGCCCCGTGCCGGCGAGCACGCCGTCGAGGAGCGGGCCGAGCGGCACGAACTGTCCGTCCGGGTCCGCCGCTCCCTCGAACACCCTCGTCCCGCGCCGCCTCGCGGCTGCCGCGGCCTCCGCGAGGATCCTGGACCTGCCGATGCCGGCGGGGCCCCCGACGCGGACGATCCCGCCTTCGCCCCGGTCGAGCGCGTCGAGCCGCGCCTCGATGAAGGCCAGTTCGGCGTCCCTGCCGCGCAGCGGCGTCCGTACACCGTCGGCGTCTTCGGGCACGGTCCTCGTCGTCACTCGGTTCACGCTCATACGGCGGAACAGTATGAACCACGTGCACCACCCCGCCGTCGCCCGGCCCACGGGCCCGCCTCAGTCGAAGCGCAGGTCGGCGAGTTGCCGTTCGAGGACCGTGACGTCGTCCTCGGGCTCTTCGCCGACCGGGCGCGCCGCCATGAGCGCGGCGAGCTCGGCGCCCGCCCGGCGGACGCGGCCGGGCAGGCCGCCGGTGTACTCGTCTCCCCCCGAGCCCCAGTCCTCGGAGGCCGCGAACACGGCGGTGGGGACGACGACGGCGCGGAGGTAGGCGAAGAGCGGGCGCACGGCGTGCTCGAGGGCCAGGGAGTGGCGGGCGGTACCGCCCGTCGCCGCGATCAGGGTCGGCTTCCCGGAGAGGGCGTCCGGATCGATCACGTCGAAGAAGGACTTGAAGAGACCGCTGTAGGAGGCCGCGAACACGGGAGTCACGACGATCAGGCCGTCGGCCGCCGTCACCGCGTCGATCGCGGCGCTCAGTCGCGGCGGTGGAAATCCGGTCACGAGGTGGTGGGCGATGTCGCCGGCCAGTTCGCGCAGCTCCACGACCTCGGTCGACGGTGCCCGCCCCCGGGCGGCGAGTTCGTCGCGGACCGATTCGGCCAGCCGGTCCGCGAGCAGGCGGGTGGAGGAGGGGGTGCTCAGGCCCGCGGAGACGACGATCAGCTTCATGCGGCGGACACCTCCCGGACGGCTCGGAGGGACGGGTGCGTGGGGGCCTGCGGCACGTCGGCCGGACGGCCCTTGGCGAATTCCCTGCGCAGGACGGGCACGACCTCTTCACCGAGGAGGTCGAGCTGCTCCAGTACGGTCTTCAGGGGCAGGCCCGCGTGGTCCATCAGGAACAGCTGGCGCTGGTAGTCGCCGACGGTCTCCCGGAACGACAGGGTCCGGTCGATGACCTGCTGGGGGGAACCCACGGTCAGCGGGGTCTGCTCGGTGAAGTCCTCGAGCGACGGGCCGTGGCCGTAGACCGGCGCGTTGTCGAAGTAGGGCCGGAACTCCCGCACGGCGTCCTGGGAGTTCTTGCGCATGAAGACCTGTCCGCCCAGGCCGACGATGGCGTCCTGCGGCCGGCCGTGGCCGTGGTGCGCGAACCGGCGCCGGTAGAGCTGCACCATGCGCCGGGTGTGGTCGGCCGGCCAGAAGATGTTGTTGTGGAAGAAGCCGTCGCCGTAGAAGGCGGCCTGCTCCGCGATCTCGGGGGACCTGATGGACCCGTGCCAGACGAAGGGCGGGACGCCGTCCAGGGGCCGCGGTGTCGAGGTGAAGGCCTGGAGCGGCGTACGGAACGTGCCCTCCCAGTCCACGACGTCCTCGCGCCACAGCCGGCGCAGCAGCGCGTGGTTCTCCTTGGCGAGGTTGATGCCCTGGCGGATGTCCTGTCCGAACCACGGGTAGACCGGGCCGGTGTTGCCGCGGCCCAGCATGAGGTCGACCCGGCCGTCGGCCAGGTGCTGGAGCATCGCGTAGTCCTCGGCGATCTTCACCGGGTCGTTCGTGGTGATCAGCGTCGTGGACGTGGACAGGATCAGTTTCTCGGTGCGGGCGGCGATGTAGCCGAGCATGGTCGTCGGCGACGAGGGGACGAACGGCGGGTTGTGGTGCTCGCCGGTCGCGAAGACGTCCAGGCCGACCTCCTCGGCCTTGAGCGCGATGGCGACCATCGCCTTGATGCGCTCGCGTTCGGTCGGAGTGCGACCGTTGGTGGGGTCGGGGGTCACGTCCCCGACGGTGAAGATGCCGAACTGCATGGGGTGTCTGCTCTCCTGGGCTCGTCCGGTTCCCGCGCCGGGGAACCGGGGGGGGGGGGGGGGGGGGGGGGGGGGGGGGGGGGGGGCCGGCGGGCGGGGGGGGGGGCCCCCGGGCGCGGGGGGGGGGGGGGGGGGGCGCCCCGGGGGGGGGGGGGGGGGGGGCCGCCCCCCCCCCCCCCCCCCCCTTCCGGC